>NZ_BAAHYZ010000016.1:0-106421 GCF_054657295.1 Desulfocastanea catecholica
GACGCGCAACTAAGGGTATCCATCTTTCATCAATTCAGGCGATGTCAAGTTGAAAGTTTTATGCAGTGAAACACTGTAGGCTGTGTTTCAGTCCAATGTTTATATTTAACAGTACTTGTATATCATCGTATAGGTTATACTATTATTGTACATAACCAATACAGGGAAAAGGAATGGAAAAATTACTTACTATAAAAGAAGCTGCTGCTTTTTTGAAAGTCTCGGAAATGTCACTCAGGCGCTGGACCAATGCCGGCAAGCTGAAATGTTATCGGGTAGGCGGTAAAAATGAACGTAGGTTTACCAGGCAAGACCTGGAAAGTGTTCTTAGAACGAGTGAAAGACTTGTACCGCTTGGTATCGGTGATACCACAGTCGAAGATTGTTCCCATATCGCCCACTTTTACAAAGATTCCGATAAGTGTATCGCCGAGGGCATTAAATACCTGAGTTGCGGGTTGTCCCGAGGTGAATCTCTATTGATCCTGTCCACTGAAAATAAATTATTACAAATTCTTTCAGGCCTTAATGATCTTGGTTTCCCGGTGGACAAACTCAAAAATGATAAGCAGATAATTTTAGACAGTGGGCGGTCTGATTTTGATGAGCAAGTAGAATTTCTGACTTCGGCCATCGAAAATGTGCCGATCGGCAAAGGATTCCGACTTCTGGGCGACATGATGTGGGCTGTTGAAAAAGGCTGGAAGCTGGATGAAATAACCAGGCTTGAAGCTAAGGCCAATCACCTCTTGACGGGTAAGAACAGTCTTATCATGTGTCAGTATGATCTGACCTATTTTGGCGCGGATGGGGCAATGATGGCTTTTGATGCTCATAACATAACGATCTACCGTGGAGAAGTAAAACAGAGTCCGTATTTTATCGGGATGGCTCATTAAGGCAAGAACCAGCTCTCTCATTGGCTCATTCCGGGAGCAGAGATGTTTAACCACTTCTCAACATCAACATGAAGAAAAAGCAGATGAACACTACTCATGAAGAAGCTCAAACAGCCGAAGAAAACACCAATCCGGAGACATGGGTCGATCTATACGCTGATAGCCTTTTTCATTATGCATTATACCGTATTGCCGACAAGGCTGTTGCCGAAGAACTGGTTCAGGAAACTTTTGTCGCTGCCCTGTCGAGCCTTGGCAATAGCCGGTTTCGTGGCGAATCGGCCTGCAAAACATGGCTGATCGGGATCCTTAAACACAAACTGCTCGACCACTTACGACAAAAATATCGGCACCAGGCGAGTTCAATTGACGTCATCAGGGAAAGCGAGGTTGAGGACTCTTTCGATGCCCGGGGAAACTGGCGGGTCAAACCTGGTCAATGGGATAATCCTGAGAAAAACTATGAACAGCGGGAACTCATGCTCATCATTATGGAGTGCATTGCCGCGCTTGGCCAGCGACAGGCCGATGCCTTCAGGCTCCGGGAAATCGAGGGTGAGGAAGCGGAAGAAATCTGTAAGATCCTCGAGATCAGCCCGACTAATTATTGGGTACTGATGCATAGGGCGCGACTGGCGATGAGGCGCTGTATTGAGCTGCACTGGCCAGTGGCATCTCTCCAAGGGACAAGATAACACAATGTTCATGAGAAATGCGGCCTAGTTGAACGTTTGGCTGCCTGATTCCTCGCTCCATGGAAACGTATGGGGATCAAATCCATATTCGACCGTCGGTTTAATTATCTGAAAATATGGTGAAACATCAAAGTCTCTTGGGGTGAACAGGCTGTAGTGTCGAATTCGATGCATTTCCTTGTAACAGGCTAAACAGGAAGGATCGTCCGACTGCTGGGCAATAATTTCCGGCAAAATTGGATACTTTATCGATTGGAAGGCCTGGGCTATAAGGGAAGAACAGATCGCCTGGGTTGGATCGGCGCTGCCCAAAGACAGTAAACGCCTTCTGAAACGTAACGGTACTGGAGGCACTGGAAAGAGATATTTGGCAAGATCAATAATATTGCGCAAATCATATTTGTGACCCAGTCGTGCTACGACATAACCGACAAGCTCATCAACTTCATCTTTGCTTAATCCTACAGGGCGGCAGATACGGGTATGGAATGGGGAATAAAATGACAAACCCACACTACGGACCCCATCATTTATGTCGGCTTCTACAAGTACAGGTTGTTCCTCACCATCTTTTACGACCGGCAGAGCATCACCGACATAGAGAGCGGCATGTGACCAACTGGATTGAGTCAGGTATTTTATTGCTGTGCTGAAAGTGCTGTTCCCTTCCACCAGGAGCACATCACCCGGACGAAGACAACCTGACAACTTCTCAGGACTACTGGTGGCAATCTTCGTGTTGCCTTTTCGTGGTCTTGAGAGATAGTGAGCTAATTGTGCACCGATTTTTTGAAGTATTTTCATTTGATCCAGTTCGTTTTTAAGAAAAAATCCAATTACCCATCTGTTTCCTGAAGCATTCAGGTCGATTGTCGTTCGGCTGTAGCTGGTGGCTTATTTCATGATTTTCGAGCCGGGATGTTTGTTCATCCATTTCCGCCAATTGCTGTCTTCTGATTCCAGCATTGGCAAATATTGGTTGAAATAGTGGCCACATATTCCCCGGAACCCTTTTTTATACGGATACCACAGGCTTTTGGTTTCCTTGTCGTAGAGGACAAAAGTGTTTTTATACGTCCAGCCGGATGGCGCTAAAGTGAGATCCCTACCGTTTAAAGTGCGGCTGTACACGGCCGCCAGATCGACCAGTGGTCAGTAAGCGGCAGCAATTGCCTTACCAGCAAGGGTTGTATTGGCAATTTCGTGATGTCTGAGGCGACTCACCGCATAGGCGTGAGCATTGTCGTCAATCGAGATGCCGATAATTCGGGTATCGAGAACCCCCGAGACCCGCTCGTCTCCAAAAACCTCATCCCGCAAGGGGGTAAAAGCGTTTTTACCAATACCATGCTGGAACTTTTGAGGGATAAAACCTAGTTTTCGCGCCTGGGTGACATCCCAGCGATCGCCGCTACGGTCTACTATATAGACCCTGTCACCCTCGGTTACCACCTGGGACGCTATACAAAAACTTACAGTATAGATGAGTGTTACGATCATGATCATGGTAATTAATACTGTCTTTTTCATGACTTATTCTCCTCCTGGCTTATATTAAAAAGTACAGGTCGCATGTATTTTTGGATTGTACTCGGCCTTCTTTACATATGTCGTGTGAAAATAATTTTCCTTACTTATCGATAAAGGAAAATTTGCATGTTCCTTCCTTGATGAAAAAAATCTGTAAGGTCTTGAGCATCAGCGCGACTAATCTACGGGTACCTTTACCCAAGGCCCATCTGCCAAGGCGGCATTATAATGAGTCATACATTGGTCACAGGAATCTTTTCGGAGGACAACACCATGAAAATGTGGATGTTCAATTGTCGGCAAATAGCACGTCTCGTCTCGGAGTCGATGGATCGCAAGCTGTCCCCCGGCCGACGGCTGGGTGTGAGATTCCACCTTCTTATGTGCCGCCACTGCGCCAGGTATAAAAAACAGCTTCATCTTATGCGCCGACTTATCCGTAGTCGAGCTTCCGATGCCAAATATTCTTCCATAACCATGGATGAACAGGCCAAAGAACGACTTCGTCAGCTTATCAATAAGAAAAATCAAACCAAAGATTGAAGCCGTCAATTTTCAACGTTCGTTCTTTTTTATGTAAGGAATCATCCCTCCTCCGCGACAGAGTATGCAAAGGGTTCTTTTTTTCACTTGTCAACAACCAGAGAGAATATCATGAGAAAATATTTCATTGCTGCTGCAGTAGTGGTTGCTGTATCCGCCTATTGGATTTTTGATGTAGATCAGTATCTGTCTCTGGAAGGTATCAAGGCGGCCCAGGCTCAACTGGACAGCTGGCGCAGCGGATCTCCTTTTCTGGCCGGCCTGGGTTTTTTCGCCCTGTATATTGCCGTTACCGCACTGTCTCTGCCGGGGGCCGCGGTGCTCACCCTGGCGGCGGGAGCGTTTTTCGGTCTGCTTTGGGGCGTAGTGATTGTTTCCTTTGCCTCAACCATCGGCGCGACCCTGGCATTTCTCGTTGCCCGATTCATTCTGCGCGATAGTGTGCAAAACCGCTTTGGCAATCGGCTGCAGGCCACCAACAGAGGTATGGAACAGGAAGGCGCCTTCTATCTCTTCACCTTACGCCTGGTGCCTATCTTCCCTTTTTTCATTATCAACCTGCTTATGGGCTTAACCCCCATTCGGACCTGGACCTTCTACTGGGTCAGCCAGGTCGGCATGCTGGCAGGTACCATCGTCTATGTCAATGCGGGTACCCAGTTGGCCCGGCTTGACAGTCTCAGTGGCATCTTATCACCGGGACTGATGATATCCTTTGCCGTTTTAGGGCTGTTCCCGCTCCTCGGCAAGAAAACCGTCGAGTGGCTGAAAAAGCGCCGGGTCTTTGCCAAATGGGCAAGACCGGCAACCTTCGATCGCAATCTGATTGTCATCGGCGGGGGTGCGGCAGGACTGGTCAGCGCCTATATCGGAGCCGCCGTTAAGGCCAAGGTGACCCTGGTTGAAGCGAACAAGATGGGCGGCGACTGCCTCAACTACGGTTGCGTGCCAAGTAAGGCGTTAATCAAAAGTGCCAAACTCGCCCACCACATCCGCCACGGCGACGACTATGGCCTTGAGGCGGTTGAGCCAAATTTTAGTTTTCGCCAGGTAATGACCAGGGTGCATCGGGTGATCGCCACCGTTGAACCCCACGACAGCATCGAACGCTACACCAGTCTCGGGGTTGAGGTTCTTTCCGGTTATGCCAAACTGGTAGATCCCTGGACTGTCGAAGTTGCCCTCAATGACGGCGGCACCAAACGTTTAACTTCAAGGGCGATCGTCATTGCTGCCGGGGCTCAACCGTTCGTCCCGCCTTTGCCCGGACTCGATGATGTCGGTTACCTTACCAGTGACAACCTATGGGATTCTTTCGCCGCCTTGGATGAGGCACCCTCAAGGCTGGTTGTACTTGGCGGCGGGCCAATTGGCTGTGAGTTGTCCCAGGCCTTTGCCAGGCTGGGTTCACAGGTATGGCAGGTAGAGATGGCTCCAAGAATTCTCATAAGGGAAGACGAGGAGGTTTCGGAGATTGCCGAAGCATCTCTGGCCAAAGACGGGGTTCATGTCCTGACCGGACACAAGGCGCTGCGCTGCGAACGGGACGGTGAGCAGAAATTCATCGTCGCCGAACACGAAGGCCGGGAACTTCGCCTCGAATTTGACGCCCTCATCTGCGCGGTCGGCCGGATCGCCAGGCTGCAGGGTTACGGCCTGGAGGAGCTGGGCATTGCCACCGAACGAACGGTGGTGACCAACGAATATCTGCAGACCCTGTATCCGAATATTTTTGCCGCGGGCGACGTGGCCGGCCCCTATCAGTTCACCCACACCGCCGCCCATCAGGCCTGGTATGCCTCGGTAAATGCCCTGTTCGGCGAATTCAGGAAATTCAGGGCGGATTACTCGGTGATTCCCTGGTCGACGTTTATCGATCCCGAGGTGGCACGAGTCGGCCTGAATGAACAGGAGGCACGCGAGCGTGGTATCGCCGTCGAGGTGACCCGCTACGGCATTGACGATCTTGACCGGGCCATTGCCGACAGTGTGGCCCGCGGTTTTGTCAAGGTACTGACCGTACCCAGTAAAGACCGCATCCTGGGTGTCACCATCGTCGGTGAGCATGCAGGCGATCTGCTGGCGGAATTCGTGCTGGCCATGAAACATGGTCTCGGACTGAGCAAAATCCTGGCCACGATCCATACCTACCCGACCCTTGCCGAGGCCAACAAATACGTGGCGGGCGAATGGAAGCGCGCTCATGCACCAAAAAAACTTTTGGCTTTGCTGGAGAAGTACCATACCTGGAAAAGGAGATAAATCATGCTGCGTTCTATATTAATTTTAATGCTGGTGATGCGCGCCGTTAGTGCCGACGCGGCCTCATTCGATCATAGTCAGTGGGATGGCCTGCTGAAAAACAATGTGGTGGTCTATGAAGGAGGAAAAGCTACCAAGGTCGATTACCAGGCTATGGCCAGGGAAAGACAGGTATTGACCGACTATTTTGATCGGCTGGCAAAGATACGCCGTGCACAATTTGATTCCTGGCCAAAGGACGAGCAGCTGGCCTTTTTGATCAACGCCTATAACGGCTGGACCGTTGAACTGATTCTCACCAGGTACCCCGACCTGCAATCGATAAAAGAGCTGGGGTTCTTATTCCAGTCACCCTGGAAAAAAGAGTTCATTCCCCTGCTGGGTGAAAAACGTTCGCTCGATGACATCGAGCACGGCCTCATCCGGGGCTCCGGACGGTATAACGACCCGCGAATTCATTTTGCCGTCAACTGCGCCAGCATCGGTTGCCCCGCTCTGAGAAACCAGGCCTACCGGGGAGACATCCTGGATAAGCAGCTGGAGGAGGCCACAGCATTGTTCCTCTCGGACAGGAGCAGAAACAGGCTGAGTGACGGTGAACTGCAGGTTTCCAGCATCTTTAAATGGTATCGTGAAGATTTTGAACGGGGCTGGCGCGGTGCGGCCACCCTGGCACAGTTTCTGTCACTGTATAAGGACAGCCTGGGGCTTGACGATGCCGAGGCCGGAAAGCTGGTTGCCGGCAATGTAGCCATCAGGTTTCTTGAGTACGACTGGAAACTTAACAGCACGGATTAAGGTCATTAAATGACCGACAGATGTTTTTTTGATGCAAAAGGATGATATCTCATGGAACACCGGTTTCCACATTGAAGGAAAAGTACATGATCAATGAAATTCTTGATCTGGTTGGCTTTAAAAATGGTGAAGGGCGGATGACCACCGGCTCGAGTAACGCCAATATGCTGGCGATGATGTCGGCTCGAAATGAGATACTCCCCGAAGCCAAGGCCAACGGCCTCTGCGGCGAGACAGACATCTATGCTTTCGTCAGTGCCGATGCCCACTATTCCATGGAAAAAGCAGCCAATATTTTGGGACTGGGGACCAACCGCCTCATCAAGATACATGTAACGGAAACGGGGGAGATGGATATCGCCATCCTTGCCGCACGACTGTAGAAAACGGTGGCAAGCGGGGGAAGCCCATTTTTCTTGAAGTGAACTCAAGACCGTATCTCAAGATGCACGACTATCCCCGATACGGCGAAAAAGAAGACTTAAGACCATATCTGAAAAAATTGGCAAGCCTTGAAATAGGCGAAAGAGATATCTACTGATGCGAACAGATGAAGAATTTTAACGACACCATAAATGGAGGTAACCATGCAATATTACGAAACGAAAGATTTGGCCGATTTTCCCAATATCGGCGAATGGACAAGTGATGAGGCGCAGAAGTTTTTTGATTATTACGCCAAGGCCACGGGTGACGGGAAACTCACCGAACGTGAAAAAACGCTGATCGCCCTGGCCGTTGCCGCGACGCAAAACTGTCCCTACTGCATCGACGCCTATACCAATAAATGCCTCTCATTAGGCGTGGACAAAGAAGAGATGATGGAGGTTTTTCATGTCGGCGCCGCCATGATGGCGGGAATTACCCTGGCCCATTCCACCCAGATGCGCAAGATTGTCAAGAAAAAGGAGATGTAGATGGATGCCCATGAACAGTTGTCCGCTTTGGATAACATCTGCCGGCAGAAATTCATCGATACATTGGCGGCAAGAGGACAATACCCGATAAAGGCAGCGGGAGTGGATGTCTTTCAGATGAATATCTGTCGAAAATGCAACCTTTTCTGCAAGCACTGCCATGTAGACGCCGGTCCCCATCGTACTGAGATAATGTCCAGATCTATTATGGAAATTTGCCTTAAAATCTTAAGGGACAATGAGATCTCAACCATCGATATTACCGGTGGCGCACCTGAAATCAATCCACACCTGAAATGGTTCCTCGATGAGGCTGCACAACTGAAGCGTCGACTCATCGTTCGGTCGAATCTGACGCTGTTGCTGGAGGATAAGTATCGCCATTTTATCGATACCTACGTCAGAAATAACGTCGAGATTGTCACCTCTCTGCCGCATTACAAGGCGGAGGGAACAGACAAACAGCGTGGCAAATGTGCCTTTACGACGATAGTCGAGGTTATCGGGAAATTAAATGCCAGGGGATACGGTAAAGCAAATTCCGGTCTTGTACTTAACCTCGTGCATAACCCAACCGGCTTTTATCTGCCCGGCTCACAATCGGCGCTGGCGCGTGAATATAAATCACGGCTCTTGAAAGATCACGGGATTTACTTCAACGAGCTGTTCTGCATCACTAACATGCCGGTCGGCCGGTACCTCGAGCACCTGCAAAAAAATGATACCTTGTCGGAATATATGACAGAGTTAATCGATTCTTTCAATTCCACGGCAGCCGAAAATGTCATGTGCAGGAATACCATTTCGGTCAGCTACGACGGGCAGCTGTATGATTGCGATTTCAACCAGATGCTGGGGCTGCCGATAGAATCCAATGCCCATGTAAGCGAATTTCACCGGGAAGTGATAGGGCGCCGTACCATTGTTCTTGCCAATCACTGTTATGGCTGCACAGCGGGTTCGGGCAGTTCGTGCCAGGGCACGACAGAAAAACAGGAGAGATGAGAACTATGTTTACTTGTGATGCGGCGGTCATTACCGGTTCCGGCTTCTATGATTTTCCGGAGCTGAAGGATTCGCGAGAGGTTGAAATAGTCACGCCATTTGGCGAAGTTCAGGCGCTTTGCGGCATCTGTGGCGACAGGTCGGTATTGTTTATCGCCCGGCATAAAAAAAACCATGCGCTATTGTCCAACTTGATCAATCACAAGGCCAATATCCATGTCTGCCAACAGGCCCGGGTGGAAGTCATTATCGCCACCTCAATTGTCGGCCTTACCAATCCAGCTTTACCTTTGGCAAAGCTGCTGATTTTCAATGATATATTCTATCCGGATAACCGTCTGCCGGATGGGAGTCACTGCACATTTTTCACTAAAGAGAATCAGGTCGGCAGAGGTCACTATCTTTTTAAATCGCCTTTTTTCGACGTCTCAAAGGTACTGATAGGCGAAGACGTCCTAGCGGATCTCACCTACGCTTACGTCAATGGCCCGCGCTTGAATTCCAAAAAGGAGATTAAATTTATCGCAAACTACGCCGATGCGGTAAGTCAGACCGCCGGTCCGGAAGCGATTCTGGCCGGCGAACTGGAGATTCCCTATGTGCTGTTAGGTTATGGTGTCGATTATGCCAATGGGGTGCACGATCAACCAACTCCCATCGAGGTATTAACTGAGAATATGAATCTCAGTAAGCAGGTTTTTGCTCAGGCGATCAGGATGCTTCTTGCCCATGAAAAATATCAATTCAATGGGCTTGTTTATCGTTTTGATTAACAAAAGTGCTTTACTCTAGAAAACCTGCCACTCAGTTCAGTACCCTCTTGAAGGGTGAAAAACAAGAGAGTTGGAGACACATTGGCAGCTTCACAAGCTGTCTTCTGCAACCTGAAAATTTACAATTGACGATAATTGTATAACATTTCGCAAGGGCAAAGAGTACGCAGAAATTACTGGCGACGAAAAAGGCTGATGAGTTTTTGTCGTCGAAAAGTGACATAGAATCCTTATTATGTGGGGACGACTGTCGGGAAAGCATGGCAAATAAAAGGAGAAGGTGCATGAGTGCATTATTGTTGGAAAAGGATGCCACCGGTAGAGCATTGTGCGTATTGTTCTCTGGCGCATGAAAGTATGGCCAGGATGGTTGGAGCAAGTGAAAAAGAGATAAATGAGGTGATGATGGTTGTTGAATTATTCAGAAGCTTCACTGTTATTGCCGATTCCTTGAAGATACCCTGCGATATTTTGCCGCCGGCGGAAGCGGCATAAGAAATGGCCATGGTCTGGAAGATTACGTCACTGATTAAAAAATTTATTGCATGATAACGCGGTCAGGCGAAATCGCCTGATATATTCCAACCACCACTACAAGGAGCAGTCATGAAGAAAAAAATATGTTCGTTCTCGCATCGGTATTTGTAATGGCAGGAACTTTGACCCTCGCTTATGCAGCAGACGTCTACAAGGGCAAGGCTCGCTTTGCCAGCCCGATCCTTGGCGGCGGCACAACCGGCAAGAGCTGCATGACCTGTCACGATGGGGGGGGAAGGTTTTGGTGATGATCTGTTTGATCGGAAGAGCTATACCATCATGGGCATGGAGAAGAACAGTGTCGAGGAAATTGTCAATGTCTGTATCGAGAAGCCGTTGGGAGGTGTCGCCATTGACCCGGCGGGTGAAGAAATGGGTGATCTTATTGCCTATATGAAAACCCTGGTCGCCAAGTAATCAGGGAAAAACCTGAACAACAAGCTTGAAGCTTGCCCGACTCGAAAATGAGTGTCGGCGACTATTGCCTCCCTGCCCAGCAGCCGGCCAGGAGGCATTGTCATACAACGATATTTATAAGTCAATATGGTAGCGCTAAGGACCTGGTGATGACGCACATTTCTACCAATTTTGATCGGACCGGCTTGCAGCAGAACTGGAACGTGGTGTTTCCTTTGGCGCGGCTCCAGGGAACTTGCCTCCGATAGCACCATCGGCAGCGTGGCCGACCATCTTCAAGAGATACCATGTCGATAAAGAGAGGTATGAAAAATGAAAATAAACGTTAATTCAGTGGCTGGTACGATCAATCCCGAACCTTGTGAACCGGTGTCTGGAGTTCCTTGTGGCTATGTCATCTTTGGTGCTTCCGGTGATCTTACCTTGCGGAAGTTACTGCCGGCAGTTTTTTCTCTGTTCAGGGCACAAAAGGTTGGGGACCGGTTTTTTGTCGTTGGCTTTGCCCGTTCTCTCATGACCGACGACGAATTCAGATCAAAAGTTATCGAGTCGATCCGGCATGCATATGGAGAAATTCCACAATCGGAAATGGAAGATTTTTCCATGCGGTGCTTCTATGTGGCCGGTGCTTATGACCAGGATGACGGGTATATCAAGTTGCATGAAAACACAGAAGAGCTGAGCCATAAGTTTGCCACCGACGGTAATCTCGTCTTTCACATTGCCACCCCACCTGCGCTCTATGCGGACATTGTCTCATTTCTGGGAAAAAACGGCCTGGTAACCAGGCACCAGAATGACAAACCATTTCATCGGGTGATTGTAGAGAAACCCTTCGGTCACGATCTGGAAAGTGCCGTCAACCTGAACAAGGAATTGCTCGAACATCTTGCCGACGAACAAATCTACAGGATCGACCATTATCTCGGCAAAGAGACCGTGCAGAATATCCTCATGTTCAGATTTGCCAATCAGATTTTTGAGCCTGCCTGGAATCGCCATTATATCGACCATGTGCAGATCACCGTTGCCGAGCAGCTTGGGGTGGAACACCGGGCCGGTTATTTTGAACAGGCAGGTCTGTTGCGGGATATGTTTCAGAACCACATGCTGCAGTTAGCCGCGTTGGTGGGTATGGAGCCGCCGGTGGATGCTTCGGCTGAAAGCGTGCGGGATGAAAAAGTTAAGTTCATGAAATCTATACGGCAGTTCGACCTGGAAAAACTGGAGACACAGTTGATCAAAGGCCAATATGTCAAAGGGGAAGCCGCCGGCAAAAAACTCATGGCCTACAGGGAAGAAAAGGGCGTTGCGACAATATCGTGCACTGAGACCTATTTTGCTATGAAGCTTTTCGTGGATAACATGCGCTGGAAAGATGTGCCGTTCTATCTGCAGGCCGGAAAAAGGCTGGAAAAAAAACTGACCCGGATTGCCGTGATATTCAAAAAAGTTCCTCACAGTATGTTTACCCGAAATCTGAAAGACCTGGACCCTTCTCCGAATGTACTCGTCTTTGAAATACAACCACGGCAGGGAACATCTCTTCTCTTACAGGCAAAGGTGCCGGGAGCGAAAATGTGCCTGGCGCCGCTCAAGATGGAATTGGACTACCGGGATGTCTTCGGCACGAAAATGGATGGGGATTATGCCAATCTTATCCTCGACTGCATGCTTGGCGACCAGACACTGTACTGGAGAAAAGACGGCGTGGAAACTTCCTGGAAGCTGTTAGATCCGGTGTTGAAAAAGTGGCAAGCGGAATGCAGGGAAGCACAAGACAGCGCTCTGCAAAGGTATGCTGCCGGAGGCTGGGGACCGTTGGCGGGCAAGCAACTTATTGAACAGGACGGCAGAACCTGGATTGTAACATGATTAGCCCGAATTTCTCAACTGAGGTGAAAGTTATGGATAAACTTAAGCAATTAAAAACGATGACCACCGTTGTTGCTGATACCGGGGACTTCGATGCAATCGCTGAATATAGACCGACGGATGCAACGACCAACCCTTCCCTGATCTATGCCGCAGCGCAATTACCGCAATATCGTGGGTTGGTTGAAGAGGCCATGGAATATGGCAGAGCAAAGGCTAACATACCTGAAGCCCGCAAGGCTCTTATCATGGATCGGCTGGCGGTCATTTTCGGTCGCGAGATTCTCTCCATTGTGCCGGGGCGGGTGTCTACGGAGGTGGATGCGCGGTTTTCGTTCGATACCGAGGGCAGTATCCGCAAGGCCAACGAGCTGATGGCAATGTATCAGGAATTCGGCATCGATTCGGACCGTATCCTCATCAAGCTGGCTTCGACCTGGGAGGGAATTCGGGCCGCGGAGACTCTTGAAAAGCAGGGAATCCATTGTAACCTGACCCTGATGTTCAGCTTTGCGCAGGCGGTAGCCTGTGCCGAGGCGGGAGTAACCCTTATTTCACCCTTCGTCGGGCGGATTACCGACTGGTATAGGGCTAAGGACGGTATCGATGTCTACGCGCCTGACGATGACCCGGGAGTGCAGTCAGTGCGAAAGATTTTTTATTATTACAAACATCATGGCTACAAAACCGAGATTATGGGGGCAAGCTTTCGCAATGTCGGCCAGATACTGGGGCTGGCCGGTAGTGATTTGTTGACTATTTCTCCTAAACTGCTTGACGAACTGGCCGGCATGGCAGGAGATGTCGACCGTAAACTGGACCCTCAACAGGCCAAGGCGATGGAAATAAAAAAATACACTCTCTCGGAAAAAGAGATGCGCTGGAAGCATAATGAAGACCCGATGGCAGTGGAAAAGCTTGCCGAGGGTATTCGAAATTTCACTAAGGATCTGCGTAAGCTGGAAGCTTATGTACAGCAACGACTTGATCACCCTGATTTCTCATGAAAAATCCAGGATAATCATACCATAAAATAAAATTTTCTACGGAGATGCATTATGCAAACCGACAATCTTGGCTATATGAAACGGATTTCCTACGGGATGGTGCTTCTGCTTCATGCCATATCAACTGTCTCCTCGTATAAGCAGTATCTTGGCACCGTATAGCGGATCGAATATCCTGTTCTTTGCCGCCTGGCCCATGCTGGCGGCCTGCCTTGCTTTGTATCTGATGCGGGATCAGGATGTTGTATGGACGATTGGCCAATAGACATTGCCCGAAAATTTAACAGGAGAATAGTATGTCACAAGCAGATATCGGACTGATCGGCCTTGCCGTCATGGGCCAGAACCTGGTGTTGAATATGAACGACCACAATTTCAGGGTGGCTGTGTTTAACCGAACACGTACAACGGTCGATGCCTTTCTTGCCGGTCCGGCCCAGGGGACGGACATCATTGCCGCCGATTCCATCGCCGAGTTGGTCGGCCATTTGAAAAAACCGCGTCGTGTCATGATGATGGTCAAGGCCGGGGTGGTGGTTGACGACTTGATTGCGCAAATTACTCCGCACCTGGAACCGGGCGACCTTATCATTGATGGCGGTAATTCCCTTTTTACAGACACTACTCGTCGCACGCAAGACCTTGCGGCAAAAGGAATATTATTTGTCGGTACGGGTATTTCCGGTGGGGAGGAAGGCGCACGAAAAGGACCTTCGATCATGCCGGGCGGCAACCCTGCTGCATGGCCGTATGTGAAAAATATTTTCCAGGCCATTGCCGCCCGGGTCGATGGCCTGCCCTGCTGTGACTGGGTCGGAGAAGAAGGGGCGGGGCATTACGTCAAGATGGTGCACAACGGTATTGAGTACGGCGACATGCAGCTCATCAGCGAGGCCTACGATTTTCTGCGCCGGGGGCTCGGTATGGATACGGATGCGATCCAGTCGGTGTTCAGTGCGTGGAATACTGGGGTGCTTGATTCGTATCTCATGGAAATCTCATCTGATATTCTTGGCCACAGAGATGCCGACGGCACCCACTTGATAGACAATATCCTTGATGCTGCCGGCCAGAAAGGCACCGGCAAGTGGACCGGCATCAATGCCCTCGAAGAAGGTATTCCGCTGACCCTAATTTCCGAGGCGGTGTTTGCCCGCTGTCTGTCGGCAATGAAGGAGGAGCGAGTCGGCGCCTCGGCAATACTCGATGGCCCGAAAACCGATTTTAGCGGCGACGTCAAGGAGTTTATCGGCTATGTCCACGATGCCCTGTACGCCTCGAAAATTATCTCCTACGCCCAGGGTTATATGCTTATGCGCCACGCGGCAAACGAATACGCCTGGCACCTCGACTATGGCGGTATTGCCCTCATGTGGCGCGGCGGCTGTATTATACGCAGCGTCTTTCTCGACAATATCAAACAGGCCTTTGATCAGAATCCATTCCTGGAAAATCTCCTTCTTGATGATTTTTTCCGCACTGCCATCCATCGGGCGCAGTACGGCTGGCGTCGGGTGGCCGCCAAGGCCATTGAAATCGGTATCCCCATGCCGGCCATTGTCGCCGGCCTGGCGTATTATGACGGCTATCGCAGTGACCGCCTGCCCGCCAACCTGCTGCAGGCACAGCGTGATTACTTTGGCGGCCACACCTATGAGCGCATCGATAAACCGCGGGGTGAATTTTTCCATACCGACTGGACGGGCCACGGCGGCAAGGTGTCATCACATACGTATACTCTTTAATGGACAGGGAATTGCCGTTTGACAGACTTCAAAAAGAAAAGAGGGGTATGCCGCCCAGGGTGAATATATATGCCAGCCGCGTCGAACTGTCAGCCGACCTGGCCGGTCATGTAGCCGATCTGGCGGCAAGGGCCTGCGCACAACGGGGGCGGTTCCACATCGCTCTTTCCGGAGGATCGCTCCTGGATATCCTCTCTCCCGGTCTTTGTGCCAAACCCTTGCGCGACACCATCGACTGGTCGAACTGGCATGTTTTCTGGGCGGATGAGCGATGGGTCCCGTGGAGTAGTCCTGACTCAAATTACGGCCTGGCAAAAGATCGATTCTTCAGCCGTGTGCCTATTCCCGAGGAACACATTTATGCCATGGACGATTCGGCCAATCCTGTCGCAACGGCGAAAACCTATGCGTCCGTTGTGGCAAAGGTCTTGCGTCCACGGCAAGGACAGATGCCGCGTTTTGATCTGATCCTCCTTGGTGTCGGTGAAGACGGCCACACCGCTTCCCTCTTTCCGGATCATCCGCTCCTCGCCGAAACCAGGGCCTGGATAGCCCCCGTCTTTGACGCTCCCAAGCCGCCGCCGGTGCGTTTGACCATGACGCTGCCTTTGATCAATAATGCCCGGACGATCTTTTTCGTGGCCGTCGGCCCGGGCAAGGCGGATATCTTGCCAAAAGTGCTCAGGCCAGCAAGCCGGCAACAGGAACCGCGCGAACTGCCGGCGCAGCTGGTCAGTCCGTCAGGCGGTGCATTGCAGTGGTTTATCGACCGGGCGGCAGCGGCAAAAATCGACGCGACCCATGCCTGTTCCTGCTGATTGCCGCCTGTGAGTGAGAGTAGCTTTTACAATAAATTCTCCAAAAACAAATTACCAGAGGAACCTCGCATGCTCATATTACACTCCCTGCTCAGTGAACTCAAAGACGAATTTGCCTCATCCCAAAATGGTAAGGAACGTAGCGCCTGGTTTCTTCACACCCTACTCGCGATCATCTTACCATTTGCCTCATCCAGAACCTCAAATTTGCTGCGAGTGCTTCATATCCTGTTCGGTTTTGCCGAGATCGGCAAGAAGCGGTACTACACCTTTATGGCCTCTCCGAAGATTCCTTGGGATAGGCTCTGGCCGAGGCTGTGGAAAATGATCCCCGAACCGGAAACAGGAGGCAGATTGATCATCGCCCTCGACGATTATATCAATCCCAAGACAGGGAAGAAGATTTCTTGCCTGCGCCAAGGTGTTTGACCATGCAGCCAAGCAAAATCAGTCAAAATATCCCTGGGCTCAGAATATTGTCGCCATCGGCCTTCTCAAAATGATCAAGGGACGCTGGGCCTGCCTGCCTCTTAGTCAGCGGTATTATCTGCCAGAAGCAGAAATCAAAGAAAAAAAACCAACATTCAAGGGCAAGAAAATTGACTTCCAAAGCAAGCATATCCAGACCGTAGAGATGCTCGGCAGAGTTGCTGTGGAATTTTCCCAGTCGGATATCATGGTTGTAACCGACTCCTGGTTTGGCAACAACGGCCTCTTCAAGCCTTTGCGAAAAGAAATAGGGAAGCGTGCCCACTTGCTGTCTCGGCTTCGTTCGAACAACAATCTCTTTGACGTGCCTTTCCCACTAACGGGAAAAGGCGCCGGTCGTCCGAGAAAATATGGGGACAAGCTTGGTACGACATCGTCACTTGCCGTGATAAATAGAGAGCGGGCTCGGGAGATGACGGTCAACCTGTACGGCAGAGTGCGAAAGGTTTTAGCCTATGATCAGGTTGTCATGCAAAAAACGCTTAAGTGCCGAATTAAAGTAGTGTGGGTGTATCGCCGGACGCAATGGGTTGCGCTCTTTTCCACCGACCTGACCCTGTCAATCACCGAGATAATCGAGTATTACGGCGCCAGATGGAAGATTGAGACCGGATTCAAAGAACTGAAAAGGGATATCGGCAGTGCCGAAACCCAGACCCGAAATCCGGTAGCAGTAAAAAACCACCTGGATTTCTGCTTGATGGCCACATCTCTTACCTGGATTTACGCCTGTCGCCTACAGAAAACTCCGCAGCGACGGCATACGGTGAAAGGCCGCGACCATTTCGCCTTTTCCGATGTCAGAAGGTTGGTGGCCCAAGCAGCATTGGACAAAGATTTTCCAATGCTTTGCCCAGTTCCACGCAAATCGATGGTTAATACGCTTGTGACCGCCCTGATGCGGATGGCGGCATGAGACTTTTATAGGAAACTTCAGATGACCTAACTGTAGTATTCTCATAATAATTCTTCACCCTCCTGCACCTGACGCATATTGACAGCACATTTCCCTATTCTTCGCTCCTTTCAGGAAGAAAGCCTTAGGGATTCATAAATTTCACTCCAAGTCCTCGCCGCGCAGGCCGCCTTTTACCGTTATCATGGTAATGGTCTGCAGCCATTGAGCGAAGTCAAAGCGGTTGCTATGAATACGCCGGTAAAAATAGCGGCGTAAGAAATATTCATATCAAGAAAAATACCGAAGATAACAGGCCCGAGGGCAGTACTGATAATCATCACGGCAATAAAGATACTGCGAATTTGCCCAATGATGGTCGAGCCATAAACCTCAGCCAGCATTGCGTCCTTAATGATATTACCAATTCCGTGTCCCATGCCTATGAGAGCCAGGGCAATGGGATATACGATACGGTGTTCAAAAAGAATGAGCGTAAGCAAACCAAGAAGATAGAAAATCATGTAATACGGGAAAAGTCTTTTGGCCGTGAACTGGTCAACCAGCGGGCCAACACCTATCATGCCCACTGCTCCGGCCACTGCGAAGGCCGATACTGACGCGGCCACCCATACGGGACTCCATCCTTTTGCCGCACTCAGCTTGAGCTGAAAAAAGAAGATGGCCGTGTTGGTAAAACCGATCATGAAAATGACCGGCGTTATCATCCAAAAATATTTTTTCACTCACAACGTGTATGATCGATATTTTTGGTTGGTTTTTTCGTGTTGCTCTAGCTTGCAATCGGTAGGCCCTTAGTTTGGCTTGCGATTGGTTAAGAAGAAAAACTATCAATGACGCTACTATTATAGCACATGCAAGTGCTGATACCTGCAGTGCCTCCCGCCAGCCAACGCCTCCAATAAGTAGAGTTATGAGAATGGGTAAAACCGCCTCGCCCACCGGATGACCGACACTGGCGGCACCAATGGCTTTTCCCCGATTGGTGCTGAAATATCTTGCTATACACGATATGGAAGTGTGGCTCATAAGTCCTTGCCCAAACAAACGTAATCCGTAAAAAGCAACCAAAACCATCGCAATGTTGTATGAGAACGAAAGCAAAAGCAGTGCCGATATCAGGTCGCCTGTAACCAGTAAGCTGTATCGTTTTGTTCCAATTTTGTCGAAATAGCCGCCGGCAAAGGGAAGAGTCGCTGCGCTGCCGATGGTAGCAAAGGCATATATTGCGCCAAATTCGGTGTTACTTATGCTTAATAGCTGCTCAATGGAAGGTACATACAGCGACAATAAAAATGTTTGCCCGAAACCTGAAATAAAGGAGAGCAAAAAACCAAAAGCAAGCAAGCTAAGGTTGTATTTGAAGAATAATTTTTATTCCCCAAGAAAGGGCATAAGACCGTTATCGTTGATGTGTAGCGCCAGCGCCTGAACAAGGGCGTCAAGTCCGGTCTCAAGATTGGAGAGCTGGATGGGGGTGAGTTGCTCCAAAGCGTTGCTCAGCTTGCCTTGGGCAGGTTTGGGTGCTTTGTCAAGAAACTGACGACCTTCTTCGGTGATGTAAATATGTACACTCCGTTGATCTGTTTTGCTGCGATCACGGGATACGAGTTGTTTTTCTTCAAGCTTATCCAGCATATTGCTGCAGGTCGAAGGGTGTATGGCAAGAGCGGCCGCAAGTTTCGACACTTTTAAACCCGGAGCAGTAGCGATTTTATCAAGCATCCATAGCTTGGCACTACTCAAGCCACATGATTTTTCAACGTATTTAGAGTGCGCCTGCACCCCTTTCAGAATATTACGCAATTTTTGAGTAACTGCATTAATTTGCTTGTTTCTTTCATCCATCATTCTCTCCCTGAAAGATCTCTATGAGTGAGACCTTCAGCTTAGTACTCCTTTTTTATCATCTGTTCCAGAATTTTTTGTTTGAAGAGATTTTAATTTTGAAAAAAATGAAACTCGAAGGACACAAAATTTGTGTCCTTCGATAATGCGGTAATCTCGCTTGATTGAGACTATTTCAAACTATTCTGCAGCTGCCATACGGGCTTCAGCAATCCAGCCATCCCATTTTCCCTGGTTTTTAGCAATCCACTCATCAACATGACCCTCAATGTCTTTCTGGCTCTTTTCACCTTCATTCATACGAGTGTTCTGGGCGCTGACCTCGCCGATGGTCAGCTTGAAATTCTCCAGGAAGGTTGCAGCTGCCGGATTCCTTTCCAAGAACTTTTTGTTGGCGACGACAGTGATATCGTAGACCATGAAGCCGTTACGAAGCGGATCGGAAACTGCACCCATAATACCGGAGACGGGGCTCTGATCGTCACCTTCGGCAGGCACATTGATCCACATGACGTCCTCACCAGGCTTCAGCTTATAAACAGTCCAGTTAGGCGTCCAAGTGTAGAAAAAGACGGGCTTGCCGGACTTGTATGCACCGATGGCGGAAGCCATGCCTGCTTCGTAGGAAGCCGTACTTGGCTTGATATAGTCCTTGAGATTGAACACTTCCATATGCTTGGAAATGACTTTTTCACAACCCCAGCCAGGAGGGCAAGCAGTGAGGTCGGCCTTGCCGTCACCGTTCGCATCGAAAGCCTCGACTACCTCGGGGCGTTTGAAATCGTCCAGGGATTTGATATTGAATTTCTCAACTTCCTTCTTGGAAACGAGGTAACCCTGCATGCCACCGGCCTTGATAATCGGATCGAGAATTTTGGCCTTCTCTTCGAAGTTCTTGGGTAGTTGAGGCGTATGCAGCGGGAAGTTGCCGTTACACCAGTAGTCGATATCGCCTAGCTCGATAGACCTGTAGGCTATGGGGTTCGATAGATCTTTTGGTTTTTCAACATCATAACCGAGTGTTTCCAATCCACGTCTTACGAGTGCTTCCTGGAAAAAACCGGTGTTCCAGGTAGCTCTTGCAGGTTTTACCGTTACACCTTCTCCGGGATGACCGGCAGCAGCCTGTGAATTCATCGCTCCGGCCATTGCCATTGCTGCGACTGCAGCGCCAAGTATCATCTTTTTCAACAACATAATCTCTCCTTTATTTCTTTTTCTTTGTACCCATCGACTGGGTAATTCTATCCAAAACTATAGCCATTAACACGATGGCCAGGCCACCGGTTGTCGCAAGACCGATATCAAGGGTGTTCAAACCGAGAACCACCGGGGCACCCAGGCCGCCGGCACCAATAAGAGCCGCGATGACAACCATGGAAAGCGCCATCATAATCGTCTGATTCAAGCCGGCCATAATTGTCGGCAACGCCAGCGGAATCTGTACTTTGAGCAGAACCTGACTACTTGTCGCGCCAAATGCCAGAGCCGCCTCAACCAATTCGGGATGCACCCCCCTGATACCAAGACTGGTCAGGCGAATAAGTGGCGGCATGGCAAAAACGATGGTCGCCAGTACCCCTGCAACATTACCGATGGAAAACAACATAACGATCGGCACTAAATACACAAAGGCGGGGGTCGTCTGCATTGCATCCAGAGCCGGACGAAGCATTGCATTAAAATTATCGCTGCGACCGGCCCAGATACCAAGAGGTATGCCGACAATGGTGCAGAACACCACGGAAGCGAAAACCATCGCCAGCGTAATCACGGTATCCGCCCATAAACCGAGCATGCCAATCAAGAACATCGTCGCGATGGTATAAATAGCCAACTTTATCCCTGAGGCCTTCCAGGCAACAGCACCGAGCAGCAGGACGATAACAAGAGGATGCACTGCCAGCAGGGCATGCTCAAACCCGGAAAGTGTTACTTCAACCGGCCATTTTATTCCCTGGAAAAACCACCGGTATCCTTCAACAAGCCAATCAATGAACACTGTTATCCAGTCATCGAGAGGTATAATTTTTTCATCAAAACTAAACATTATGCCAAACTCCCTCAAATTGCTTTTTATGCAGCAAGTTCTTCAAAGTGATTGCCGTTTTCTGCCCGATACAGGGTGCGTAGAAAACGATTCTTGGAAACGACACCGCGATACACATTATTTTCATCCACAACCGGAATGGGCCAGGTATGTGAAGCGACTAACGGCAGGATGTCCTGGAGACTTTCCGTTTCCAGAACAGACTGTGCATCTGGCAGGAAGGCATACTCGAGTTTACTTTGACCGTTTCCTTTATCGATGGCATCCCGAAGTGAATCAGTTGACACTACCCCCAGAAAACGATGTTCTGAATTAAGGACATAGGCAAATTCCCTATCTTTATTACTGAGCATCTCCAGGGTTGCCCGCGGACCGCCCTGGGGAGTATGCCATATCACGGTGGGCATGGTGTCGCGAACAATATCCCCGGCCGAGATAACTCCGGTCGGATCGACTCCCCGGAAAAAGGCCCGGACATAGTCATCAGCTGGGTTCTGTAAAATCTCTTCAGGGGTACCGACCTGCACCACAGTGCCTCCCTCCATAATGGCAATGCGATCACCGATGCGTAATGCCTCGTCGAGATCATGGGAGATGAAAATGATAGTTCGCTCATGTCGATCCTGAAGTTTCAACAGTTCATCCTGCATCTCGGTTCTGATAAGAGGATCAAGAGCCGAAAAGGCTTCATCCATCAGCAGAATATCCGGATCAACAGCTAAGCCCCGTGCCAGACCGACGCGCTGCTGCATGCCGCCGCTTAGTTCATTAGGATATGCATTTTCCCAGCCTTCAAGACCAACCTGTTTCAGGGCATCTTTCGCTCTACTCTCACGAGCCTGCTGATCCATTCCATCCAGTTCAAGTCCAAACGCCGCATTCTCAAGGACTGTCTGGTGCGGCATAAGAGCAAAAGACTGAAAAACCATACTGGTTTTGCTTCTGCGAAATCTTACCAGTTCGGCTTTATCCATCTTCAAAATATCTTCACCATCGACCAGCACCTCTCCTGATGTCGGCTCAATGAGTCTGTTCAGCATGCGCACAAGAGTTGATTTTCCGGAACCGGACAGGCCCATGACGACGAAAATCTCCCCAGTATTTACTTCAAAACTGGCTCCCTGCACCCCAACGGTAAGACCGGTCTTATCGTAAATTTCATCCTTGTTTTTCCCCTGCTTCAATAATTCCAATCCTTTTTCAGGATCTGAACCGAAAACCTTATAGAGGTCTTTAATCGCTATTTTTACCATATCTCTTTTCAGTAACCTTCTCTGTGTCGATTACCACTTCCTTCGTTTAACTCCATTGACGAACACACAGCACTTTCACCAGGAGACTGTCCGAGAATGCTCTTTCTCCTCTTCTCCGGGTATTTCAGAAAAAAACCAATGCTCATCGGTAAGCGTAGACTCCGATGCTCTACGTATGGCTGTTGTTATTTTTCTAAAATGCCTTGATCTGAGAAAAAATGCCTCTTCTCGGACAGCCTCCTAGACGAAATGCTCCATAGGAAAAACAATCTCACAATATTGTTTTGCGCAAAACTATATTTAACAATACAATTTGTCAAGTTTTACTTTTCTGAGGGAAGGTAAAGTGTTCCGTCAATAGTGTTGCAGCTGTGCCTATCGATCGATAAAAAACAGCGCTGTTCTGTAAAATGCAAGAAGGTACAAACAACAGAAATAAAGAGAGGGAATGTGTCTGGCCTACTATATGGGTGAGCTTTCCGAAAGATTAAGCAAAGTGAACGCCGAATGGACTCAGTTCAGGTGCTATTTCAACAAAGGGACAAAAGCAAAAAGGCACCTAACGAAAATCGCTAGATGCCTTTATATACTGGTAGGCGAGGCGGGATTCGAACCCGCGACCTTCGGCTTCGGAGGCCGACACTCTATCCAGCTGAGCTACCCGCCCATGAGAAAAAAATAATCAAATTATGAAATTTGCTCAATGCTTTTAAACGAAATCGGCCAAACAAGCGACAAGAAAATGAATTTCATGCAAATTTTCATTCCTTCTTTTTGGCCACTCTTTCAAGATAGTCCTGCCATTCCAGCGGCAGCATACTTTTTTTCAGATTGTTGCAGTCCTTGCAGCAGGGTACCAGATTATCCCTGGTCGAACGACCGCCTCGTGCAAGGGGAACCAGATGATCCATGGTAATATCCTTGAAGAGAACTTTTTTACCGCAGTAGTGACAGAGTCCCGGGGCGGTTTTCTGCTGCCACCATCTGGTTTTTCGCAAATCTCTCGCCTTGCCGCGTTCGGCACGGATCTCTGCATCCGCCGGTGCATCGAAATCAAAAAACTCCCTTGCCACTAGACCAGATCACCGAGCAAGAGGTGGCGTACTGCTCCAATAAGATAGAGCGAGCCGCCGACAACAATGAGATCTCCCGCTTCGGCCGTCTCCTGAGCCGCCACAAGCGCTTCATCAACTTTTTTGACACATCGGGCTTTTCGTTGTTGTTCGGTATGGACAATGGCATAGATCTGTTCCGGGGTGGCGGCTCGCTCACCATCCGGCTGCGTTATGATCAATTCATCGACAAGCGGCGCAATCAGATCAAGGGTTGCGGCAAGATCCTTATCGACCATGGCGCCCCACACTCCAATAAGTTTTTTGTATTGAAATTTCTCCCTCAAGGTTTGTGACAAATTTCTGACACCTTCGGTATTGTGTGCCCCATCAAGGAGATAACGGAGAACCTTCCTGCTGTTTCCTGCATTATCGCCGCCTGCGGTGGAGGGATACTCCTGGTCAAAACACTCCATTCGCCCCGGCCATTTGACACCTGCCAGCCCCTGGCGAATCTGTTGTTCACTCACCTTGAAGCCATCTTTTTGCAGCAGCTTTAGTACGGCAATGGACAGCGAATCGTTTTCCTGCTGCGCAAGACTTGCACGACTGCTGCGTAGCCCGGCGATTTTGCAGTCTGCAAAAGCGTTGCCACCGGCCCATGTCCAGGTCATGTCGGGCTGCACCGCATAGTCAAAATCTTGACGAAGGACGTACAGTGGTGCAGCATTAGTTTGAGCGACCGCCTCTATCACTCCAGCCGCCTCGGGATGAACCGCCCCGGACACCACCGGAACTCCTGGTTTGATAATCCCGGCCTTCTCGCCGGCGATATCGACGAGACTCGTGCCAAGATACGCCTCATGATCCATGCTGACACTGGTGATGACCGAGAGCAGCGGCGTGACCACATTGGTGGCGTCGAGCCGTCCGCCCATGCCTGTCTCCAGGAGAACCAGATCGACATTCGATTCAGCGAACCAGAGCAGGCCAAGCGCGGTGGTGAATTCAAAGTAGGTAATCTGTTCCTCGCCGAGAACCTGACAGATTCTGGCGCCAAATTCGGTGAAGGTCTCCTCGCTGATATAGTCGCTGCCGATCCTGAATCTTTCCCGCACGCTGCTCAGATGGGGCGAAGTGTACACCCCCACCCGGTATCCGGCCAGGCCGAGCACCTCGGAGACCGCCGCACAGACCGAACCTTTGCCGTTTGTTCCGGCAACATGAACAAACTTGAGACGACTTTCCGGTCGGTCCACTTTTTCTAAAAAAGACTGCATGGCCTCAAGACCCAGCTTTATTTTATGCATCTGCAGGGCATCGAGATGAGTCAGAACGTCTTGATATGTCATGATGATATGTTATTGTCGAGTGAGTGAGGTTTTTGCATCCTGCCGAAAGCAAGATATCCATGTATCACAGAATTGTCAGTTTTGCGTAGTCCAGGTGAAGGGTTTTCAAGCCATGTCGGTCAAAATGGATGTCGAGCGATCGCGCCTTCGACAGTTTCGTTACCGTGCCATCGCCAAAAAACTGGTGATTCACTCTCCTCCCCACGGAAAAATCCGTCATTTCCATTTTCTGCTGTTTTTTCTTTTTTGGCGGTGCGGTCTCACCTGAGGAAGATGAAAAATTCGCCTGAAAGGCAAAAGCGTCACGATCACCCGCTGACCTCTCCGTAACCCGTTCAAACAGTCCGCCGCTCAACTCGGTTAAAAAAGGTGACATGCCGACTCTGCGAAACTGCCGGTCCAGGGTCATCAGTTGCTGTGGATAGGTGAGATAGAGATATTTTTTCGCTCTGGTGGTCGCCACATACAGCAGTCGCCGCTCCTCCTCCCACTGCTCGCCGAAGGTTGCCGAGGCATGGGGGAAACGACCATCCGCCACCCCGATGACAAAGACCGCGTCAAATTCCAATCCCTTGGAGGAATGTATCGTCGATAGGATGAGCCTGTCCATTCCCTGGCCATCCGTACCAATCTCCTCAGGGGGATCCAGCGTCGTGTCATCGATAAAACTCTGCAGATCGCCATAGCCGCCCATAATGCTTTTCAGCTGATCGAGGTCCTTTTGACGTTTCGGAAAGTCGTCGATATATATCCTCTCAAAAATAGGCTGATAATAGTTGAGCGCCATCTCATACAATGCGGAAGGGGTCGGCGTACCGGCATGCAGATCGACAAAGAGCTGCACCAGTCGTGCGTAAGAGTCTTGCCATGTTTTCCCAGGTTTGTAGAGCTTCAAGGCCTCGAGTGCATCGGCCGCGCCGGCAATCGTTGCAGAAATTTTCTGGGCGGTTGCCGGACCTACCTTTTCCAGCTGGAGCAGGATCCTGTTCCAGGACAGGGTATCCTGCGGGTTGACCAGCACGCGAAGAAAGGCAATCATATCTTTCATATGCGCGGACTCGGTCAGCTTCATCCCCCCTCTCTTTTCGTATTCGAAATTTTTCGCTCCAAGGGCTAATTCAAGCTTATAGGAGTGGAAACTCGAGCGGAACAACACGGCAATATCCTGCAGCACCACCCCGCTTGCCAGCAGCTTTGTGATGGTTGTAACAATAAAAGCCGCTTCTTCCCGTTCGTCCCGAGCGGCAAAAACAACCGGCCGCAGATCACCTTCAATACGGCTAAAGAGGGTTTTGGTATATTTTTCCGCAGCATTTCTAATAATATCATTGGTCAGGGAGAGGATCGGCTGCGTCGAACGATAATTTTCTTCCAGTTTAATTATCCTGGTGTCAGGGAACACCTTGGGAAAACGCATGATATTGTAAAAATCAGCACCTCTGAAAGAATAGATCGACTGGGAATCATCGCCGACGACCATGACATTATCATGGGTATGGGCGACCAGGCGGATGATATCGGCCTGAATAAGATTGGTATCCTGATACTCATCGACCATGATATGGGAAAACCGTTCCGATACGGCCAGTTGTACCTCCGGCGACTCGGTCAGCAGTCTTTTCCAGTTGACCAGCAGGTCGTCATAGTCCATCAGGCCGTGGTCAAACTTAAATTCCTGATAGTGTTTGTTCAGGGTGAGAATATCTTCCAGGTGGTCGGCAAGATGGGCATATTGATCCTGCACCAGGCTCTCGAGGTCGATGGACCGGTTAATAGATCCACTGATCATATTGATAACGGCACGCCTGGAGGGAAAGCGTTTATCTTTCTTGCCAAGGCCAAGCGACGATTTTAACAGGTTGACGATGCCCTCGGCATCGGATCGATCAATAATGCTGAACGACGAACCAAAACCGATGCGTGAACCATAGCGCCGGAGCAGCATGTTGGCTACCCCGTGAAAGGTGCCGCCGACGACCCTGTTGCAGTTTTCATTGAGCAGTCTGCCGGCACGCCACAACATTTCCTGACTGGCCTTCCTGGTGAAGGTGAGAAGGAGAATCGCTTCGGGCGCAACACCTTTTTCCACCAGGTGAGCAACGCGGTACACCAGGGTCCTTGTCTTGCCGCTTCCGGCTCCGGCAATAACCAGCACCGGACCTTCCGTTGTTGTTACTGCTGCATATTGTGCATCGTTGAGCTCCTGTCGATTGATAACACCGGAGACGGCACAGGGTGATGGCGATAAGGGATCATTTTTCATGGCGGCTACTTTAACACAGGCCATTTCCCCCCGCAACGTCGGTTGACATAATTGCCCGCTCTGGTATATTATTTTGTCGCTGTTTTTATGTTCAACGGCTCTTCGCCTCCTCCACCATTCCTTCTATAATAACGCAACCCATGACAACCGATACCTTCAAAACCATTCTGACCAAAGAGAATTTAGAGAAGATTTTTCCAAAAGACCGGGCCAATGATTTTTTTGAAGCCCTGTTTGGTGATGCCGACGAGGGAGCCTATGATATCGAACTGGCATATCGGGAATGCGACGGCAGCACCCTGATCATGGAACTGCTCCTGCATGAACGCCCAAATTGCTGTCTGGCCTGTAACCTTACCCAGGGGCTGCCCCAGGTTTTTTCCCGCCACCCTGTTATCAACATTACCGGCATTGTCCGCGACCTCGATACCTTGCTCGGTGACACCTGCAAATGCGGTGACTGGAGCCTCGGCTATACCGAGCAGCACAGCCGGTCGCTGCATGCGATCCCGATCAAAATTGCCCTCAAGAAGACCGGCGAATAACATCCAGGCAGTTTTATCCTTATCAACACAAACAAAAAGGCCGACTTGTTGAGAGTCGGCCTTTTTTTTGTCGTTTGCTGGTAATCTTTATGGTACGGAAAAGCTATTCTACCGCAACCCTTGATCGCCCTTCCGCCTTGGCATGATAGAGGATATCATCGGTGCGCTCCAGCCACTGTTTCAGAGATTCTTCCTGCTTGAGTTGTGAAAGCCCGATAGAAACACCCAGTTTTGTTGCATCGTCCGCCCAGATATTCAGCGTATCGACCGCGACACACAATCGTTCCGCCAAAATTCTGGCACTTCTCAGGTCGGTGTTGTCGAGGATGAGCAGAAATTCATCGCCACCCATGCGAATAAGCAGATCAGTTGATCGAACGGCCTGTTTCAATACCTGCGCTACGGACTTCAACACCTCGTCTCCCACCTGATGGCCGAGGTTATCGTTAATCATCTTGAATTTATCCAGATCCATGGAGATCATCGACAAAGGATGGTGGTACCGCTTGGCACTTTCTATCAACCCAGAGATGCGTTCGTCAAATACCCGTCTGTTGGACAGGCCGGTGAGCGCGTCATTGCTAGCCCGCTCGAACAATTCCTCATAGGCAAGCCCGCGGCGTAGACATTCGGCCAAAATCTCCAGAGAATGATTGATGAGATTTATTTCCTCAGGCGACAACGCATGCCCTTTTTTCAGAATCAACAGGATTCCGGCGTCATCGACACTTTCAAAAATCCACTTATAAGCACATCGTCCATCTTTTTTCGTAAAGGAACCCTGAAAGGGTGACTTGTTTTCGATGAGTTGTTCGGCAAAGGCAATGGCTTTACGCCTATTAGGTCCATGACCGGAACAGAACAGATGTCGTTTTTTGCGGCTGCTGTTGTTGTAGCCGATCAATTCATGGTTGACCAACGGCATCAGCCAGACGGAATAGGCTTCAATCATTCCCGTCAGACTGAGGACCCCGGCCATTCTTGCATGCAGCTTATTAGTGAGATCGAGTCGTTCTGACTGTTTTTTGACATTATCCAGCTCGACCATAACCTTTTCCAACTCCGCCTGCTGCAGGTTCGATCCGGATATTTGAAATTCCTGCGTTCTAAGAGTCATGAGCGATGTTCCTCAATATTGTTCATTTTAAAAGATTTTTTATGCTTATGTAATTATCGGCTGTCAGCAAAAAATCTTTACCTTTATTTCTCTATGGACTCTTATGCACTTTTTATACCATCGACGTCACACCCAAAAAGCGACAAACCATCAAAAAAACAATCATAGTATTGATATTATTGCATTATTTTTCAATAAAATAGTCGCTTCAAATTTTTGTGAACCCCCGCCACCTGCTCTCAACGCCCCTCCCTTCTTTGCTCTGTCATATTACTGTCATATTATTGACAGTAATATTCCCCCGAAAATTTCTTTGACAATTGTGCTCTCTGAAAGTACTCCTCAAGACATAACAACCTGCGGCAATTCAGGAAACACCATTACGTGCGGAAAAAAATGACGCAACTCTCTCTCGAACAGAAAATCGGTCAACTCTTTCTCCTCGGTTTTTCGGGTGACACGGTCACTGCTGAGGATCCGATTGGCGAAGATATCTGCAAAAGAAATTTAGGCGGAGTTATTCTTTTTGACCATTGCCTCGCCTCGTCAAAAAAAACAAATAATATCATAGATACCAGGCAACTAAGGCTGCTTACGGCATCTTTAAGGGAACTGTCGGATGAACCTTTTCTGGTGGCGGTAGATCAAGAAGGCGGCCACGTCAGTCGCTTTACGCAAGAAAGAGGTTTCCCGGTTACACCAGCTGCCGTTCAACTCGGCAACTCCCCTGATCTGCATGCCACCATTGCCAGCGCACGACAAACCGCCCGGATGCTTGGCGATATTGGTGTAAACCTGAATCTAGCGCCGGTGGTCGATCTCAATGTCTATCAGGAAAATCCGATAATCGGCAAATACGGCCGCAGTTTTTCCGCGGACCCAGCCGTCGTTACCGCCCATGCTGCGGCCTGGATCAGAGAACACAGACAGCTGGGAATTCTCTCCTGTCTGAAACACTTTCCCGGTCACGGTAGTTCCCGCACCGACTCACATCTTGGCTTTGTTGACATTACCGAGACCTGGCAGGAAGACGAACTCGTGCCATACCAACAGCTTATACGTACCGGTCAGATCGAGGCGATCATGCTCGGACATCTGTTTCATAGAAATTTTGATGCGCAATACCCGGCCACCCTGTCCCGCGCAACCATACAGACACTCGTTCGGCGGCGACTGCAGTTTGATGGTGTTGTTATCACTGATGACATGCAGATGAAAGCGATCACCGGGCACTATGGCCTTGAGGACGCCTGCTGCAAAGCACTCGCTGCCGGGGTGGATCTCCTCATTATCGGCAACAATCTTGATCGTGATCCGTTTATACTCTCTAAAGTGATCGATGCTCTGTTGCGGAAGCTGGACGAAGGAACAATAACCGAAGCTCGACTGGAGGAGGCCTGGAGCCGAATCCAAAAATTCAAACAACCACTCCTCATGTGCCATGGCAACAAATAACCACACCACACACTCCCTTTTGGTCGGCTATCTTCTCTGGATTCTGGGGTTCCTCGGAGCGCACCGCTTTTACTATGGCAAGCAGCTCAGCGGTACACTCTATTTTTTCACTCTGGGATTATTTTTTATCGGCTGGATCATCGATCTTTTTCTCATCCCGGGTATGAACCGCGAGGCGGATATCCGCTACCACGAAGGGCACATTGATTTCAATCTCGCCTGGCTGCTGCTGGCTTTTCTTGGCCTGTTCGGTATCCACAGAATGTATATGGGCAAATGGATAACCGGCCTGATTTATCTCTGCACAGGCGGGCTGCTCGGTTTTGGCTATATATACGACCTGTGGACCCTGAACGATCAGATCAGTTTACTGAACGCGGCGGCCCGTTAAAAGAGGTGCGCTTGCTCCCTTGACGGGCACCTTGGCCGGTATCTTGAGCAGTTCCAAGAAACCGGCCGACAACCGTCGCCAGCGCTCGCATTGATATCGGCTTCATACAGTACTCGTCTATACCTGCCGCATAAGCATCATCTTGTGAAACCTGATCCGAATACCCGGTAAAGAGAATAATAGGAATATCCGGGCGTAATTTTTTCAGGCCTTCACTCAACTCCAGCCCCGTCAAGCCGGGCATGGTCAGATCGGTAATGACCAGATCAAACTCTTCGGGTCTCCTGGAAAAAAGCTGCAGAGCATCCTGTGACAGTGTTCTGCCCACCACCCTGTAGCCGAGGCTCTGAAGAATTTCACCGGTCACCTGAACAACCTGCTCTTCATCGTCAACAAGCAGGATATTGCCGGCACCTCCCTGCAGCTCCCCGAGAGATAAAACCTGCTCAACCACGGTCTCCTTCTGGGCTATCGGCAGATATACCCGGAAGACGGAACCCTCGCCAAGCACACTTTCGACGGTAATGCTCCCTCCCTGACGGCTGACAATGCCATGCACCATGGCCAGGCCCATGCCGGTCCCCCTGGTTTTCTCCTTGGTCGAGAAGTAGGGTTCAAATATTCTATCGAGAAACTCTTCCTGTATACCGCTGCCGGTATCGGACACCGTGAGTTCCAACGAGTCCCTGCCGTTTACAGGCGGTGCAACCTTGTCAAGCTTAACCGTGAGCACGCCATGTCGCCCCCCCATGGCATGGGCGGCGTTGGTGCAGAGGTTGATCAGGACCTGGTGAATCTGTACCGGGTCAATCAGCACCCGCCCGCACTGCTCATTGACCTCTTCCTTGATGACGATGGTGCTCGGCAGGGTAACCCGCATCAGCTTCATCACCTCTTTGACGATAGGATGCATATACTGCAGTACCGCTTTTTTCTCCGTGCTGCGTGAAAAAGTCAGGACCTGCTCGACAAGGGATTTTGCTCGCTTTGATGCCTTGAGAATTTCCTCGAGATAATCGTAAACGACCTTGTCACCAAAGCCGTCTTTTTTCAATTTCAACCGTATTATTTCCGAGTAGCCCATTATCGGCGTAAGAACGTTATTAAAGTCATGGGCCACGCCGCCTGCCAAGGTACCGATAGCCTCCATTTTCTGGGTATGCCGCAGCTGCCTTTCCAGCCGATACTGTTCCGTCACATTCTCGGCAATGCCGATCATACCGGAAACCTCACCGTTTTTGCCCTTTACCGGAGACGCGGTGATGTCGAAAACAGTCTCGTCGCCGTCTGTGCCGAAAACGCCAATCCGCTGTGTACTCGATTCAATACTGCCGCTCTGCAGACTCCTGTTAAAAGCGCACAGAGTACATTTGTCATTTTTGGCACAGAAGATCTCATGACACGTTTTGCCGATGGCATCGGGATACTTGAGATATATCGTCTTATTGACCCACTGGGCCTTCATCTGGTCATCAAAAAGGATAAGAATCCCACTGAAACCGTCGAAGATCGCTTTTTTCTGGGCTTGACTCTCACGCAGTGTGTCGAGTATTGCTTGCTTTTCGCTTGATTCCAATGACGATTCCTCTTCAAGATACTGATTTTCAGTAAAGAGTCCTGGTTTTTTTGCCGTTTACCTGGATCAATTGATAAAATATCTTTTGCTGCTCCTGCTGCCTTTTCCTGCCGTTAAACAGTACTGGGTTGATTGTATCATCTGCGTCCAGTTTATTCAAAAGAGTATTGCATACGATTAGCTATGTTTTTCCATAGCCCCGCATTTCTCATGAATACCCTGCAGTGCCCTGATCGGTCTTTTCCTTGACTCTTGCCGGCTGATTCATTATTAGTTTTGAATTTGATTCTTTCTCCACAGGAGTCTGTCGGATAATAGGCTCCCAGAGGACGCCAACACAACCTATCAAAAGGACAAACATGATACTCGATCGCCGATACCCGCTGCAGCAGCCACCCGAGCGACCTGAAATAGCATACCCCTGTACCTGGTCGTACAGGGTAATTGGCATCGACTGCAGCCTGCTTAAAGACGTCATCGTTTCCGCCTGCTTTCCTCTGCCGGTGAGAATCAGCCATTCGCACACCAGCTCCAAGGGCAAATATCATAGTCTCAATGCAGAGCTCGAAGTTCCAAGTGAAGAAGTCCGGCTGAAAATTTATAAAAAATTACAATGCAGCCCGGCAATAAAAATTATTCTTTGATAACAGCGTGACAATGAAAACGGAAACAGCCGAAAAAAAATCCCAGCTGGTCAGGTCGTTGCGGGAAGGAGTCAGCCTCGTGCAGATGGTTCTCTACAAAGAAGTACGGACCAATCTGATGCGCAAGAGACCGGATCTGGATAAAATGCATCTTACCATGCTCGCCGGCGCCATCACCAATGAGGTTTTCGGCACGCAGAATCCGGAGAAGAAATTTGTCCGTTTTAGTCAGGAAAACTGGGGAACCATTGAGCAGGAGCTGCTGAACATCAAAGAGGAACAGGCTCCTCTTCGTGAACTTCTCACCGATGCCCTGCGCATACAGACCCTGTGCGATCATCAGGAAGGCGGTGACAGCTCGACCACCCTGCTCCGGGCCAAAGAACTTGATTTTCTTATCGAAGAACGAGAAATCCCCCTGCCCTCAACGTTTATGACAGCGGTACGGCAGCTGGGAGAGCAGCACAATCTCCTCCTACCGCCGCTGCATATCTCCGCGGAGCAGGACGATTCAATGGTGCACTGAGCCTGGCTTGTTCAGGCTGGAGGCTCTTGCAATTTTACCCGCACCAGGCCGCGTACCGAATTACAGACAAAAATCGCCTCGGCGGCTCTGACATCCGCCGGGGTCAGCACTTTTTCGACGACCGGAACAGCAGTGTCCGTCAGCAGATAGCCGCGCATCACCCCGGGCAGCAGACCGCTTGCCACCGGCGGCGTCAGATAGGTACCTGCCCGGTAAATCACTATATTGGTGATGCATCCCTCGGTTACCTCCCCGGCAGTATTGCAGAAGATAGAATCAACCAAGCCATCTTCCTGCGCCTGTTTATATGCCGCATCGTACAGCGTACGCATGGTGGTTTTATGAAAAGGCCACGGGCTTGCGGCATCTATCCGCTGGGGAGAAAAATTGATTGTTGCCAAGCCGGAGATATCCTCCTGCTCCGGCCTGACCGGCAGCTGAGTGCGCAGCGGGGCAGTACACGGTACAGCCGAAAGAGATGCCCGGCCATCCTTTGCCAGGACCAGACGCAGGCGATGGCAGCCACCGTACATGGTGGCTGTGGACAATGTGCTGGCCTGCTGTTGCAGCAGCAGGCGTATCCTTGGCAAATCACAGGAAAATCTAAAAAAATGCGCCCCACTTGCCAGGCGCAGAAGATGTTCTTCAAGAAGCCAGTAGCCGGTTTCAGGCCGCCAGAGAATGGTTTCGAACAGCTGAAAGTCCGGTTGGGCATGGGTGAGAAATCGGCCTTTCAAGAGAGATTCCTTCCATTCCTCCTCGGGGATCGAATCATGGGTAATCCCCGCGCCGATGCCCATTTCCCCCGAATTTTTCTGCAATCGAACCGTACGGATAGGCACACTGAAGACCGCCGATCCGTCCGGGCCGAAATAGCCTATAGCCCCGGTATACACCCCCCGTCGCTCTTTTTCCAGTTCATCGATAATCTGCATGGTGCGGATTTTCGGCGCGCCGGTTATCGAGCCGCAGGGAAACAAGGCACGAAACAGCTCGGTAAGCTGCAGATTAGCCATGGTTGTCGACGTACTCCTGGCCTTTATTGTCGAGGTCATCTGCAGCAGACTCTCATAGGACTCGACATCAAACAGTGAGTCGACGAAGACGCGGCTCTCTCCATGGCCATGCATCAATCGCGCAAGATCATTGCGCAGCAGGTCGACAATCATGACATTTTCACTTCGGTTTTTACTGTCATAATGCAGTTCGCGGCTGTTGCGCTGCTCCTGCAGACCATTATATCCCTTTGCCGCCGTCCCCTTCATTGGTCGGACGGTGATCTCGTCGCCCTTTTTTCTAAAAAACAGCTCCGGCGAAAAGGATAACAGCTGTTCCTCACCGTGCCGGATATAGGCACTGTAGGCAACTGACTGATTCTTACGCAACACGGCATAGAGTTTTTCGGCGGAACCCTGAAAATCAAAAAGCAGCTTCATCGTGTAATTCACCTGGTAGGTGTCACCGGCGATGATATATTGCCGCACTTGATGGAGCCCCTGCAAAAATTCCTCTTTCTCCATATTTGGCCGGAGATCGGAGATAGTATATGTTCCTTCGATGGACCGGCAATCGGCGCCAAAAGGAAAATCGTTGTCACCTGTATGATGGCTAAATCTCTGTGGTTTAAAAAAAACCCCTAAATCGGCCAACACCAATTGATTATCGGCGGCAGGGCTAATCTTCACCCCGATCCTTCCTTCAAGCATTGCCCCGAATTCATAGCCAACCCAGCCGGCAAGGTAGAATCCGTTTGTCAAACGCTCCTGGAGAGCAGCCAGATACTGCTCAAGATCATCACCGACCCGGCAGAGCAGCCGATCGACCGGCCTAAGAAATAACAGTGATTCAACATTTTCATGGTCCGGCTGTGATGTATCGAGAAAGACAAACTCCTCTTGCGAGGCAAGAAAATTAAGCAATTTTTCCAGATCCGGATCCTGAATTTGCACCATATATCTATCCTTTCAATGCGTAAATCTTCAACAGGGCCATCGTTGCTTGACAATCCAGCAAAAGCCGCAACTGCCTGACCCTTAATTTTTTTTACTTATAATACCAATCAATAATTATCATCTGTTGCCGCGGCTGCGAATTTAACATAGAGTGGCCAACGAAATTTATCGTTGTAGTTGTTGTAATTCGGTGCACCTTATACTATTATCACCGGGTGTTTCTTACACGACGGCACAAACCCTCAGGAAAAATACACTATTTCGGCAGTTTCCGCCACATTGCTGGCACAACTCACAGAAATAACAAAGGAGAACACATTATGTCGCGAAAGATGGTTACAATTGACGGCAACCAGGCGTGCACCCATGTCGCCTATGCCACGAGTGAGGTCATCACACTTTACCCCATCACTCCCTCCACCCCTCTTGCTGCAGAAGCTGATTCCAAGTCGGCGTCCCTGCAAAAAAATATCTGGGGCACCGTCCCTGTCGTCAACCAGATGCAGTCCGAGGCCGGGGTTGCCGGCTCCATCCATGGATCTCTTGCTACCGGAGCTCTTTGCACAACCTTCACGGCTTCCCAGGGCCTGCTGTTGATGATTCCCAATATGTACAAGATTGCCGGTGAGCTTACCCCGACAGTTTTCCATGTAACCGCAAGGGCCATAGCCTGCCAGGGGCTGTCAATTTTTGGCGACCACAGTGATATCTACGCCGCACGGCAGACCGGTTTCGGTATGCTCTGCTCGGAAAATGTGCAGCAGGCCATGGATATGGCGCTCATCGCCGTCCAGGCGACACTCGCCTCGAGGATCCCGTTCATCCATTTCTTCGATGGCTTTCGGACCTCCCATGAAATCCAGAAGATTGAAGAAATCGGTTTGGATCAAATGGCCGAAATGATCGATGAAGAATTGATATTCGAGCACCGCCACAGAGCCCTCTCCCCCGATCACCCAACCATTCGCGGTACCGCGCAAAATCCGGATGTCTATTTTACCGGTCGTGAAACCGTTAATAAATACTACAATGCGGTCCCTGCAATCATGCAGGAGACCATGAATAAATTTGCCGGCATCACCGGTCGCCAGTACCATCTTTTTGATTATCATGGGGCGCCCGATGCGGAAAATGTCGTTGTCATGATGGGTTCAGGCTGCGAAACCGTGGCCGCGACGGTCGATTACCTCATTTCCCAGGGTGAGAAAGTCGGTATGGTCATGGTTCGCCTCTATCGTCCGTTCGACTGCAAGGCCATGGTTAATTCGCTGCCTTCCTCCGTGGAACGTATCACCGTGCTCGACCGTACCAAGGAACCGGGAGCCCCCGGCGATCCTCTCTACCTCGATGTTCGTGCGGCAATCGGCGAAGCGGCTGAAACGAACAGTTCCATTTATCCGCCGGTCATTCTTTCCGGTCGTTACGGTCTTGGTTCCGCGGAATTCACCCCGGCAATGGTCAAGGCGGTCTATGACAACATGGATGCCATGGCCCCGAAAAACAAGTTCTGCGTCGGTCCAAACGATGACGTAACTTTCGCAAGCCTCGACTACGACGCCTCCTTTAACATCGAAGGCAAGGATGTGTACCGCGCCATGTTCTACGGTCTCGGTTCCGACGGTACCGTTGGCGCCAACAAAAACACCATCAAGATCATCGGCACCGAAACCGATAACTCCGCCCAGGGGTATTTCGTCTATGACTCGAAAAAATCAGGGTCAATCACCACCAGTCATCTGCGTTTTGGTAAAAACCCGGTTGTTGCCCCGTATCTGATCGACAAGGCCAATTTTATTGCCTGTCACAACTTCGCCTTTCTCAAGCAGGTTGATATGATCGGCAACCTGGACGAAGGCGGCACTTTTCTGCTGACCACCAGTTTCGACAAAGATACCGTCTGGAATGAACTGCCTGGAAAAGTCCAGCGTGATCTGATCAACAAGAATGCCAAGTTCTACATCATTGATGCCGTTTCCCTCGGACTCGCTCTTGGTCTCGGCGCACGCATCAATATGATCATGCAGACCGCTTTCTTTTTGATTTCAGGCATCCTTACCCAGGATGAAGCCATTAAAGCCATCAAAAATGCCATCAAAAAGACCTACGGCAAGAAGGGTGACCAAGTTGTCGAGATGAACTACAGCGCGGTTGACGGCGCAGTAAAGAATATCGTTCAAGTCCCCCTCGGCACCACGGTTGACGGCAAGGAGATGCCGCCGACAGTACCGGAGAATGCCCCGAAGTTTGTCAAGGAAGTTACCGCCAAGATCATTGAAGGCAACGGAACGAAACTGAAAGTTTCGCAAATCCCCGCCGATGGCACCTGGCCGACCGGCACCACCCAGTACGAAAAACGTAACATTGCCGTCGCCGTTCCCCGCTGGATCCCGGAAAACTGCATCCAGTGTGGTCAATGTGCCCTGGTCTGCCCGCATGCGGCAAACCGCATCAAGGTCTTCCCTGAAGCAACAGACGCCCCGGCCGCCTTCCAGTCTATCGATGCCGTCGGCAAGTCCTTTAAAGGCCAACGTTTTGCCGTGCAGATTTTCACCGAAGATTGCTGCGGCTGTACCCTCTGCGTCAGTGTCTGTCCGGCAAAGACCAAAGCGCTTGAGATGATTCCAAACAGTGAGGAAGTTAAGGCTGTTCAATCGAAAAACGTTGAATACTTCCTCTCTCTGCCGGAAATCAATCCGGCCGACATCAACGTGGCAACCATCAAAGGCAGCCAGTTGAAACAACCGCTGTTCGAGTTCTCCGGCGCCTGTGCCGGGTGTGGAGAAACACCGTACATCAAGCTCATCTCCCAGCTTTTCGGTGACAGAATGTACATCGGCAATGCTACCGGTTGCACCTCTATTTACGGCGGCAATCTCCCGACGACGCCCTATTCGAAACGCAGCGATGGCCGTGGACCCACCTGGGCCAACTCACTGTTCGAAGACAATGCCGAATTCAGTGCCGGTATGCGTACCAGCGTCAACAAGCTGCGCAATCAGGCTGTTGAGCTTCTGACCAGTGCTACCGAAGCAGGCATCGTCAAGCAGGATCTGACCACGGCTATCCTCGAGGCAGTACAGGTTACCCAGATGGATATCGAGGCCCAGCGGGCACGGGTTGCCGAGGTTAATGCGGCTCTCGAAGGCAACAGTCAGCCTATCGCCCGTCGCCTGTTACACCTCACCGACTTTTTGGTCAAAAAATCTGTCTGGGCCTTCGGCGGTGACGGCTGGGCATATGATATCGGTTACGGTGGCGTCGATCATGTCCTTGCCTCCGGTGAGAATGTCAACATCCTGGTACTCGACACCGAGGTTTACTCCAACACCGGTGGCCAGATGTCCAAATCCACCCCACGTGCCGCTACCGCGCAGTTTGCTTCCAGTGGCAAGAAAATGCCCAAAAAGAATATGGGTATGATCTTCGCCACCTACGGCAATGTCTATGTTGCGCAAATCAGCATCGGCGCCAATCCGGCACAGGCAATAAAAGCAATTGCCGAGGCGGAAGCCTACGACGGACCGTCACTGATCATTGCTTATGCCCATTGCATAAACCATGGTATCAACATGGCGCTTGGCCTTGAGCAGCAGAAAAAGGCCGTGGCCTGCGGTCACTGGCCGCTGTACCGTTTCAATCCGGAGCTGGAAGCTCAAGGCAAAAATCCACTGATCATTGACTCGAAAACCGAGCCAAGCATCAGCTTTGCAGATTACGCCCTAGGCGAAAACCGTTACCGTACGCTCAAGCGGGTCAATCCGACGAAGGCCGATGAACTTCTTGCCGAATCGCAGAAAGACGTGCTGCACAGCTTGAAATTCCTCAAGAGCCTTGCCGCAGCCCTTGAGCCTGAAGTTGAAGTAAAAGTGGCAGAGTAATTCTTCTTCAGAACTTCTTGATACCGGCAAATGGCGGTATCAAGAAGTCAGCACGATAAACAAAAAAGGCCGCGTGGTAACTACCACGCGGCCTTTTTTATTATTTTTTTGCTAAACTATTTTTTCAGAACCCCGGTACCAACCTTCTGGGCAGCGGTCTGGGCTTTCAATTCCTCATATTCCTTGATCGACTGCAGAACGGTTTCATCCTGCCGTTCTTTTATCTGGGCCACCTTCGCCTTAATTTTTTCCTCTTTTATATTCAAGGTCTGGGCGCCAAAAAGGGTTGCTGCCAGATATTTAAAAGAAAAAAGCATCAATTCGACATCGTCTTCCCGGATCTTGTCGATAGTCTCTTGATCCAAATCATAGGTGTCGAGAAAGGAACTCTCGAAAACAAACTTACGGAAAGTGGCGATATCGGTAGAAGCCATGAAAAACATCCGTTTTGCCTGTTCAGACAGGGTGGCCTGGAGACCATAGGACTTACGCCGCATGACCAGTCGCAACCACTCCTTGTTCATCTCGTCGCGGACATCCACCCCCTGGTCTGCCCGCCATTCACGGATGGTCCATTTTTTATCTTCTTCAAAACCCTTGCAATGGTCTTCCCTGACCGTGAAAAAAAACTTTTCTTCGGCCGTTTTAACCTCCTCACCGTCGGCGTCTCTCGAACCGCCCTCATGGAAATCAGCCATGCCGACGGGATAATACCGGCAGGCGGTAGGACGATCGGTATACACGGTACATCCATCAGGGGTGACGAAAGGACATTTATTGTCCTCTTCCCGCAATTTGATCATAACACCCGGCATATCGGTTTTTTCAAGGTAGGTCGGCAGAGTATATGTATGCAAAAACTCATGGGCCGGGATTTCCAGTCTTCTGGTCAGCTGCAGAATATCATAGGGGGTGAGAATTATTTTGATGCCGCCGCAACAGGCGGTAAAACATCGTACCCCCGGGTGACAGCGAAATTTTAACGGACTGTCGAGAGTCAATTTTTTCGGTTCAATTGACGATGGATTTTTTTCCTTACCGAAAATCGTCTGTACCTTGGCGTCACTTTCTTTCTTACTCATTACATCACCTAGAAGTAAAATATTATATCGGAACCCTTTTGCTGCAGGGTTGAAGTTTATTGCCGAGAGCCTCTCATCATAAACATCTCCACCCATTGTGTAAACTACTTTCAACTGCGCACCACGTCTTGCACCTTTTGCTGGGCTCCGGCGGCATATTTTGTCACGTTCTGCCCGAACAAACTGCTCGAAAATTTCAGCTTACCCCTTGCAGTTTTCCATAATAGTTCGTATATGTCACTCTGCCCCCGTATTTTATTTATTTTTTTAGTATGCCGGGAGACCGGCATGACAAGGGTTTTAACGAATGAAAATATTTAGTCGTCCGATTGATTTATCCGGTGTCAGTACCGTCGTCTATCATCTTCCCGATGGTCCTGCCCTCTCCCTGAAGATTGAAGGTATCGAAGAATACCTTGATCTGGAACTTGAACTCGGCCATGTCTGTGATACCTCCGATATCGATGGGGTGTTACACTTCTTTCCTAAAGGAAACGCTTGAGTTAGCGTCTCTGCCAGATAGACTTCGGCACCTCTGTCATGGTGATAAAAAATCCCGGTTCGCCCGCCACATCTCTCTGCGACAGTCATATCCATACCCGACTCTGCGGTCATGCAGTCGGTGAGATGGAGGAGTACGTCCAGGCCGCCATCCGCAAAGGACTGAAAAAAATTATCTTCCTGGAGCATATGGAGGAAGGTATACGACATATCCAGGGAAAAACCTGGCTGTCAGCGGAAGATTTCGACAGCTATTTCGCCGAAGGTAAGAGGCTGCAAGCCGCATACGAAGACAAAATAGTCATTGGCCTGGGCGTCGAATGCGGCTACAATCCTGACTACCGCGACATCCTGCAAGCAAGACTTGGCGAAAGACGCTGGGACCAGATAGGCATTTCCTGTCATTTTCTAAAAATTGACGGGATGGCCGATCATCTGAATATGTTCAGCAGTAAGGAAAGGAACGTCCTGCTTGCCCGGCAGATCGGCGTCGAAATACTCCTCAATCGTTACTTCACAATCCTGACCGAGGCAGTCCGCTCTCTACCAGGCACCATGCTCTGCCACCTCGACGCTGCTCTACGCTATTTACCGGAAATCTCCTTCACCGAGTCGCACTATGTTTTAATCGACACATTGCTCCAGGCGGTCAGTGCCCAAGGCATGGCCATCGAAATCAACAGTTCCGGCTTTGCCATACGCCGGGAGCAGTTTCCGAACCGGCGCATCCTGGCCATGGCACAATCGTATAACATCCCTTTTATTTTCGGCTCTGATGCGCACAAGCCGGAGGATGTCGGCAGATACTTTGACCTTATTGCCTCCCTTCCCCTGTAAGAAGAGCCATAGCGGCACCAAGACTTGATATTGTCCTGGAGTTCTTCAATCATATGCTGCGGATTCAGTTCAGCCATACTTACTCTGTCGCACCCGTGCCCTTGCAGTATTTTTCAATAAAACACCCTTATCCCAACTGATGTGTTGCCCATATCACAGCGTGCCTTTGCTTGTCTGGCAGGGGCACGCTGTGCAAAAACACCGGGGTTGAAAAACTCTTGCTGAACTAGAAACACATTGCCGGACGAAAGATTATCAGCTTACCGGCAACCAGTCAGCCCCAATTCGCCTGATGACATTGAAACCGCCCGGCAGAACAACACTGTTTTTTATCCCGGCGTAGTCCAGGAAGGTCTGCACTTCAAAAGATCTGGAACCGGCGTTGCAAAAGACGATGAATTTCTTATCCGTCGGCAGTTCCGCGTAACGATCGCGTATCTGCTCATAGGGGAGAGAATGCCACAGAGCGGCGCCAAAATGTTCGATAAAAGGTGCTGCCTCGTTTTTATGGCGGACATCAAGCACCTGCCAGTCCGGATGACTGGACGGGTTGTCCATAAAACTGTAGAAATCTTCAATCGATATCTGCCGCATCCGTTTATCACAGAGATTATCGGCAATATAGGCCGCGGCATTGATTGGATCGATGGCCGGAGAAAACGGCGGAGAATAGGCCATTTCAATGTTGGCAAAATCATCGATCGTCGCCCCGGCGGTAATGGCCACGGCCGCGGCATCAATCCGAGCCGAAAGGGCATCGTTGACCGGCCCGACCCCCTGTAAACCAAGAATTTTTCTGCTCCTCCTGTCGAAAATCAACTCGAGGATAAGAATATCATGTCCTGGAAAGAAATGTGCCCGGTCTATGGGTGAGGAAAGGGAAAATTCCGCGGAAAAACCTTCGGCCCGGGCGGCCTGGAGACTGAGACCGACTGAACCTAATGACATCTCGAAGGCCTTGACGATAAAGCTGCCCACACCGCCTTTAAAGACCGAAGGGATTCCGGCCATATTATCGGCGGCAACCCGGCCTTCCCTGTTGGCCATACTGCCGAAAGGGGCAACAAATCGCTTGCCGGAGACAAGATGCATAATATCGACACAGTCGCCGGCGGCATAGATGTCCGGATCGGACGTCTGCATCCGTTCATTGACAACGATACCACCGTTGGCCGACACCAGAAGGCCGGCATTTCTGGCAAGTTCGGAACGCGGTCGCACACCCACTGACATTATCACCATATCGGCATCGACGGTACGTTTTCCGGTTCGAACGGCAACGACCTTGCCGTCCTTGACGACAATTTCTTCAGCGGATTCCTCGAGATGCACGGCCACGTTATGATCGCGGAGGTGTTTTGCCAGCATTGTCGCCAGCGGCCAGTCGATAATTCGCGGCAGCAGCTGGTTCTGGAACTCAATAAGAGTAGTTTCGATACCCCAGAGATCGGTCAAGGCCTCGGCCATCTCAATACCGATGGCTCCACCGCCGACCACTACGGCTCTGGATACCTTGCCTTTGGCAATCATATCTTTTATGGCTATCGCCTTATGCATATCACTGACGGTGAAAACACCCTCGGCATCGACACCGGGGATCGGCGGGACAAACGGCGTACTACCCGTGGCAAGCATCAGTGTGTCGTACTCTATCTCCTGTCTCTTACCGGACTTGATATCTTCAAGCTGGACACTCTTTTTTTTCCGGTCAATCGCCAAAGCCCTCGTTGCAGTCAGCGTTTTCACTCCCTTGGCCTTGTCGAAAAAATGCTCATCCCGCACCATATGAAAACTTGTTGAGCGCAACTCCTTCTCGTCGGAGACATCGCCGGAGACATAATAGGGTATGCCGCAACCTCCGTAGGATATGATAGTATCCTGGTCGATGACGGTTACCTCGGCATCCGGCATGAGACGTTTTACTCGACAGGCGGCTTTTGGGCCGGCTGCGACACCCCCTATAATTACTATTCGATTTGCCATCTTCTACTCCATCTGGGTTAAAAGTATATATACAGCAAGGCAAGATTCACTTCATACTCGATCGACATTGAGAACGTCGAGACGGAGCCGGTGCCGTTCGTCGAAAAGACGCCATCCGGACATCCAGATAGCACTGACGACCCCGAATCCTGTCCCGGCAGCGATCAGAAACATGATAAGAATCTGATACTTTACTGCCTCAACCGGTGGGGTTCCCCCCAGAATCTGTCCGGTCATCATCCCTGGTAAGCTGACCAGGCCGGCTGCGGCCATGGCATTAATAATCGGCATCATCCCGGTCCGCATACAATCGCTGCGAATATCCCGGCTTGCCTGTTGCCAGGTCTGTCCGAGCAATAAACGTTGTTCCACCTCTCCCCGCCGGCCATACAGCTGATCGGTCATCCTGTCCATGGCCAGGGCAATGCCGGTCATGGTATTGCCAAGGAGCATGCCGAGCAGCGGAATGGCATATTGCGGAGTGTACCATGGTTCGACCCGAATGATAACCAGCAGCGCCAAAACGGTAACGGAAAAAGAAGAAACAAACATGGCACTGATGCTGATCAGATACCCGGACAGGCCGACTATTTTCCGCTTTTGTCTGGCCTGCACCTCCCGCCCGGCGGCCAGCAGCATGACGGTCGACATAAGCAGGACCAGCAGCAGGCTGCCGTCGGCAAACAAAAAACGCAGCACCAGGCCGATCAAAAGGAGCTGGGCGGTCATCCGACCGCCAAAAAAAAGTATCTTCCGTTCAAGGCCGAGACTCAACAGCATGCTGAGGAGAGACAGCAGCACCAGCAGGGAAGCTGCTATTGCCAGATCGACACTGCTTAAACTGACGACATCCATCCTTTCACCGCCTCTCTTACTCCCGGTAAAATTTTCCCTACAGCACACTCCTCGCATCACCTCAGGTGTTTTCGTACAGGCCGTTCTGCTCCATGCGCAATACCCTGGCCGCCACCCGCTTGAGCTGCTGCGGATCATGGCTCACCCAGACGATTGCCGGCTGATTGAGTCGGCGGTACTGTTCAATAAAAACTTCCATCAGGCCGGTATGATACGCATCAAGCCCGGAGCTAGGTTCATCGAGCAACAGTACTGCCGGTCTCATTTGCAAAGCGCGCAGCAGGGCCAGGCGCTGGCGTTCTCCCGTGGAAAGGCGACTGACCTGCCAATCAAGGATCGCCGCATCAAGGCCGAGAAGGGCGCATCTCTCCCGAAGCAAGGAAATCTGCGCAGATTCGACAAAATGGTCGCCCACTTTATCATGCCACCAGGCCGAATCGGCCGGCACCATGGTCACTTTGGATCGCCATTGTGTCGGCCTGTACGCACTGCAGGCAATTCCCTCGAGAAATATCTCGCCACCGGCGGGAATAAGGTCGGTTATTGCTCTGAATAACTGGGTCTTGCCTATTCCCGATCTACCGGTCAAACCGACACATTCACCCTTTTCCACCGCAAATGAATAGGGCCCTTTGTCAAGAAAAGTGAGCTTTTCGACAAAAAGGTACATATCTCTCAGGGAGCTGGAGGCAGGGTAACAATAAATGTCGTCCCTTGCCCTTCTTCACTTTGCACCTCTATTTCCGCATGGTGCGTGTCGATTATAGATTTGGTTATGGCAAGGCCCAGGCCTGTCCCCTTATTTTTGTCAGTGAAAAAGGGCGTAAATATCTGCTCGAGCTTTTCCGGTGTCATGCCTACGCCGGTGTCTTTGATCACCAGTTCAGTGCCTGCCGCAGGCGAGCGGCGAGTCGTCACCTGCAACTGTCCGCCCTCGGGCATTGCCTGGATACTGTTCATTAAGATATTGAGCAGGGCACGATAAAAAAGATCCTGGTCCAGCCTGTTCTGCGGCAGGTTGGGCTCGAGATCGGTTATCAATTCAATATTTTGATACTTCAATTCGGAGGAGAGAAAGTCGAGCACCTTTCTGACAACCTGGTTCACCCCAGCCGTTTTCAGATCAGCCTTCTGCGGTCTGGCAAAGTCGAGAAACTCAACAACGATAGTATTCAGCCGCATCGTCTCATCGATGATTATTTTGGCCAGATGTTCATTGCCGGGTGCTACCTTGGCGATGCGTTTTTCGAGAATCTCCGCAGTGCTGCGTACGATTCCCAGAGGGCTTTTTATCTCATGGCTGACCGTTGCGACCATTTTCCCGAGATGCGCCAGCCTTTCCGCCTGATTAAGTTTTTCTTCGAGTCGCAAACGTTCGACGGCTCGCTTCTCAATTATTCTCCCTGCCCTGGACACGATGGATCGCAACACGAGAAAAAGTATGGCCATGACCACACTGGAGACGACAATAATTCTCCCTTGGAATTTAATGATATTCGCATAGTTGCGTGACAGATCCTTTTCGATCTCGATCACCCCCATGATAAGATCCCCTTCCTCACCGTCACGACGCACCTGTCGAAAAGGGATGAACGTCTTCAGGACACATTCCACTTCGGTGGTGATATGCAGCAGGCTGAGTACCGACCCGCTATAAATGAGCCGGGAATTGGGCATACCGACCAGGGCCTTATAATACTCCGACTCCCCCACATCCTTTTTTCCGATGAGTTCCGGATTCGTCGAATAGGAGATGATATTCATGCTTGAATCGTAGATGGTTACCGTATCAATCTTCAGGCCCTGCGTCACTCCTTTGATAATCCCGTCAAGCAGTTCAAACTGTTCGGGTTTTCGCAGCGCAATACCGCCATAGCGAATAACTGCGGGCAGAACGAAACGCCTGAAAACCTGTTGATTAAGGTTTTCCGCCAGCAAAAGAGAATACTCCTCATTTTGCTCAAGCATAACTTTTCGGGCGTTGTTGGAAATAATCCAGGAGAGCAGGAGGGTGAATACCAGGATGGCGGCGAGGCTGGAAAAGGAGAAGTATTTTACCAGCTTAAAGGACTCAAGGCCGGCTTCTAGCTTTTCTTTCCGGATCGACTCAAGAACCGCATCACTTTCATCCCCTTTCGTCATCATCTTTTCTCCCAGGGAAGTAATGCGGCTTATGCGGTACGGTACATTCACCGATCACCTTGCGAACAGTGCAGCCGATCCATTGCAGCAGTTACATGTCATGCGTTCACCTTCCCCGTCGGACAGAGGAAGGTGTGCCTGTCAGTTAGCCTTTTTTCGCAGATATGTCGGAGTCTCGAGATAATCATCATTCCAGTTAAGCGGTTTTGCCACCTTGCCCTCGGGGATATTTGAGGAACCAAGACTATCCAGTGCATCAAAGTTTGAACCGGGCAGCCGCGTCACCCTGGGTTGTCTGTTCGGTGCTGCCGGTGATCCTTTGACGACGGTCTCTGGTTCTTTGATCGGTAACGGTCGGCGCATATGATCCTCGACCGGATTGATGGTCTCTTTCTTGTTGACCATCCCACCGACCCCGGTGGCAATAACCGTGACATGCAATTCTTCTCCAAGGGCATCGTCATAGAGGGCACCAATGACCACTTTCGCATCATCATCGACTTTTTCTTGAATAAGCGCGGACGCCTCCATGAATTCGGCCATGGTGAAGGTTGCTTCCGAGGCCGAGATATTGATGAGCAGACCGCGTGCCCCATCGATGCCGAAGTCTTCAAGCAGCTGATTGTCTATGGCTTTTCTGGCGGCCTCGGTTGCCCTGTTCTCGCCGGTCGCCGAACCGGAACCCATGACCGCCGGGCCAACTTCCTTCATCACTGTACGCAGGTCGGCAAAATCGGCATTGATCAGCCCCGGAACATTGATCAGATCGGTTATACCCTTTACCGCCTGGAGCAAAACATTATCCGCCATGGCCAGCATATCGGAAAGTTTGCTGTTTTTCTGCATTATGGAGAGAAGTCTGTCATTTGGCACGGTAATAATCGTGTCGGCATATTTTTGCAGTTCCTGCCATCCTTCCTCGGCATTTCGGGCACGGTATTTGCCCTCAAAGCTAAATGGCTTGGTTACCACGGCAACGGTCAACGCGCCAAGATCTTTACTCGCCTTGGCCACAACAGGGGCTGCGCCGGTTCCTGTTCCCCCGCCAAGTCCGGCTGTGACAAACACCATATCACTGCCTTTAAGAGCCGCTTTGATTTCCTCGACAGACTCCATGGCAGCCATATTCCCGGTTTCCGGATCTGCCCCGGCACCGAGGCCTTTGGTAATACTCGGCCCGATTTGCAGGCAGACATCAGCCTTTGACTGATTAAGCGACTGCTTATCAGTATTGGCTACAATGAACTCTACTCCCTGAAGTCTATTGGCCACCATTGTGTTGATAGCATTACCGCCACCCCCACCGACACCAATCACTTTCACAACTGCAACACCTTCTGATTCAGCCATCCTAAACGGCATGTCTCCTCCCTCTCTTGTAACGTATATTTAACTCCATGTAGAGATAAAGTACGAATATTATCAGTGCAATACTATAGCATCCCGAAGTTGTCACTTAAACAAAAAACGTAACAATCACATGATTTTTTTAACCCACTCTTTTACTCTGCCAATTAAACTGCTGTCCTGTCTGCCTATTTCGTTACGCGCATTCCTGCCAAAAAGAACCAGACCCGTCGCCGTCGTACAGCGGGGGCTGTGCAGCTCCTCAACCCTGCCTGTTATTCCGGTTGGATAGCCTATTCTCACCGGTAAATCAAAAATCTGTTCGGCCAGCTCGACAAGGTTGGCCAGAAGAGCCGTCCCACCAGTCAGAACCACGCCTCCGTTGATCTTATTTTTTTGTCCCGAGGCGACCATCTCGCTGTTCATCATCTCGAGGATCTCCACAATCCTCGCCTCGAGAATGTCGACCAGGACCTTCTGGGTCACCTTTCGCGGTTCCCGATCCCCTACCGTTGGAACATCCACCACAAGATTGGGTTTGATAAAGGAGGCGATCGCCCCGCCGAAATCTTCTTTTAGCCGTTCCGCTTCCTGAAGGGGGGTACGCAGGCCAACGGACAGGTCATTGGTAAGATTATGCCCGCCCAGCCCGATTTCGCAGGTATGACGAATCGTCCCATCGCAGAAAATGGCCAGGTCGGTTGTTCCGCCGCCGATGTCAATCAGAGCGACGCCCAATTCCATCTCATCCTTGCTCAGAACGGAATTTGACGAGGCGATTGATTCGAGAACCAGCTCGGCGACCTGCAGTCCGGCCTTATTGCAGCAGGTGACCAGATTGTGTACCGCAGCGATGTCTGCCGTGACAATGTGCACGTTGGTGACCAACCGCACTCCGGTCATGCCGATCGGATTCTGGATGCCGGTATGATCGTCAACCATATATTCCTGGGGCAGGACATGGATAATACGCTGGTTTTCGGAAATTTTAACGGTCCTGGCCGCCGCGATAACCTCGTCTATGTCCGCGGCTTTAATTTCCCGGTTATTGACGGCGACTATGCCGGGGCTGTTAAAGCCTTTTATATGATTTCCGGCGATTCCGACATAGACATAGGCCGACCGCAAATCACAGCCGGCAGATTCCTCTGCAAGTATAACCGCCTGCCGAATGGAGTTGACAGTCGACTCGATATTGACGACGACACCTTTTTTCAGGCCGAGAGAAGGCACCGTTCCCACCCCGATTATCTCAACCCGGTCATCGAACACCTCGCCGACGACACAGCAGATCTTTGTTGTGCCGATGTCAAGGCCGACGACCAGTTCCCCTGCCGCCTGATAATCGGCATTTTTTTCTTCAACCCGGTCAACATCAATGGCGGTGATCATTACATTTTTATTATTGTCATTCATACTTTTTTCTAACCCCTGGAAACGGGACTCTTTTCAGTAGCCCCTCGAATTTTGTCGCTTATTCGAGAGGGAGAAGTAGCTTTAAAAACAAGAAAATACCCTGTAAGGTTAAGGATTAACCTGATTCACTCTCTGCGACGAGCACCTTGTCCTGCAAATAATCCATCTGAATATATTTAATTTGAGAAATCGACCCTTTTCCTTTCTGGTTTTTATACAATACTTTGAGAACCTGTACTAGGCGAGAATACTTTTTGTCGGTTTCACTGCTGCCAAAGAAAATAGGAAAGGGGTTATCGACGAGATACACCACCATTTCTCCGTCCCCGTTCAGGTGAACTTCTGAAACCGACTGCGCCGGAAGATAAGGATTGTTACCATTAATTTTCTTCAGGAAAAGCAGCACCTCAGCGAGGGCTTTTTCTCTCACCGAAGGATCTGCAATCTCCATCAATCCTGTAATGACAGGAAAATCAATCTCCGCACCAGGCTTGACCTGAAGAAACGGCACCCCTTTCCGGTCAATATAATGTAACTGGGCTCCTTGCAGGCTTTTGCTGTGCAAAAGGGCCATCGGGACATTTTCAACTATGGCAATCTCCACGGTTGACGGCCAATTTCGTTTCACCTCCGCCCGGGCTACCCAAGGAACGGTGAGAAGCGAGGCCTCCACCCGGCGGCAGTCCAGACCTATCAAACTGGTCTTGTGGATGATTATTCCGGAAGCCTCTCGCAATTTTCCTTCCGGAATGGTTTCCTTGCCGGAATAAACTACCCCCGACACCTGAAAGAAGGGTACTGTTTCGAGATTTTTCAGAATAATCTGCCAGCCGCCGACAAGGACAAAGAACAGGACAGAGGCGGCAATCGTTCCCAAGCCTGCCATCTTGAACATCAATTTTCTTTTCGCGGCCGTCCCTGTTGTATACCCCTCGTGGTTTGGGTTTGCTCTTTTTTTAGCGGTCAACACCTGCCTGAAGCGGGCTAATCTCTTTTTCTGTGGAGTATATTGACCACTTTGCCGGCTACCTTGTCCGGGAAGAGACGAAAGATCAATACCGCTTTGCAGATAGCCATTACCTCGCTTCTTCTTGCCGACCAAAATTGAAAATATTTTTTTTATTTTGGCGAGTAACATTTTCATTCTCAGATAAAATGAACTTCCGGTTCCAGGTCGACGCCGCTGTCGTTTTTTACTTTTGACCGAACAATATGCATCAGATGCACAACATCGTCGGCAGTTGCGCCGCCTTTATTAACCAAAAAATTGCCATGGTGTTCAGAAACCATGGCTCCGCCAAAAGTGAAACCTTTCAATCCGCTTGCATCAATTAGACGACCGGCGCTGTCGTTCGCCGGATTTTTAAAAAATGACCCGGCATTGGGGTAGATACAGCGTTGCGTTTTTTTTCGGCGATCCTGCAATGCATCGCACTGCTGCTTTATCATATCCCGGTCGCCGCTTTGTAATACCAGGTCCACCTCTGCGACCACCGCTCGGCCGAGATACGCGGCAAAGTCATTCCAGCAGCGGTAGGAGAAATCAAGCTCCCGGCGGACAAATCGTTTTTCACCATCGGCCGTCATCAGCACAGCACCGGCAACAATCGCCGACATATCGCTGCCCCATGCCCCGGCGTTCATGATCATCGCCCCGCCGAGGGTCCCAGGAATACCGCACGCAAATTCCACTCCGGTATAGCCCCATTCCATACAGCGATAAGCAAGCTGCGTCAGAGAACAACCGGCACCCGCTCGAACGAGGATACTTCCGACATTCTGATTTGACTGTCGATCGACCGTCTTGAATTCTCCTTCCAGTAGAAGAACTACTCCGGCAAACCCTTCATCTCTTACGAGCAGGTTGGTGCCGCGGCCGATAACTCGCCATGGTATCCGTTCCTCCGCCAGAAAGGCAAGCAGGGTTCGCAGTTCCAGCCGGTTCTCAACCTTGACGACAGCTTCAGCAGGGCCGCCGATGGCAAATGAGGTATAGCGATCCAAGCGGCATTGCCAATGAACGGCCCGGGCAAGCAGCTCGGTTAATCTTGCCTGTTGTCTCGAGTTCATCGTGTTTACCCGGTGCACCCGCACTGCAGTGCATTCTTTTGCAATAAAAGAAGTAATTCTTCACCAACCCTGACGATGTTTCCCGCACCAAGGGTAAGGACCAGATCACCGGCCTGCAGCATCGGCAGAAGTTCTTCTGCCATGTGTTCCAGCCCGCCGATATACCGGGTATGACGTTGGCCATGCATTTTCGTGGCCTCAAGCAGACTCTCTCCGGTCACGCCGGGAATAGGCTCCTCACTAGCCGGATAAATATCCGACATAATCAGATAATCTGCCTTATGAAAACAGGTCTGAAATTCCTTAAACAAAGCCTTGGTCCGCGAGTATCGATGGGGCTGAAAAAGAACCACCAGCCGCTTTTGCGGCCACGCCCCTTTGATTGCGTCTAAAGTGGCCCGGATTTCCGTGGGATGATGCCCATAATCATCAACTATGGTTATATCGCCTATCTCCCCTTTCTGCTGCATCCTGCGCTGCACCCCGGCAAATCCCTGCAGTCCGGTCTGAATTTTGGCAAAAGGCAGCTCCAGTTCCAACCCGACACAGACTACGGCCAGCGCATTATAGACGTTGTGCATTCCCGGCGGGGTGATACCGATTCTGCCAAGAACACCGGCAGCATCTTTTACGGTAAAAAACACCCGTCCATCCTGCCAGGCAATATCATCGGCATAGATATCCGCCTGCGGCGTCAGGCCATAGGTAATGGTTCTTTTTTTGATGGAGGGCAGAATGTCGGCGATATTGACGTCATCGAGGCAGACGATAGCAGCTCCATAAAAGGGAATTTTATCGATAAACTGCAGAAACGTCGATTTAATGTGCTCAAGATCCCGGTAATAGTCCAGATGCTCGAGGTCTATATTGGTCACCACTTCGATAACCGGGGACAATTTCAAAAAAGACCCGTCGCTCTCGTCGGCTTCCGCCACCAGAAACTCGCCCTTGCCCAGTTTGGCATTGCCGCCCAGAGCATCGACCTTACCGCCGATGACGATGGTTGGATCCAGTCCGGCGGCAGCCAGCATCCAGCTGACCATGGAGGTGGTTGACGTTTTCCCGTGACTGCCGGCAATAGCGATGCCGTATTTTTTCAGGCGCATCAGCTCAGCAAGCATCTCCGCCCGCATGATCACCGGCACATTGGTCTCTTTGGCCATAACGACTTCGGGATTCGTCGAGGCAATTGCCGACGAGGTCACCACCACATCGGCCCCCTCTATCCAGTCACTTTTATGCCCTTTATAAATCAGCCCGCCGAGCCGGGCGAGGTTTTCGGTGATGGCCGAGCTGTGCAGATCCGACCCTGAAACCTTGTAGCCCAGATTCAGCAGCAGTTCGGCGATGCCGCTCATACCGATACCGCCAATGCCGACAAAATGGATATGTTTTGTTTTTCTGTTCATTATTCTTAACGCTTGTCTTTTTGGTGCTTCTCTCTTTCTGCCAGGCAGCAGGCGACAATTCTTTTCGCCGCATCGGGAAATGCCAGTCGTTTCATCGCCGCCCCCATGGTATGCAATTGCGGTTCGTTATTGATCAGCTGGAGGATAGTTTCCCTAAGCTGTTGTGCCATCAGTTCCTTTTGTCTGAATTGCACGGCGCCACCGCCGGATACATAGTAGTGACCGTTTTTTTCCTGGTGGTTGTCGGCGGCCGAGGGATAGGGAATAAGAATCGCCGGTTTGCCGAGCACCGCTATTTCCGAGAGAGTGGTCGCCCCGGCTCTGCTGACCAGGAGATCCGCCTGGGCATAGATTTCATGCATCTGCGTAAAAAATTCGGCCACCTCGGCGTCTACTCCCCGTTGCCGATAGACATTTCTTACCTGTTCTTCATCCCTGTCACCGGTCTGATGAATCACTCTGATATGCTGCAATTCGGCATCGGTCAAAGAACAGAGTGCCTCGGTAACCAGAGTGTTTATCGCCTGTGCCCCCTGGCTGCCGCCGAGAATGAGCAGAGTGCGTTTTTCACTTTTCCGCGGCGGAGCTTTTTTTGCCAGCTCAAGAATTGTACTGCGTACCGGATTGCCGGTGTAATGTATTTTCTCCGCCGGGAATTCCGTGCCGCTGCCGGGCAGCGACAAGCAGATCTTGTCAGCTATCCTGCCGAGTTTTCGATTGGCCAGTCCCGGGACGGAATTCTGTTCGTGGATAACCACCGGAACACCGAGACTTTTGCCGGCCAAAACCACCGGGCCGGTGACATAGCCGCCCACGCCAAAGATAATGTCCGGTTTAAAACGGTGAATGAGCCGCAACGCCTGCAGGTACGACAATGGCAGCACTGCAAGAGCTTTGAGCAGTTCCAGAGGATTTTTACCCTTCAGACCGTAACAGAGGATACTCGCACTGGTAAAACCGTAGGCCTCGAGACTTCTGCTGTCCATTTTCCTTCTCGTACCGACAAACAGCACTTCCGTATCCGGCAGCTGCGCCTTGAACTCCTGGGCGGTGGCCACCGCTGGAAACAGATGCCCCCCTGTACCGCCGCCGGTAAGGAGCAGGCGTATTTTCTGGTCTTTTCCGCTCAAGCCGCCTGCCCCATTTTCGCTTCACCCAAGGCGGACGGCAGGGCCAGTACCGCCTTTTTGAATTCGTTACCTCGATGGCCATAACTGGTAAACATGTCAAAACTTGCACAGGCCGGAGAAAGCAGGACGATATCGCCGGGCATGGCCTCCCGGGCCGCTGCCTGCACCGCGTCCGCCATGGACTGCGCCGGCTGTATGTCGACGATGTCGGCAAGCGCATCGTGCAGGAGACCGGCTGCTTCCCCGAGAACGATCATTTTTTTTACCCGCGCCGCCACACTCTCGCGCAGCAGACGGTAATCGTCCCCTTTGTCGCGGCCCCCGGCGAGCAAAATGACATTTTTTTCAAACTGGGCCAGCGCGCCAATGACCGCACCGGTATTCGTTGCCTTGGAGTCGTTAACATATTCCACCCCGTTTACCTCGGCAACAAACTCGATACGATGCGGCAGCGGTCGAAAGGCCCGCAGTCCGGTCTCGGTCTGTAGCTGACTGCAGCCCAGCGAGCGGACCGCCAGGATTGCCGCGGCATAATTCATCAGGGTGATGTCATTGATGCCGGCAAGGTCGTCAAAGCAATATTCTTCCTGCTGGTTATCCACCAGCAGGCGTATCCGGGTATCAGTGAACCTTGCCGTGCAGCCTACACTTTGGCCGAAGGTATGCACCGTCGACGGCAGCCGGGCAGGAGGGCCGGAGAGAAGCTGCCGACAGAGCGGGTCATCTCCGTTGATGACCGCCACGGTCTCGGTCTTCGCGTGCAGAAAAAGCTGCATCTTCGCCTGCACATACCTGTCCATCGAAAGATGCCTGTCCAGGTGGTCCGGGGTGATATTCAGCAGCAGACCGACATCGGGAGAAAAATCTCCACCACTCTCCAGTTGAAAGCTGGACACTTCCACCACCACCATATCGTAGCCGGCCGGATCGAGCAGATACTCATACAGGGGGGTACCGATATTCCCGCCGACAAACACCTTCCTGCCGGCACTCCGGCAGATTTCACCGATGAGGGTCGTCACCGTCGTTTTGCCGTTGGTCCCGGTAACAGCCACCACCGGCACACCAATTTGGCCGGCGGCGATGGCCAGCTCCCCGACGATCGGTACTCCGTCAGCCCGCAGTCTCTTTAATAGCGGCAGGTGCAGATCAACGCCGGGACTGACCAGAAGGAGGTCTGCCCGGCTTAAGAAATCATAACTGTGGCCGCCCGCTTCCCAGGCTATGGCCGTGGCATCGAGCAGATCACCTTCCTCGGCAAGCAAGCGCTGCTCCGGGCGGCTGTCCGACACCAGGACCTCGGCCCCGCAGGAAAGGCTATAGCGAACAGCGGCACGACCGGTGACGCCGAGTCCCATGACCGCGACTCTCGCGCCGGGATAGATCAATGATGTCTTTTTCACTAGCGTAGTTTCAGTGTGGCAATGGCAACAAGGCCGAGAATAATCGATACAATCCAGAATCTGACGACAACCTTTGGTTCATGCCAGCCTTTTTTCTCAAAATGGTGATGAAAAGGGGCCATCAAAAAGATCCGTTTTCCATGGGTCATCTTGAAGTAGCCGACCTGCAGAATCACCGACAAGGCCTCCATGACAAAAATTCCGCCGACGATCGCCAGCAAAAATTCCTGCTTGATGATTATCGCCGTGGAACCAAGAGCCCCCCCGATAGCCAGCGAGCCGACATCCCCCATGAACATCTGTGCTGGATAGGCGTTGAACCACAAAAAGCCAAGACATGCTCCGAAAAGCGTCCCGCAGAATATGGCCAGCTCACCACTGCCGGCAACATAGGGAATCTGCAGGTATTCGGCCAGCACCACATGGCCAGCCAGATAGGAAAAGACCAGATACACCGCGGCGGTGACCACCGTTGGCCCGGCAGCCAGACCATCGAGTCCATCGGTGAGGTTGACCGCATTTGATGCCCCGACAATGACGATAATCGCGAAAACTATGTAAAACCAGCCAAGATCGGGGCTAAAATTTTTAAAAAACGGCAGACTCAGATGGCCATCAAAACCGGAATGCATAAAGATAACCAGGCCGACCATCGAGGCCCCGAGGATCTGCAGGGCCAGCTTCCACCTGGCGCTCAAGCCTTTTGAGTTGTTTTTTCGTATCTTGCGCAAATCGTCAATTGCGCCGATGCAACCGTAAAACAAGGTCACCGACAAGCCAAGCCACACCAGGGAGTTGTCGAGCCGCGCCCAGAGCAGAGTACCGATGGTGATGGCGGTGAGAATCAGCAGGCCTCCCATGGTCGGCACGCCCTGCTTGGCCAGATGCGTCTGTGGTCCGTCGTCACGCACCACCTGACCAATCTGGTAATGGCGCATGGTTCGTATAAAAATCTGGCCAAGAATAAGGACAAGCAAAAACGCGGTAACTGCCCCACCTATGGAACGGAAAGTTATATAGCGGAAGACATTCAAACCGCTCAAACTGGTATGCAGTGGATAAAAAAGGTGATACAGCATAAAAAATCCAACTCACTGGTAGATGGTTCAGTAACAGTAATACGGGCCCGGATCGGCCAGGCCCCTGCAATCAAAAATCTATAATTTCGCCGACAATGGTCTCAAAGCGCAGGCCTCGCGAGGCCTTGACGAGGACCACATCATTTTGGCCGAGCTTTTTGCGGTCAACCAGGTCATGAATCCAGCGGGCAGCCCCTTCTTTGCCGTCAAAGAGAAAGAGACGATCCTCCGGAAAACCGTGGTCGAGGGCTCCCTGTACCACATTTTCCTTAAATTCTCCAACAACTCCGACACAATCAATCGCCAATTCGGCAATCAATGTGCCAATGTCATAATGCGCCTGCCTGGCAGCGGCACCAAGTTCCCGCATGTCGCCGATAACGGCCACGGAAGATTTTCCTGCTATCATCCTCAATGTCTTCAAGCCGGCAGTCATGGAAGCCGGATTGGCATTGTAGGTGTCGTTGATTATAGTGAAGCCGGATCTGGCACGGAGCATTTCCATGCGTTTATCCGGCGGCCTAAAATCAGCGAGCCCGGCGGCAATATGCTGCAGTGATGCACCGGCCGCAAGGCCGATGGCGGCGGCACAAAGGGCGTTGGATACATTGTGCTCTCCGGCAATAAAAAGGTGAATTTCGACCGCCTCTTCCCGGTAATGCAGGGTGAAGGTGATGCCGCCGCCTTCCGTCATATGCATGTGCATGTTCGACGACCAGATATCCGGCGGTTGTTGTCCCGCTGCACCGTGCACGGCGAAGGTAATCTTCCGATGCGTATATTTCCTGGAGAGTTCGCGGATTCTGTTATCATCGAGGTTGACGACCAGTATACCTGACTCTCTCGTGGCGGCAAAAAGCTCTTCCTTGGCCCTGGCGACTCCTTCAATCGACTGCAACCCCTCCAGGTGCGCCCCATGGATGTTGGTGATACAGCTGACATCAGGGTCGGCGATGGCCCCGAGTCGTTTGAGTTCACCGGGCCGGTTCATGCCCATTTCCAGCACCGCTGCGCGATGTTCGACATCAAGCGGCAGCAGCGACAGGGGCAGGCCGATAAGATTATTAAAATTTCCTTTTGTTTTCAGGACACAGTCGGCAGGGAAATCAGGTCCTGCCGGCCACATCCGCGCAAGTATTGCCGCAACCATCTCTTTGACGGTGGTTTTGCCGCAGCTTCCGGTAAGGCCGATAACGACCTGGCCGCATTGCCCGGCCAGCTCCCTCCGGCGAAAGGCGGCCAGATCTCCCAGGGCCTGCGAGGTATCCTCGACTTCTACCTGACAAACCGCCAACTCGGTGGGCAGAGAAAGCCTTTTTTCAACCACCAGGCAGGCAGCACCGTTTTCCACCGCCTGCCAGGCAAAGTCATGGGCATCATGGCTTTCTCCCTTCAACGCGACAAAAATCCCATCGCGGCTGACATGCCTGCTGTCGGTGATGACCGGGCCGAGCAATTTCGTTGCATCTATTGGATTCTTGCCTGGGTGCAGTCTGCCTCCCGCTGCAGTGGCCACCAGCTCCGCCGTCCACGAAAAGAGCACGCGTTTTGCGGCCAGGCGATCATCAAAAAAACGTTTTCCCTGCAGGGTCAATTGGTAGGGCTCATGGCCTTTGCCGGCAATAACGACGATATCTCCAGGCGAAGCCGCCCGAATGGCCGCGTCGATCGCTTTTTGCCTGTCACGTATTACCACATATCCAAATTCTTTGCTGCTGGTAACCTGGAGAGATCTGTCATTTTTCAGTTCCAGCCGGGGCAGCGCCGTCTTGCGCAGTCCGTCAAGAATCTGTGCCACTATTCGTTCAGGATCTTCCGTGCGTGGATTATCATCGGTCACCACGGCGACATCACATACCTTTCCGGCAATTTCACCCATCAGGGGCCGCTTGCCCTGGTCCCTGTCCCCGCCGCAGCCAAAGACACAGACCAGCTTATTATGCGGCAGTGCCGCCACGGTCGTCAGCACTTTTTCCAGAGCGTCAGGGGTGTGCGCATAATCAACCAGCACCACCGGTCCCTTTCTCTCCCAGGCCGATCCGGTGCTGATCCGCTCGAGTCTTCCGGGAGCTCCGGCAGCTGTGGCCAGAGCGCGGCAGATAAAGGTCTCATCAAGGCCCAGGGCCAGACAGAGGCCGTAGACGGTCAAGATATTATCTATGTTATACCGCCCGACCAGCGGCGACGAGAGAGTATGCCGGCCGGTAGAGGTCTCAAGAATGAGATCCGTCTGCGCAAGTGTTGTCGAGTAACTCCGCAGCCAGACCTCTGCCCCTTCCTCTTCGCCCCATCGTATCGTTTTCCTGCAATTTTTGTCACAAATCCCCTGCAGCAGCTGCAGCCATGCTCTTTCCTCCGAACTCCCGTGCACTCTCGGCAGAACAGCTGTCCCGCTATTTTTCATATACTCCGAAAAGAGCCGCGCTTTGGCCTGAAAATAATCTTCCATGCCCGCATGGTAATCCAGATGATCCCGGGACAGATTGGTAAAAGCGGCAGCATCAAACAATATCGAGCCGATGCGCGACTGGGCCAGGGCATGCGACGACACCTCCATAATCACCTGTTCCACCCCATTATCGACCATTTCCCGCAGCAATTCCTGCAGTAAAAAAGCCTCCGGGGTGGTAAACCGGGTTGGCAGAATTTTCTGCTCCCCCCGCCGGTTGGTATACCTGTTGTTAACCGTTCCGATAACCCCGACAGCCACGTTCGCCTGCAGCAAAACATGTTCGAGCAGATAGGTGCATGTGGTCTTGCCATTGGTACCGGTGATGCCGATAAAGTGCAGTTTTTCCGCGGGTCGATGAAAAAAGTTTGCCGCGATGGCCGCATATGCCTGCGCGGTATCCTCTACTTCGATGACGGTTGCCTGCAGGTCTCTTGCCCTCGCTTCGTCAAGTCTTCCGAGACCACAGATTATGGCCGGTGATCCGGCTGCTACAGCCGCCTCGATATAATCGTGACCATCGCAGGCAACTCCGGGAAGAGCGATAAAAAGACTGCCCGGAACAACGTGACGCGAGTCAACGGTAACCGTGGTGATCAGCTGTTCAGCTATCGTCCTGGCGGGGTTGGAGGAGATCAATGTATATTGCAGCCCGTGGAGAAGAGATGCAAATGTCGTGTGTGTTGTCGAAGATGCCATGCGCATAGTGTTGTGTTGTAAAAGATTGTCAGTTTACATCAAGGCTGAAAGATGAAAAAGCCCTCACACAAAAACGCCGGACGGCAAGGAAGCACTAAAAACTTCCAGACTTATTCCTTGTCTCTCGGGGTCACCCCTTCAAGCGGCTTTTTGAATAATTTGTCCGGAACTATATTCTCCTGCTTTTCAAGAATCAAGACACATTCCGTTATTCCTTTCAATGAGGTACCCGGCCGTGGCTTTTGATCGACAACTTTTCCTGTTCCCTGAATGTGCAGCTCGACAGGTATCCCCTGCAGGAGACGAAGACTTTTTCTCAGACTCAACCCCTGCAGATCCGGCATCACTCCGGGGGTAGCCTGTTCTTCTTTTGCAACCTTTGCAACACTGCCGCTCAACTCAAAAGCCAGGCGGTTGCCCGCCTGATAATTATCCTCGTTGCCGACCTCAGTTTCCGCAAAATCGGCTAAAGACTTGCCGATTTGCTGCAGTACCGAGATTCTCTCCACCTTTTCTTCGACAATCTGCTCAATGGTTTTTCTTTTTTCGTCCACGTCACCGCTCACGCCCTGCGGACCCCGCTGCACGACAATGAGCATATGCATATCGTGACTTGCGTCAGGGAGTGTGGCAAACACGACATCATTGATGAGAAACTGCTGCCGTCCGCCATGCCGCGCAGTGACCAGGATTTCATCCCTGAAAAAATATGACCCCGATGCTCCATGGCTGGCCTGACTTTGAAAGAAAGATTTCAGCCGCTCACCTGCACCGGCAGACCAGTTGGCCAACCGGCCATCGCTCACTGCATTGCCCGGCAGGATAACCTCATCACCCGTTTCTTTGTCAACAACCTTTTTTACGACAAAGGGGTGTATTTTTTCACCTTTGCCGAGCAGAATGGAGAAGATGGTCAGCAGCCGGGAAGGTGTGGCAGACTCCGGGACAAAACCGAAGGATCCGGCTGGTTCAACGACCGGCTTCTGTTTGTTCGTTGCCGTCTGGCCGGATTGTGTCGGCACATGGAAATCAGTGTTCGATGATTCCTGAAGCCCGAGTGAATCCCAGAAACGCAGCTGACTGCCGAGATCATTATCCTCCGGGACGATACTCCAGGCAGAGGGTGAGAGGTCTTGCACAGGTTGTGCGTACAGCATTGTCGCATCCCGCAGGAAGATTCGGAATTTTTCAGGGATGCAGAAAGGAACAAAAAACATATTCTCCGTCTGTTCCTGAGAATATCTGGTAAAGGTGTTGGGGTTAAACCCAGGCAGGTTGGCACCGCCGATTATTTCACCGGTGCCGCTTTCCAGCAGATAGACAGTAACTTTTTCCGCCTGTTCACTGCGGGCAATATCGTTACTGAGTTTTTCGAGAATATCCTGTATTTTCAGATCGATGGTTAACACAAGATCCAGCGCGCTGCTCAGGGGCTGCTGTGCTTCCTGCTGTTCTATTTTCCTGCCGGCCAGAAGTCGATCATAGAAAAATTCCACCCCGGCCAAACCTATGCCGTTTTCGACGTAGCCGATAATATGGGCTGCCTGAAAATCATTGGGATAATATCTCTTTTCATCTCTCTGCAAATATATTCCGGGCAGCTGGAGATTATTAAGAGCAAGTTCCTGTTCCTGACTTATATCTCTGGCGATCCACAGTCGCAGTGCACCTCTTTTCAGCTGCTCTTCTAGTGTATTCTTATTTAGAGCCAGTATCTGACTGAGCTGCGTCGCCGTTTGCTGGATAGAATCGATCTCCCGGGTCCTCGCATACACCGACACCCGTTCAAGAGTTACCGCAAGCTGTTTGAGGTTTCGGTCATAAAATGCTCCTCTGGCCGGATCATTACCGGAAAAGGTGCTCTTTACGGTGTGCAGTAGATCCTGAAGAGAGCTGGTGATGCCGTAGTACCGTTCGACCTGGTATAAAGCAGCCCCGAGTGCCGCAACAATCAACAGATAGACAATTGCCCGCCCCCCCCTTTTTTCTTTCTGCATTCTGAGGCGGGATTTTTTTATCATTTTTTTTATCAGGGAGAGACAAAGTTTCCGTTACTCCGATTGAACCATCCCACCTGATCTCCGGAATGTGCATAGAGTGCTAATTTTTCTCCGGCAAGTTTCTCTATATTTTCGGGAGCCCAAAGGCTTGCCTTCTGGGCAAGCAGTCCAATGTTTTTATCCATCAGTTCATGCCGCTGATTTTCGACCATGGTAATCGTCTGGTCGGTGTTTGTCACGACAGAGGCAAGGAACATATGTATAACCAGCACCACCGGGAAAATCATCAACATAATCCTGCCGACAGGTTTCCACAAAACCAGCCATTCAGACAGATCAAAAAGATCCCGAGATCCGATCTGCTGCCGTCCGCCGATTTTGGCAATCGATCGCATATACGCTTCTGTAGAATTGTTATAATTCATAGTACCCTCTCTCAAATGATTAGTGTGCAGTGGAAATTCTTTTTTGTGCAACCCGTAATCGTGCACTTCGCGATCGGGGATTGACGGCAATCTCCTCCGGCGAGGATTGAACCGGCCTACCGGTCAATACATCCAGCAACTCGTTGTTTCTAAATTTTCTCTTGACGATCCGATCTTCCAGAGAGTGAAAAGAGATCACACAAAAATTGGCCCCCGGCTTCAAATACCGCACGCCGTCATCGAGGATGCGGGCCAGATTTTCCAGCTCGGTGTTGACGGCTATGCGTAAGGCCTGAAAGACCTTCGTCGCGACATGAATTCTTTTCGGATGAAAGCGTTTCGGTACCGCATGGGCAACTATGGCGACAAGCTGCTTGGTGGTGCGGAGCTGCTCTTTTTTCCTGTATTCAATTATCGCGTTGGCAATCGGCCGAGCCTGGCGTTCTTCCCCGTAGTAATAAAAAATATCCGCCAGTTCCTGTTCCGAGCAGGTGGCCAGAATCGATTGCGCCGTTGTTTTTCCCCGGTTATCCATGCGCATGTCAAGGAGTTCATCACGCTGAAAGCTGAAGCCGCGTTCGCCCATGTCCAGCTGCAGAGAAGAAACTCCGATATCGATAAGCAGACCATCTATCTCCTGAACACCTATTTCGTCCAATCCTTCGGCCAGTTCGGCAAAATTTCGTCGGACCACCGTCAATCGATCCTTAAAACGGTCCAATCGCAGCAGAGCGTGCTGCAGTGCACTGTCATCCCACTCAAAGGCAATGACTCTGCCATCCGGGGCCGAGGCGGCCAGTATGGCTTCGGTATGCCCGCCCAGGCCAAGCGTACCGTCGACATACACCTTACCGGACTGCGGGTCCAGAAAATGGATACATTCCGGTAACAATACCGAGGTATGCAGCTGCCCTGCCTGATGTTCGATGACCACTAGAGAATCCCCATCCTGGCAAGACCTGCCTGATATTCTTCAAAATTGTCACGGGTGCTGTCAATTTCCGCCTGCGCCACGTCTTTATCGCAGATTTCAAACCAGTCTATCATGCCGGTCAAGACCACATCCTTGGTCAGATTGGCCTCGACGCGTAATTCAGGAGGAAGACGAATACGCCCCTGATTGTCGACGACACACTCAACGACGCCACCAAGCGCATAATGCACAAATTTACTGATCCCCTGCTCCCCGCCCTGGGTCAGCAACTTAGTCTCCAGGGCCTCCCACTCGGCCATGCGATACGCCCGCAAATGTGTCTTCCAGGGGGCGACCATGAGAATATCGGAACCGCTTTGACGCAGTACATCACGAAAACGACTGGGAAGATTCAGCCTCCCTTTCGTATCCAGTACGTGAACCGTTCTGCTTCGAAATCGATTTTGTGTCAAAGATACGCTCCTGCACCCCACACCGAACCACTTCCAACTACCATCACCCCACTTTCAACCACCATAGTTCTTTTTATAAGGAGACAAGCCCAGTGTCAAGAGAAATAAATTTGTAACTTCAGGATGATAACTATTTCCCCCAGGACCGAGACAACCACAATATATTGGGTCATGGTGAGGTAAATCCGCTCCGCATCTAGTAAATACAGTGAAAATCACCACAAAACACCCAACACACAGATTGCCTTAAAAAGTTAAGTAATCACGTATTTTCATATGGTTAAACATCTGATACTCCGAGGACAAAAAATTTGATTTTTTTGTAGTGGAGCAAAGTGGTGGGAGGAGGGAGGGGGAAATGTTTACGGGAAAAAACAAGGGGCCGACTGAATGTCCATCAGTCGGCCCCAAGGGAATGAAAAGCAGATTGCAGGGGGATCGGATTGCAGGGGGATTATTCACGCAAAAGGCTGCTGTAATCCGCATCACTGGAAAAACTGTGTTCGGTTCCCGGATAGGTACCTGCTTTTACTTCAGTGTGATACTGCTGAATACTCTCCTTGATGAGGGGCGAGAGATCGGCGTATTTTTTGACAAATTTCGGGGTAAATTTATCAAACATGCCAAGCAGATCGTTGACGACCAGCACCTGGCCATCGCAATGCACGCCCGCGCCGATTCCGATAGTCGAAATTTTGCTCGACTCGGTGATCAGCTGCGCCAGTTTATCCGGGATACATTCAAGCAGCAGGCCGAAGGCCCCGGCTTCTTCCAACCCTTTTGCCTCGGCAAGAAGCCGCCTGGCATCGTCAAGCCCCTTGCCCTGCAATTTATAACCGCCGAGTTGACTGGCCGTCTGCGGCGTCAGACCAATATGGGCCATGACCGGCACGCCTGCCTGGACCAGGGCCCGAACTACACCGCACATTTCCAGACCGCCTTCCAGTTTTACCGCATCACACCCGGCCTCTTTCAGAAAACGTATACCGTTTTTCACCGCATCCCGTTCGCCGGTATGATTCGCGCCAAACGGCATATCAGCAATGATAAAACTCTCCGGAGCGCCACGCCGAACGGCCTTGGTATGATGGAGCATCTCCTCCATGGTCACCGGCACCGTCGAATCATAGCCGAGCATGACCATGCCGAGGGAATCGCCGACCAGCAAAATATCAATCTGGCAACTGCTCAACAATCGCGCCATTGAACTGTCGTAGGCGGTCAACATGGAAATCTTCTTTCCTTGTGCTTTCATTGATCGTATTTCTGCAAGTGTTTTACGCATAGGTATAACCTCTTCATGGAAGGAGGGAGGGCCTCTTTTTTTCTTTCCTAGTCTTCAAAAAGAGACTGCTGCATAGCATTTTGTCGGGGAAGTTTCCGTTTAAAGTGTTCGTACGCCCTGGCTGTCGCCACCCGCCCCCGTGGCGTTCTATTCAAAAAACCCGATTGAATGAGAAAAGGTTCGTAGACATCTTCCAGTGTATTTTTTTCTTCACAGACCACCGTCGCCAAAGTTTCCAGGCCAATCGGGCCGCCGGCAAATTTATCAATAATGGTCAGCATGATGCGCCTGTCCATGTCATCCAGGCCGAACTGGTCAACGCCGAGAAGATGGAGTGCCGCGTTGGCGACGTCACTGTCGACCACCGCATGGCCGCCCACTTCGGCAAAATCCCGTACCCGCCGAAGCAGTCTGTTGGCAATTCGCGGCGTTCCACGGGATCTTTTGCCGAGCTCCAGGGCGCCGGACTGATCGATAGTCATGCCGAGAATTTTCGCCGATCTCCGGACGATGGTGACAAGCTCCTCGGGCGAATAGAATTCCAGCCGCAGCACAACCCCGAAACGGTCTCTGAGCGGCGGCGTCAACAGGCCGGTACGGGTCGTTGCCCCGACCAGGGTAAACCGCGGCAGGTCCATTTTCACCGATCGGGCCCCCGGCCCCTGGCCGATAATCAGATCGAGCTGAAAATCCTCCATGGCCGGATAGAGCACTTCTTCGACGGCGTGGTTCAGGCGGTGGATCTCATCAATAAAAAGGACATCCCCCTCCTGCAGGCTGGTGAGGATAGCGGCAAGATCGCCCTGTTTTTCGATTACCGGGCCTGAGGTCACTTTTATCCCCGCCCCCATTTCGTTGGCAATAATATAGGACAGCGTGGTTTTACCTAGACCCGGAAAACCATGAAAAAGAGCATGATCGAGAGGTTCGCCGCGGCCAAGAGCCGCCTTGATAAAGATGGCCAGGCTTTTGCGCACCTGCTCCTGGCCAATATAGTCGGCGAGCCTTTGCGGGCGCAGCGAATTGTCATTGGCCGGCTCGCGCAGCTGCGGCCCTGACGCGACTATGCGGTTGGTGGGCGTATCGGAGCTGATGTCTTCCTCAATGTTCATGCCAGTGCTCTCAGAGCCTCCCGAATAAGAACTTCAACCTTCTGGGTGGAAAAATCCTCTTCCCCCAGCTGTTTTTTCACCTTGGCCAGCGCTGCCCTGGCCACCCCTTCAGCATAGCCAAGATTCATAAGGGCGGAGATAGCATCGGCCGCTGCCGAACCTTCGACGGCAACCACGGTGGCACCGCCGCCTTGCAGCGAGATTGTTCCGGAGACCAGATGGCTCACCTTTTCCTTGAGATCAACGCAGATACGCTCCGCCGTCCTTTTGCCGACGCCGGGAAGTGTTGTCAGTCTTTTGATATCACCACTGCTGATCGCCTGGCAGATCTCGCCGACCCGTAGGCCCGAAAGCATGGCCAGGGCCAGTTTTGGTCCGATGCCGGAAACGGTTTTCAGGATAAGAAAGAGCTCTTTCTCCTGTTCCTCGAGAAATCCAAACAGGGTGATCGCATCTTCCCGAACATTGGTATGAATGTAGAAAAAAGCATCCTCGCCCTTCTCCGGCATCCGGGCAACACTGTCAGTGGATAAGATCACCTCATAGCCGACACCGGCCACATCGACGATCGCCCGGTCAAAACCTTTTGAAAATACCCTGCCTGTCAGTGTCGCTATCATAAATTGAGTACCTGGAGATGGGAGGCCATCACAGTTGCAGCTGATTGGCATGGCATATGGCCACGGCCAGGGCGTCGGCGGCATCGGCGCTCGGTGAACCGGACAAGCCGAGCAGCACCCGGACCATATGCTGCACCTGATCTTTTCCCGCCTGGCCGTAGCCGACAACCGCCTGTTTTACCGCCCGGGGGCTATAGTCAAAAACGACCAGCCCGTTTTGCATGGCGGCGACAACGGCAGCTCCCCGGGCATGGCCCAGTTTCAAGGCCGAGCGCGGGTTGGTGGCCAGAAAGACCTCTTCAATGGCAGCAATGACCGGTCCATGTACCTGAACCACCTCATTTATGCCGTCAAAAATTTCATTGAGACGATAGGAAAAGGGAAAGCTCGTCGTCGTTTTCACGACGCCGCAGGCCACAAAATGCAGCTGCCCCCGATCGGCATCAATAACTCCATAGCCGGTAATCCTGCTCCCTGGATCGATGCCGATTATTCTCTCCACAATAGTTGCCGAAAGAGCTGCCTATTCCGACAGCAGCTCCATCAGTTCATCGTCTATGTCAAAATTGGCATAGACATTCTGGACATCATCGTGGTCCTCAAGGCTCTCCATCAGCTTCATCAGGGCGCGGGCAATCTTTTCATCGGTCACCTCCACGGTATTTTGCGGCACCATGGAGATGGACGCATCCAAAAAGCTGATGCCGGCCTCTTCCAATGCGCCGCGTACGCCGTCAAAATCTTCCGGGGCGGTGAGGATCTGGAATTCGCTCTCTTCCTCGACAACATCCTCGGCGCCGGCTTCAAGGGCCGCGTCCATCAGCATCTCTTCCTCGACCGTGCTTTTATCAATGAGAAGCAGCCCTTTCTTGTCAAACATATAGGCTACGCAACCGGACTCGCCCAGATTGCCGTTATTTTTCGCAAAATAATGTCGAACATCGGCCACAGTCCGATTTCTGTTGTCTGTCAGACATTCAACGAGAATGGCCACGCCGCCGGGGCCATAGCCTTCGTACATGATCTCGTCGTAGATCTCGCCGGCTATCTCGCCGGTGCCCTTCTTGATTGCCCGGGTGATGTTGTCCTTCGGCATATTTTCCGCCTTGGCCGTGACAATCGCCGACCGCAGACGCGGGTTGCCTTCCGGGTCGCCGCCGCCCTGGCGGGCTGCAACGGTAATCTCCTTAATCAAACGGGTGAAAATCTTGCCCCGTTTTGCATCAATTGCACCCTTTTTCCTCTTGATTGTCGACCACTTAGAATGTCCTGACATATATCACCTGGTTATTATTTCTTTGTAACTATCAATTTATTCCCGGAGATTACTTTTTATACTCCATTCCCAACACAAATACTTCCCTACTTTCGATGCGCGAGCTCTTCGGCTTGAGCACCTTGACCATGGCAAAACGCTTTTTCAGCTCCTCGACAAAGGCAGGAAAATCTTCCCCCTGAAAAACCTTGCAGATGTAGTGACCCTTATTCAGCAGGAGTTCCTCGGCAAGGGCCAGGGTTTTCCGAACAAGAATCAACGACTTCTGGGCATCCGTCCATTTATTGCCGGTGGTCGCCGGCGCCAGATCAGAAATAATCACCTTGAAGGCCGGACGAAATTTCCGGACCATAAGAATCATCTCCGGCTCGAGTATATCCTGACAGAGCCAGTGAATCGGCGCCCCTCCCGGACGGACAGTCTGATCCGCCTGCTGCAGATCAACCCCGACGACAATCCCTTTCGGACCGATCACCTCCGAGGCATACAGCGACCAGCTGCCTGGATAACAGCCCAGATCAAGCACGCTGTCGCCCCAGTGAAGAAATTTGTACTTGAGCTGCACTTCTTCCAGTTTATAGATGGAGCGGGCCGGATATTTATCTTTTTTGGCCTTTCTCGAATAGTAGTCGTTTATTTTACGCACGTTTTAGTCCATTTATTTTTCTTTGACAAGACGAAAACCAGGATCGGACCTCGCTCGGCAGAGGTATCCCTCAGGAAACTCTCTCGTTCAAATATGTATTCACCCAGGCAAGGGCGGTTGTTCTATCGACCACTTTACCCTCGACCCTCGCCGCTTCCAGCTCCTCGAGAATTTCTGCAAAAAGCGGCCCCGGCACAAGGTGAAATTCGCCGATCAAGTCCCTGCCGGTCAAAAGACGCGGCCCATGCAGCACCGGGGCTATCGTCTCATCATACATTTTGTCGACCGTAGCGAAAAGTGTCAGCAGCTCTTCTTCCATCCTCTCCGGCTTCTTTTCTCCGAGACTGGCCAGGCTGTCCGACATGGCCAGTAAAAACAATCCGATCAGACTCTTTTCCGCCCGGCGGCAGAGTTTTAATGCCGCTCTTTGAGAAACCGGTTCCTCCCGCTGCACATTGCACAGGTGAAAAGGATGCATATGCATGGCAATCAGGCTGCCGACCAGCTGCGCATCTGCTTTACTCCATTTTAAACGATCGGCAAACTGCAAAAAAAGTTCCCGGCCCACTTCGTCATGGCCGTAAAAAGTGACCCGGTCATCTTTATCGGGGCGTATCTCTTTGGTTACCGGTTTGCCGACATCGTGCATCAGGGCCGCCCATTTCAGACATCGCACCACCCTTTCTTCTTGCAGATAGCCGATAATTTTCGCCCCATGGCCGGGGAAAAACCGCTCCGGCTCGGCGAGAATCATCTCCATCATCTGCAGGGCCAGGAAGCAGTGCTCCAAGACATCCAGATGATGAAATTCTGGCTGCTCCACCCCTTCCCCCTGGTACAGTTCCGGCAGCAGCCGGCGCAAAAGGCCGGTCTCGGCCATATCGCGAAGGGTCTCACTGGTCCGCGGCGAATCAAAAATCAGCTGCAGTTCGTAGGATATCCGCTCGGCGGCACTGTTTTCAATCAGAGAAGCATCCCGGGCTATTGCCTTTTTCGTTTCCTGGTCAAGATGAAAGCCAAGACCGGCACACATTCGATAGCCGCGCAGCATTCGCACCGGGTCGGCGGTAAAGGCGCCTGGGCAGTGCCGCACCCGTCCCTGACGCAAATCCTCCAGACCACCGGTGGGATCGAGCAGGCTCCAGCTCGACGCTGCCGTTTCCGCCTTCGTCTCCACCGGCGAAAGCTCCATGGCCATGGCGTTGACGGTGAAATCCCGCAGGCGTAAATCTTCTTCAATGGTCTTTACGCCTGCCCGAAAAGCGGCAAGATCAACCTGCTCCCCTCGCCAGACCAGGCGAACCGCCTCGTCATCGGGCCCGGACAGATCGACCAGGGTTCCGCTACCCAGCTCGCGCTGCAGATACTGTGCACAGGGTAATACCCGCCCGGCGACGGCAATATCCAGATCATGGGAAACCCGACCCAGGAGACAATCGCGGACGGTCCCTCCCACCAGATACATCCGCACCCCTTTTTCTTCGGCTGTGCGCAAAAGGGCCTGGAGCAATTGCGCAGGATAGCTTGTACAACATTTTGTTAAATTCTCCAGCACTATGCGATACACCCTTTTCTTTCCTTCTGCTCTTGGCTATATTCCCGCCATGTGAGGTCTTCCGGCAAGTGCCGCAAGCACCACAGTCTCCCCGCCAATCGTTGACGGCTCTTCGAACAACGCCAGCGAAAGGCTGTAAAGATACCATATCCAGCCTAAGAAAAAAAGATACGCCTTATGAACCAGCTACCGCCGTTTCTCTATCTCGCCCCTCTGCGCGGGCTCACCGAGGCACTCTTTCGGGAACTCCTGACGGGTCATTTTGGCGGCTTTGACGCGGCGGTAGCGCCATTTATCACGCCGCAGAAAAAATCGCTGTACGAAGATAAACAGATCCGTGATGTGCTGCCGGAAAATAACCGCAACCTGCCGGTCGTACCGCAGTTGCTGCACACCGACCCGGAGGACTTTCTTGTTTTGGCCCGTCGGCTGGCAGATCTTGGCTACAGGCACATCAACTGGAATCTCGGCTGCCCGGCGCCGATGGTCGCCCGGAAAAAGAGAGGTTCCGGTTTACTGCCCTATCCTGAGGAAATTCTCGGCCTGCTCACCAAGATCATGCCAAAACTGGAAATCGAATTGTCGATCAAGACGCGGCTGGGTTTCAACGACCACGCCGAGACCAGGGCCCTTCTGCCGCAGCTCGACCAGTTTCCGCTCAAAGAGATAATCATCCACGCCAGACTCGGCAAACAGCTCTACAAAGGGATCACGGATCCTGACGGTTTTGCCGTCTGCCGGCAGCTCAGCAACCATACCCTCGCCTATAACGGCGATATTAATGATGTTGAGACTTTCAGATCGCTTGCCGACCGATTTCCGACGGTCAACCGCTGGATGATCGGTCGCGGCGCTCTCAGTAATCCCTTTCTTGCCGAGGAAATAAAAGGCTTTCCGCCACAATCGGCAGAAGAGAGAAAAATGCGCCTGTATAAATTTCACGACGAGCTGTTCAGCAGGTACACCGAGCGGCTCGCCGGCCCCAGCCATCTGCTTGGCCGGGTAAAACATCTCTGGCTCTACCTCATTGCCTCTTTTCCGGGAAATAAAAAAATGCTCAAGAAAATCCTCAAGAGCCACACTCCGGCAGGCTACCGTGCTACTGTCGAAGAGCTTTTTGCAAAGTAGATTTTTCTTTTCTCGGACAGCCGGCTCAGCGTAAAGCCCAGTCCTGGAAAATTTCGTCAGCCAGAGGCAAAGCGCGGAGCAGCCGACGAGATGGCCCAAGGGTGCAGGTGACCTCACCCCTGTCGATGTTTTCCGGCAGTTTTTTGCCGTAACGGACAACCAGAGAGGCGGCACGTTCGAGATCCCTCTCAAGCACTTCCCGGTTCGGATAGCGGCTGCCGGCTTTTTTCAACACGGCCAGCGGCCCCGCCCACTCTTCCATCTGCAGCACCGCGTCGTCGGCCTGGACCAGTTTCTCCAGCTTGATATTATCTTTCTCGGTACGGCCGACAATCAACCATCCGCCACCCGGCAGGATGAACTGGCGACCGACCAGCAGCAGCCGGATATCCGTCACGCTGATTTCCGCCGTCTGCAATATCGACTCGCGCGCATAGACCTCGGCAATACGCTTGCTGAGAATGGGATCGGCAAGAATGCATCCTCCGGCCGGGGCAGGGATATCGGTAATACCGTACTGTTTCGCCAGGGCAATCTGCGGCGAACGGCCGCGCCCGCTGATGCGCAGGAGTTTTGACCGATCCACCCACCCTTGTATCTCCGCCTCCGTTTCATTCATAAGCTGGGCACAGAGCGGACGCAGGAGGATCGATTTTGTGCCGGAATCCCGCTCGATGACGTTCAGCGTATCGCGGCGCTGGGACATCGGCCGCTGGCCGAGCACTTCCCCGGAAATAAGAAAAGACGCACCCCTCTCCGCGAGCATCTTTTTCGCCCGGGAGAGCATCATGATCTTGCAGTCGATACATGGGTTGAAATTTTTGCCGAAGCCGTGCACCGGGTTGCGCAAGAGCTGCAGATATCCGGGACTGATGTCCTCGACGATCACGTCTATGCCGTAGCTGGCCAGCACCCGCTGCCTGTGCGCCTCGATATCTTCGAGGATGTCGTAGTGAAAAAAGGGGGTGACGAACTGAATCGCCTCGACTTCGACGCCCTGGTCCATCACCAGCCAGGTGGCCAGGATGGAATCAAGCCCTCCGGAAAAAAGCGACAGCGCTTTTATTTTTTTCACGCGCAGGCACCGCCTTTGACCAGCAGCTCTTCCGCCCATGCCTGGGTCTGCTCAGTGGCGGAATCCCCGGCGAGCATCCTGACCAGTTCCTGCACCCTTGATTCAGGGGTTAGGCGGACAACAGCGGATTGGGTCCGCCCATCGCCGACTTTTTTTGATACCTGAAAGTGCAGGGTGCCCCGGGCGGCAATCTGGGGCAGATGGGTGATACAGAAAACCTGATGATGGGCCGACAGCTCCTGAATCTTCCTGGCCACCGCCTCGGCCGCCTCGCCGCCTATCCCGGCATCCACTTCGTCGAAAATCACCGTTTCGACCATATCTTTTCGGGCCAGCAGGCACTTCATGGCCAGCATCAGCCGCGACAGCTCCCCGCCGGAGGCAATTTTTGCCAGCGGCTTGGCCGGCTCACCGGGGTTGGCGGAAAAGAAAAATTCACCCCTTTCCCAGCCGGTCGCCCGCATCGTTTCCGGCAGCTGCACCACATCTTTCCAGACCATCTGAAAACCTGCCTGGTGAAAGGCCAGCGAGGACAACTCAGCGTTCATTGCCGCTTCCAGAGTGGCGGCGGTCATCATGCGTTTTTCCGAGAGAAGCCTGGCCCGATCGCACATCTCGCTTTCGAGCAGCGCCACTTCCTTTTCCAGCGCGGCGATTTCCTTGTCCATATTGTCCAGATGCTCCAGCTCGCGTTCACCCTGCTCGGCAAAATCGAGAATGTCCTCCACCGATACGCCGTATTTCCTTTTCAACTGCTGGATGAGATCGAGTCGTTCGGCGACCTGCTCCTGCCGATAGGGATCGTTTTCCAGCGAGTCGCGGTATCCTTTCAGCTCGTTGACATAGTCTTCGGCGAGAAAGGTATAGCCGGTGATATCCTCGGCAAGCTTGACAACGCCGGGGTCGATTGCCGCCAGCTGGGCCATGTTCAGCCGCAGGGTGGTGAGATGATCCATCAGCTCATGGGAAAGCAGCCGGTGCGTCGACTGACTGAGGGTAATCAGGGTCTGGGCATTTTTCAGCCGCTTTTTTTCGGCAAGCAACAGCTCATCTTCTCCGGGCTGCAGCGCCGCCTCCCTGATCTCGCTGACCTGGAAGCGCAGAAAATCCTGCCGCTGCTCTTTTTCCTGCTCCTGCAGCCGAAGCGCCGTCAGCTCAGCCCTTTTATCCTGCCAGGTTTTATGGATCTTGCCGACCAGCAGCCGATCGGCCCAGAGATCACCCAGGGTGTCGAGGTAATCCAGGTGCAGCCCCGGCTGCAGCAGCTGCTGATGATCATGCTGACTGGCGACACTGAGCAGTTCGGCCGTCAGCTCGGCGACAATTTTACCCGTCGCCAGTGAGCCGTTGACATAGAACCTGCTCCGCCCGGAGTCGCTCATGATGCGTTTGATGACCAGCGAAGGCTCCTCGCCAAAGCCGCCTTCCTCCAGTTTTTGCAGGAGCAGGTGATGGTGGGGATTGATCTCGAACAAGGCCTCCACCTCACAGCTCTCGGCACCGCTGCGAATCCAGTCAGACGACGCCCTTCCCCCTGACAGGAGATGGATGGCCCGCAGCATGATCGATTTCCCCGCTCCGGTTTCGCCGGTCATGACCACCAGTCCCCCGGCTTTCCCCTGGTCAAAGCCCAGTTCAAGAAACTCGATCAGGGCCAGATTTTTTACGCGCAGTTCACACAGCATCGGTTGTTGTTGACATCCTCACAATTAAAAAGTCCTTGCTTGACTCTGCTGAAAAAGGACAGTAGTTTACTCATAATTCAAGCCGGTTGTATCGAGAGCCCGTTGTCGGCCGGCCCGATAGCCGTCTTCTCCAAGCTATAATCGACAACAGTTAATCGACAACAATTGAATATGAAAGAAAAAACGGACCTCAGCGCCAGCCTTGAAGATTACATTGAGGCAATCTATCACATAATCGAAGAAAAGCTCGTGGCTCGAAGCAAGGAGATTGCCGCCCGTCTCGATGTCAGCCGCGCCTCGGTGACGGAGGCCTTACGGGCCCTGTCCAAAAAAGGTCTTATCTACTATTCGCCGTACGAGGCCATAACCCTGACCGACGAAGGCAAAGAGGTGGCGGAAGATGTTATTTTCCGCCACGATGCCCTGAAACGTTTTTTTATCGACGTGCTGACCATCGAAGATTCGATTGCCGAAGAAGGCGCCTGCCGGATCGAACATGCCGCGCCGCCTGAAATCATTGCCCGGATGATCAGTTTTACCGAATTCATGCAGATCTGTCCCCGAGGCGGCGACGAATTGATCAAGGGTTTTGCCGATTACTGCAAACGGGGGAAACAAAACGATAACTGTGAAAGATGCGTTTCTCACTGCCTCGATACACCTAGAAAAAACTGATCCGCCGGGTGCTTTCAACGACGACCGGCCTGCAGCAGATGAGTCACTTCTCCCTCTTCCGGAAAACGCTGCAGACTTTTCTTGGAATAAATCAGCTTGCCGTCAGCAACAATCTCGAACACGCCTCCCGAAGAGGATATCAGCTCTACTTCCGCACCAAACGCATCCTTGAGTTCAGCCCCCAGACTGGAGGCACGCGGCTGGTAGTTTCACTTTGCACAGTACTCTATGGATATCTTCATTTGTTTTTCCTTCAATATTTCTTACTCTACGATAACGTTGCGAGCATAAATGTATCAAAATACGACTGTCATTGCCCCTGAACATTAGCCACTTTTTATCTCTATATCAATATGAACATGGATAAATCAACCGCCGGGAATACCACCTCACCCCTTTTCAAAGAACTTGCCAGACTGGACCACGAGGAGTCACAGCGCCTGTCACCGGGCGTTACCCTGTCCCGAAGAGGGGTGAGACGATCCACGGAAGGCACCGCCGCCTATCGGCAGCAATTTGCCCTCGATGCCGACAGGATTCTCTATTCCCGGGCCTACAGCAGATATATCGACAAAACCCAGGTGTTTTCTCTGGTGGCCAACGATCATATCACCCACAGGGTTCTGCATGTCCAACTGGTCGCACGGATCGCCCGGACAATCGGCCGTTTCCTGCGCTTAAATGAAGACCTCATCGAGGCCATTTCCCTCGGCCACGATGTCGGTCACCCGCCCTTCGGCCACGACGGGGAAGCATTCCTCTCGACCATCTGTCTTGCACACGGCCTGCCGCCCTTTCAACATAACATCCAGTCGGTCCGCCTGCTTGACAAACTCGAGAGAAAAGGCCAGGGCTGGAATCTCACCCTGCAGGTACTCGATGGTATCCTTTGCCATGACGGAGAAATACACGCACAATTTCTCTGCCCTGACCCGATCACCACCTTCGAGGAGTTTGACAGGAAACTGGAGGAAAAGTCAAAAAATGCCCAGCTGGTCAACATGCCGTCAACGCTGGAAGCCTGTGTTGTCCGCCTGGCCGATACCATCGCCTATATCGGCAGGGATATTGAGGATGCCATTATCCTCGGTTTGATCACCCGGGACGACATCCCCAGGAACTGCCGAACACTTCTCGGCAGCACCAACGGCACCATCGTCTATACACTGGTGACCGATCTTATCACCCACAGTCATGTTGGCCCTGTTGCAGATACGCCATCGTCGTCTATCGGCTTCAGCGCGGAGGTTGCCGCCGCCCTGCGGGAACTGAAAACCTTTAACTATGAATGCATCTATCTGGCCCCGCAGACCAAGCAGCAGAACCCGCTCATCGGGGAGTGCTTCACCCGACTGTTCGACCACTATCTGCATTGTCTGACAGACTCACCGCAGCAGCTGTCCGGCGATGTTGACCTGATGACCGACATTAATCCGCATTACCTGCAAAAATACAGTCCTGAGGAGAAGGTCCGCGATTTTATCGCCGGCATGACCGATGATTTTTTCCTCAAGCAAGCCGGGTCAATCGGCTGCAAGGTACCTGGCAAAAAGTGATCCAAAGAGGCTTCTGATTAGTCGAGTCTGCACGGAAATTGCTCGCCTGTAGACATTACCATTGACCTCGGTTCTCGAACATGGTATCCATTTCCCTGCAAACCAGCACCCGTAGCTCAGCTGGATAGAGCACCGGACTTCGAATCCGGGTGTCGCCCGTTCGAATCGGGCCGGGTGTACCAAATATATGAAGGCGTTATCGGGAGTTCCCGGTAGCGCCTTTTTTTTGTCGCAGACGTGTCCGGCATCCTTCAATAATAACTGCACCCATCCATACAATGTGTGCACAGATGTTCCTTCGGCAACCCGATGGCGGCCACCAGATCATCCAGGCGCTGGTATTTGAGTGAGGTGAGGTGCAGCTTGGTGCGTATTTGCTCGATCATCGCCAGGTTCTTGGCCGATCCGGTCTGAGCATATATGTGCAGGTCTTTATCCTCGGCCCCTTCGAGCTCCTGAATGGTCTTGCGGCCGACCAGATCCAATGTCGATCGCGAAGAGGAGAAATTGAGGAATTCGCAGGGATAGATCAGAGTGGGGCAGGCAATGCGCATATGGACCTGGCATGCGCCGCAATCGAACAGGACCTGCACATTTTCCTTGAGCTGCGTACCCCGTACGATCGAATCGTCGCAGAACATCAGACGCTGCCCTTCAATGAGCCGGCGCACCGGTATCAGTTTCATTCTGGCCACGAGATCGCGCATCTTTTGATTCTGGGGCATGAAACTGCGCGGCCACGTCGGGGTGTACTTGACGAATGGTCGGCCGTAAGGGATTTTCTTTTCATTGGCATAGCCAAGGGCATGCCCGATGCCCGAATCCGGAATACCGGCAACAAGATCCACTTCGACATCATCATGCTGGGCCAGCACGGCGCCGCATTTATAGCGCACGTGCTCCACGTTGATGCCCTCATACTCCGAAGCCGGGTAACCGTAATATACCCATAAAAACGAACAGATCTGCATACGCTCTCCCGGGGGAAGCCGCTGTTCCCATCCATCGGCGGTCAAAAAGAGGACTTCGCCCGGCCCCGGGAAATATGCCGTCTCGAAACCAAGGTTGGGAAAAGCGCTCGTTTCGGAACTGACCGCCGTGGCCCCCGACCTTCGCCCTACCACCAAAGGAGTCCGTCCCAGTCGGTCGCGGGCGGCATAGAGCCCTTTCTCGGTAAGCAGGAGCATCGAACAGGAGCCTTGAATAATCTCCTGGGCGGAACGAATGCCTGCCTCGAAACTCTCTTCGCGGCATATCAGCATGGCCACCATTTCGGTCGGGTTGGTGATGCCGTCGGAGGTGCTCGAAAAATAGCCCTTCCTGGCATAGGCTTTTTTGATCAGGTCCGCCATGTTGTTGATCCTGCCCACGGTGACGATGCCAAAAGTGCCGAGGTGCGAGTCGATGATCAATGGCTGCGGGTCGGTGTCGCTGATCACGCCGATACCTTGCCGCCCGTGAAAGGTGACCAGTTCGGACTCGAACTTGGAACGGAAGTATGAGTTCTCAATATTATGGATGGCGCGATGGAAACCATGCGTGTTGCGCACGGCCATGCCGCCACGCTTGGTTCCCAGGTGGGAATGATAGTCCGTACCGTAAAAAAGATCCGTCACACAATCGGTTTGCGAGACAATTCCGAAAAGACCGCCCATAGTTACCTCTAGTTATAGTGTATTCATTGTATATCTTCTGCATTCGGCCCGCTCGGCAATCCATGGCCGACCGGACCGAATGGTCAATCCATCAAGGATTACCGGCTCAGCGGATATCGCCGTGATAGTTCTGCAGGGAACGCACCTTGGCCTCCCCTTCACGAATCGCCGCGATCCCTTTTGCCGCGGCAATGGCCGCCGCCGTGGTGGTGATATAGGGGATTTTGTATTTGATAGCTTCCTTGCGGATGTTTGAGCTGTCAGCCGATCCCTTTTTGCCGCTGGGGGTATTGATCAGCAGGTGTATCTGCCCGCTTTTGATCGCGTCCACCAGATGAGGTCTGCCCAGACCGATTTTGAAAACTGCCTGGGTGTCGATGCCTTTTTCCTGCAAAAATCGATGGGTGCCTTCTGTGGCCATGATCGTGAATCCCAGCTCACGGAAGCGGCGGGCCGGTTCCAGGGCTGCCTGCTTGTCGCGGTCGGCAATGGTGAACAGCACGGTGCCCTGCAGGGGCAAAATAGACTGGGTTGCCTCCTGGGCCTTGAAGAAGGCCCGGCCGAAGGAACTGGCCATGCCGAGCACCTCGCCGGTGGAACGCATTTCCGGGCCGAGCACGGGGTCAACCTCGGGGAACATATTGAAAGGGAAAACGGCCTCTTTCACACCGAAATAAGGAATGCGTATTTCTTGCAGGTTCAGGTCGGTCAGGGTTTTTCCGAGGATAATCCGGGTTGCCATGCTCGCCATGGACAGCCCGCACACCTTGGAGACGATCGGCACGGTGCGCGAGGCCCGCGGGTTGGCCTCCAGCACGTATACCGTATCGTTCTGAATGGCATACTGGATGTTCATCAAGCCGATCACCTTCAGTTCGATGGCGATGCGGCGCGTGTATTCGCGGATCGTGTCGATGTCTTTTGGCGCGATGCTGATCGGCGGGATGACGCAGGCCGAATCGCCGGAATGGATACCGGCCAGTTCGATGTGTTCCATAACTGCCGGCACGAAAGCGTCTACGCCGTCGGCAATGGCATCGGCCTCGGCTTCGATGGCGTTGTCGAGAAACTTGTCGATCAGTACCGGGCGTTCGGGGGTGATCTCTTCCACCGCCACATGGAGATACCGCCTGAGCATCTGGTCGTCATGGACGATTTCCATGCCGCGCCCGCCGAGCACGTAGGATGGTCGGACCATCAGCGGATAGCCGATCTGCGCGGCAATCTCCAGCGCCTCTTCGGCACTGGCAGCCATGCCCGATTCCGGCTGGGGGATGCCGAGGCGACGCATGATCTGATTGAAACGGTCACGGTCCTCAGCCAGATCTATTGCCTCAGGCGAGGTTCCGAGAATGTTTACCCCCGCCTCGGCCAGTTCTCTGGCAAGGTTTAAAGGGGTTTGGCCGCCGAACTGGACAATGACGCCTTCCGGTTTTTCTTTTTGATAGATGCTGAGGACATCTTCCACGGTTAAGGGCTCGAAGTAGAGCTTGTCCGAGGTGTCGTAGTCCGTCGAGACGGTTTCCGGATTGCAGTTGACCATGATCGATTCAAGCCCCGCCTCGCGGATGGCCATGGCGGCGTGGACGCAGCAGTAGTCGAACTCGATGCCCTGGCCGATGCGGTTGGGCCCCCCGCCGAGCACCATGATCTTGCGGCGGTCGCTGACCGGCACCTGATCGACGCCATTATAGGTGGAATAGTAGTATGCCGCGTTTTCCACCCCGCTGACCGGCACCGGCTGCCAGCCCTCGACGACACCCATGGCGATGCGCTGCTCACGAATGGCCCGTTCCGACACCCCCAGCAGGTTGGCAAGATATCGGTCGGCAAAACCATCCTGCTTGGCCCGGCGCAGCAGGTCGTCCGGCAGGGACCGTCCTTTACAGCTGAGAATCTCCTCTTCCAGGACCACCAGTTCCTGCATCTGCCGGATGAACCAGGCTTTAATATGGGTCAGGAGATGCAGCTGGTCGATGGTCGCGCCTTTACGCAGGGCTTCATACATGAGAAACTGCCGTTCGCTGGTGGCAACGGCCAGCCGCTGCATGAGGGTTTCCAGGGGAAGCTTGTTGAAATCCTTGGCGAATCCGAGGCCATAGCGGTTGATCTCCAGACTGCGGATGGCTTTCTGAAAGGCTTCTTTATAGTTCCTGCCGATACTCATGGCCTCGCCCACGGCACGCATCTGCGTGCCCAGACGGTCGTCGATCCCGGCAAATTTTTCAAAGGCCCAGCGGGCAAATTTGACCACCACATAGTCGCCCGACGGCGTATATTTTTCCAGGCTGCCGTCGCGCCAGTAGGGAATCTCCTCCATGGTCAGACCGCCGGCGAGAAGAGAAGAGACGCGGGCGATGGGCAGTCCGGTGGCCTTGGAGGCCAGAGCCGACGAGCGGGAGGTGCGCGGATTGATCTCGATCACGGTCACCCGACCGCTCTTGGGGTCATGGGCAAACTGAACATTGGTGCCGCCGATTACCTCGATAGCCTCAACGATGGCATAGGAGTAGTCCTGCAGTTTTTTCTGCAGGGCCGGGTCGATGGTCAGCATGGGAGCGGTGCAGTAGCTGTCGCCGGTATGTACGCCCATGGCATCGACGTTTTCGATGAAGCATACCGTGATCATCTGATTTTTGGCATCCCGAATCACCTCCAGCTCCAGCTCTTCCCAGCCCAGCACGGATTCTTCCACCAGCACCTGGTGAATTAAACTGGCGGCAAGTCCTCGAGGCACGATGGTGCGCAGCTCTTCAAGGTTGTACACCAGTCCGCCACCGGTGCCGCCCATGGTGTAGGCCGGTCGAATAACCACCGGATACCCCAGTTCCTCGGCAATTTTTTCTGCCGCCTCGAGGGTGGTCACGGCGGTGCTGCGCGGCATATCGATACCCAGGCGCTCCATGGTTTCCTTGAAAGCGATGCGGTCCTCGCCGCGCTCGATGGCCTCGATGTTCACACCGATCACCTTCACACCGTATTTTTCAAGAATACCCTCGTGATACAGCTGGGACGAGAGATTCAGCGCGGATTGGCCGCCGAGATTGGGTAAAATCGCATCGGGTCGCTCGGCGGCAATGACCTTTTCCAGGGTTTTGACGTTGAGGGGCTCGATATATGTCGCATCGGCCATGTCCGGATCGGTCATGATGGTTGCCGGATTGGAGTTGACCAGTACGATCTGATAACCGAGAGAGCGCAGCGCTTTGCACGCCTGCGTTCCGGAATAGTCAAATTCACAGGCCTGCCCGATAACGATGGGACCGGAACCAATGATCAGAATTTTATGAATGTCGTCGCGCCTGGGCATTACAAGCTCCTTTTTTGTATGGGATGCGTCTCAGCGGGTTGTCGAGGTATTCGAATAGGCATGAACAGTATTTGATAAATTAAGCCACACTGAAAATCAAGGTATAGTTTTTGTTGTTGTCAAAAGAATCTCTCTCCGACAGCCTCCTCGACGAAAAACTCCATGGGAAGCGCGACGCCGCACTCCCCATGGAGCCTGTCCGAATCCCTCCCACCGTCTATCTTTTCATAAACTCAACAACGGTAAACGACGCAAAGCGCCAGCCATCCGCCTGTTTCTCCACGGTGATATTCAATTCATAGGCATCGGTAAACTGCTTATCGACTATCTTGCCGTTTATACGGAGGGTGGTAAGCACTTCAGCCCGGTCGTCTCCGACAATTTCGACAGCAGTATCATGAAAGCTGAACGCCGTGCTGGTCAGCCTCTTTTTCATCATAAGAAAACGATCGGTCAGCTCTTTTTGACTGAAGGCACGGTCAATCTTCAATGATGCAAAGTGGACGGTGCAGGGGTCAGTGCAGAGCTTTGCCGCCAGCGCCGCTTTCTGCAGGGTTTCAATGACCGGTTCGTCCCTGACCGACGAACAGTATTCCGCCAGTGAGTCCAGATTATCCCTGATTTTTTTCTCGTCACTGGGCCAGAAAAAGATTGCCCCGCCGACAACGAGCACCAGGGCAAGGAGCAGGATTTTATTGTTCATGGGAAGACGCCTCCAACGATTCGGTTCATGGGGGTTTCGCCAAATTGATGGCGGTCCATGGGGCTGCCTCGATTATCACCGACGACATAGACATGTCCCGGCGCGACCGTTCTTGGCGGAAGTTCCCAGGCGGATCGATAGTGGACATAGGGCTCATCGATAAGCTTTCCATCGACATAGAGAAACCCTTTCCGAAACGCAACCGTCTCCCCCGGCAAGGCGACAATGCGTTTCAGCAGCATCACCCTCCTCCCTGAATAACGCACAGTCACCACATCAAAACGCTCCATCGGGGCAAAGGCATACTGCGGCCGCCAGGAGAAGGCATAGGTTCTGTCACGGTAGGTGGGCTCCATGCTCACCCCCTGTATGCGCAGCGGAATGAGGAGATGGCCAAAGATCAGGTAGCTGGCAAGGGCGACCAGGGCAAGACGGATGAAGTATCTCTTGTTCAGGGTCGGCAGGAAAAACCGGCGCAGGGACGAAGAAGGCGTCATATTATTGATTTCCTAGCTTTCGATGTGCTTGACCAGTTTGACCGGCTCAACTTTCTTGTTACGATGGACCCTGATATTGAGCAGCTCGACCACGACAGAGAAGGCCATCGCAAAGTAGATGTAGCCTTTCGGCACGTGCACATCAAATCCCTCCGCCACCAAGGTAAAGCCGATCATCATGAGAAACGATAATGCGAGCATCTTGATTGTCGGATTTGCGTCGACAAAAATCCCAATAGGTTTCGCGGCGAATAACATGACAATGACCGCACCGATGATGGCAACCACCATGACCGAGATATGCTGCACCAGACCGACGGCGGTTATCACCGAATCCAGCGAGAAGACGATATCGAGCAGGGTGATCTGGGCAATGGTGGCATAGAAACCGCCGTATCCGGCCTGTGGTTTGTCTTCATCACTGACGCTTTCCAGGCTGCTGTGAATTTCATGGGTCGCTTTTGCCAGCAAGAAAAGGCCACCGCCGATGAGCACCAGATCCCGTCCGGAAAACTCCTGTCCGAAAAAACTGAACCAGGGATCGACCATGCCGATAATCCACGCCAGACTGAAAAGCAGTGCGAGTCGCGAGAGCATGGCAAAGCCGATGCCCAGAGATCTGGCCAGATCGCGCTGCTTTGCCGGCAGCCTGCCCACCAGAATGGTGATAAAAATAATATTGTCGATACCTAAAACAATCTCGAGAGCGAGAAGAGTTGTCAGCGCCACCCAGGCCTCGGGCATTACCATCCATTCAAACATAAGCTATATGACTCCTTGTTGGTTTTTCTCAGCAATCAGTTCTATAAGCCTGTCCGGGAACGCTCCTGGAAACAGTAGGGATCCAGAGCAGTGAAAATATCCCGGCCCAAGCCGTGACTCACCGCCGGACACCCGCCACAGACAGGACGTATTGCACAGGAAGTGCAGGCGGAACTGCCAATTCTGTAACGTTCGGCAAGAGGGGTATGATAAATTTTAGTCAGGGAATCCTCATACATATTCCCCAGGAAGGAGGGGAGTTTTCGGCAGGCGTGAACTTCGCCGTCCGGGAGAAGGGAAACAAAATTAAAGGCAGCACCGCAGCCAACACCGGCACAGCCCCCATGCAGGGGTTGTCCCTTACGATGAAGATGCAGATTACATAAATTATCTTTGAGGCTTAAAACGGGATTGATGGCAGCCGCATTGACAAATCTTTCAAGAAATTCCGGATACTGCGCCGGATCCACCGAGGCGAGCGCCGCACCTTCTCCGACCATTGCCAGTCTGTTGAAGGTAAACAGGTCTGCCTTTCCCCGCAATATTTCCGCGAGTGGGAGAACCTGATCCATATTCGCCCTGGTGAGGGTGAGCATGACCATACTGTATATATTCATTTTTCGCAGCAACAGAAGAAAAGCCATGACCCGGTCAAAGTGGCCTGCGCCGCGCATATAATCATTATGTTCCTGCAGCCCTTCCAGGCTCACCTGGTAGAACTCCGGCATGCGGATCGCCACCATCTTTTCAAGGTATGTTCCGGCCATTGGGTTACCGAGTATCGCAGTGAGAAATCCTCGATCAACGGCTTCCTGATAGAAGGTATAGAAATGCGGAGACAGCATCGGGTTGCCGCCGGTGAAACTGACCTGGCCATACACATTGTGCTCCCGGCAAAATCGGTAAAAATCATCGAGTACATGAATCCCCTGTTCAACTGTCATGGAGGTGCGGTCACTGCGATCATAGCAATGACGGCAATGCAGGTCACAGTGTTGCGTTATGTGCCATTGCAGGGTGAACGAGTTGGTCGAGCATGCGCCTTGTATCGCTTTATTTATCGCCACATCCTCTCTGCAGAAATCTTTTGCACGAACTATTTTTGACGGTGGAAAAAGAATAATTCCTTTTTGCCCGGCGCTATACAAGATGCTGTCAATAAAACCGACACTTACCTGCGCCGCACGTGCCGCAGCTTTGCTGTCAATACCCTCGGCGACAATTTTCAGGGCCAGCAGATCGAAGTTGCTCGGCGTGAAGATTTGGACGCCATCCTCGTCACTCCCCGGCATGAGGAGGATAAAACCTTTTCCCGGCACAGGAGCAGCAGAGCCCCCTGCAAGCAGCTCGCCCAGCCCCTGCCAGCCGACTTCAAGGAGGTCAAGGCCCGGATGCACCATTCTCATCTTGATGTCTTTGGGGACAGCAACAGGATGCAGCAACATGGAATGGATTGCCAGTTCAATGGCTGCAAGGTCGGCAAGATACGGGGTGTCTTGACAAAGTTTTGGGTTTTTTCTGAGATGTTCCGGAAGGTTCTCGGCCGGGGTACAGGTAAACCCCTGGGGCAGCGAGATCGAGCTCAAAGGATAGATGATGTGCAGCTCAGTTTTCACAAAGACTCCTTTGTGATCTGTTGAGGCGAAAAAAGCTGGTGAGCTGTCGGATGCACAGCAAAGCCGGAACCCGCTAATAAGTTCCGGCTGCAGATCAGTTATGAACGTGCGGACCGCACGCTACTGTCAACCGCTTCAACCACTTTTGGCAGGCTTTTTCTTAGGCAGTTCAGTGTCTGCCGGCATCGCTTCCTTCGCTTCGTCCTCAGTCTTTTTTTTGCCTTCCTCAACTGCTTCAGGAGTCTTTTCAGCTTCTTTCTGACCAGCGCTCACGGCGCTGTCCTTGTGTCCACTTCAGCCACTTGCCGCAGCGGGCTTGCTTACTTCAGCGCTACCTGCGCTGGGTTTTGCCCCTCACCCACTGCCTGCGGCATGGGCTCCCGGCAAAGTGATCCCACCAGCACTGATCAAGCTTGCGACGCCAAGGCTTGCCAGTATCTTTTTCACATCCTTTTTCATAACAGTCTCCTTGTGCGGAAGTTTATGAAAACAGGATAGGTGATCCCTATCCATACATAGACAGTTATAGGAATTATATATCTATAACCGACAAGAGATGTCAACCAGAATTGATAATCTATATCACCGCTCAATATAAATTTTTTTTATCAAACTGGGTGAAAAAGTTGCCGTCCCCTGTTTACATTATTTCCAATTAGGGCGTATAATCGTAACGATTGTTGGTTGGAACAATTCCGGTCCCATTCGTCAAAGCAGGGCTCTGGCCTTGGTGAGCAACAGTTGGAGAGAGAACTTCTCCGTCATCGAAAAAAAAAAGAAATGTCCGAAAAATTTTCCTGTTGTCGCTGGGTCCGGGCAGTATTGGAGGGTAATTTTTGAACAAGCCAGAGGAAAAATACCGTGATGCAGTTTTTCTCATCACCGAGGAGCGTTCCTGTCCCATTTACAATGCAGGTGAAGAGCTGAAGGTGCAAAATTTCAACCTGCTGATACCATCCTATAAACCAAGCTGCCTCCATCTGGCCCAGAAAATTGCCAACATCGTCACTGTAAAACATACTATCGGTGGGCTTCCCCAAAGTGGTGGGCAAAAGTCTCAATTTGACTGCGGCGGCTGTGAGGGCATGATTCACTTTGAGTACAAAAAGGGCAAGGATTTTGCGACGCTGCAGATGAAAATGCTCCAGGTGGCAAGAGATCGGCGTCGGCAGAAGCTTATTGAACAACATTTCGGGGAACTCCGGCAGCTCGATATCTTTAAACCTCTTGATGATCACTCTTTAATTGACCTGACACTGCTGCTTGAGTTTAACACGATCCCCAAAGATAAGAGAGTTGTGAAGAAGGGAGCGCCAGGCAATGATCTGTATATTATCTTGAAGGGAATGGTAACGGTCATTAATGACCATGGCTCAAAGGTTGCCGAGGTTAAAGCAGGAGAGATATTCGGCGAAATGAGTCTTCTTTCCGGTGAACCGGTGTCCAATTCTATACATACTGCCGAAGACACCGAGGTGGCTATGCTCAGTGTGAAGAATTTCCGGAATGTCATGAAAAGGTATCAGATACTGCAGCTTTTTCTCTTAAAGATGTTGGTCGACAGGGCGCAGACAATAGCCTTGCGGTCAGGAAATATTACCTCCGGCATGACCGGAAAATTAGCCGACATAAACCCTGCAGATCTTTTGTATATGATCAATGCCGCACGGAAAACCGGGGCGGTTCATCTGTCACTGAAAGAAGGTAGAGCGGTGATCTTTTTTAAGGAGGGGGAAATCGTCTTTGCCCGTTTTCAGAAGCATCGTCAAAAGGAAGCAGTGTATACCCTGCTGGGTGAAAAAAACGGCAACTTCAGTTACACGAGGGGCATTCCAAAGGAATTGGAAAAGTCGCCGCCACTTGGAGAGTTCATGGTATTGATGATGGAGGGGATGCAGAGGTTTAATGAAACGTAAGGCTGATATGCCCAACGCTCTTAATTATTCCGCCTGGGCGAAGCGCAGTGAAGCAGCGCCGGAATGGTAACGATCTAGCCGCACATTGAGATGTTGTTCGAGCCAATGCCTTCGACTGCGAACACAACGTTGACTCCGGTTTCAGGTGGGCTCATGACCATGGAGAAGTGACATGATGAAGCAAGCAAAGAACACGATTTGCCTCTGGTACGATGGCGACGCCGAGGAGGCGGCGCGTTTTTACGCCAAGATTTTCCCCTATTCATCCGTTGGCGCGGTACACCGCGCACCGGGAGATTTTCCGTCCGGGAAGCAAGGGGATGTGTTGACGGTCGAGTTTACCGTGATGGGCATTCCCTGTCTCGGGCTCAATGGCGGACCCATATTCAAGCACAGCGAAGCATTTTCGTTTCAGGTCGCTACCACTGACCAGGCAGAAACGGATCGTTACTGGAACGCGATCGTCGACAACGGCGGCGAAGAGAGTGCGTGCGGCTGGTGCAAGGACAAATGGGGCCTGTCCTGGCAGATTACGCCGCTGGCCTTGACAAAAGCGGTAACCGATCCCGATCGCGCCGCCGCCAAGCGTGCCTTCGATGCAATGATGCAGATGAAAAAGATCGACATCGCTGCAATCGAGGCGGCGCACCGCGGTTGAGGGTGCGTCTTCGCAGGCGTGCATCTCGGAAGCGCAAGGGCAACATGACGGGCAGCCCCAAACCCTCTCGGTCCTGAACGTCGGTCCGTCCGTTATGCGTCGAACATGCGCTTCATATCTGAGGAGCGCCAATGAACGCTAAAAGGCCAAACGAAGGCCTGCCAGGAGAAAGAACTGTTCGGCATCCTCTCCCCTGGCCTCGGCGATGTTGTCGGTTTCTCCAACAAGGAACTGGGAGCGAATGCCGATATAGGGAGCAACCTCGCGCTTGATCTCATAACGCAGGCGCAGGTCAAGCTTGACGTCGGTCATGCCCGCGCCAAGGTTTCGTTCGGGAATATCCTGAAAGGCAAATCCCATTTCGGCCCGCGGCTGAAACACCAGGCGCTGGGTGATGCGAAGGTCGTACTCGGCTTCGATCGCGATGGTTACGTCACCGTCCTCGGAGATATAGAGTGAGTTATCAAGCTCGAACTTGTAGGGAGCCAGGCCCTGCATCGCGATCACGCCGGACCACCGGTCTTCGTAGGCATCTCTGTGCCAGTCGTTGGCGTATTGCACGCCGACCTGAAAGTCCCAGAACGGCCTGATCAGGCGGGAATAGAGCAGGTCGGTTTCCGTTTCCCCCTCATCCGGACCGTCGAAGAGCGTCTCGCCCTCGTTTTTCCAACAGAACTTGTTGAAGTCGCCGCCGATCCAGCCCTGGGCCTCCCAGCCGAGCTGATCGGCTGTCTCGTTGTCGGTGGCCACGCGATACTCCAGCTTCTCGAACAGCGTGAAGACGTAGACCTTGTCATCGGCTAATGGTTCAGGGAAGTCGCCGGGCGGCGATGACTCGGCGAAGTCAAACAGTTCCTCCAGTGTCATGCCTGCGGGGATGGCTGGTTCTATCTCCGGCGTCCGGGGCGCGGATTCATCATGCTGCGCGGCCGATTCGCCGTGCCTCGGCATGTCTGACTCGTTCTGAGCCCATGCCGGGCCGGCAAACGTCAGCAACATCACGAAGACGACCACATTCCGAGGGTGGGGATTACGACTTGACATTGATCGGACCTCCTTCCAGCGAGCGGACGACGGCGACCGTGCGGAACATACCGGCTTCCATGTGATAAAGCAGGTGGCAATGGAACGCCCACTGTCCCGGTGCGTCGGCGCTGATGTCTACGGTGAGCAACTCCGCCGGCTGGACAATCACCGTGTGTTTGCGGGGGTTGTCGCCGTAATTCTCGGCCCCCGTGTAGAGGTCCATCCACATGCCGTGCAGGTGGATCGGGTGGCTCATCATGGTGTCGTTGATCATGTTGATCCGCAGACGCTCGCCGTACTGGAAGCGGATCATGTCCGACTGTGACCACTTCTTGCCGTCGAAACCCCAGATGTACTTGTGCATGTTGCCGGTCAGATGCAGGTCGAATTGACGCGTGGGCGGCCGCCGATCATAGGGCTCTTTTAGCGCACGCAACTGGCTGTAGGTCAGCACGCGCCAGCCGTCTTCGCCAAGTCCCGCCCCAGGATAATCGAGCCGGCGATATGGTGTTTGAGCCATGGTGATGCTGGCCGGGCCGTGCTGGTCAGGGCCGTGCTTGATGCGCTGGACAAGGTTGGTCGTCGGTAATTCTTTTCCATGTCCGTCGCCGGAAGATTGATGCGGCATATCGTGATGCATGCCCTCATGGTCCTCACCGTCCATACCCTTCATCTCGCCGTGCATCATCATGCCCATGTCGGCCATGGTGAGCATGGGCCGGCGACGCTGTTCGGGCAGATCCGCCGACATTCCTTGTCTTACGGCCAGTGTGCCGCGTGCATAACCGCTGCGGTCCATGGTCTCGGCGAACAGGGTGTACGCCTGTGCGTCCGGTAGCGTCACGATCACGTCATATGTTTCGGCCACTCCGATCCGAAACTCGTCGGTCTCCACCGGCTTGATGTTCTGACCATCTGCCTGTACTACAGTCATCGGCAGGCCCGGGATGCGGACATCGTAGAAAGTCATCGTCGAGGCGTTGACGATGCGCAGGCGCACCCGCTGGCCAGGCTTGGCGATGAACGTAGGGTTCTCGTGGGCTGCCTTGCCGTTCATCAGGTAGGTATAGGTTGCTCCGGTAATGTCGGCGATATCGGTCGGGTCCATCCGCATCCGGTCCCACGCCAGTCGTTTCTCAAGCACCTCGCTCAGCGACATACCGGTCGCCTTCATCTGATCGTCGATATTCGCCAGCGTCGGGCGCTGGAAGTTGTAATAGCCTTCCATGGTCTTCAGCTTCCACAGTACACGGTGCGGTTTCTCGAATGTCCAGTCGGACAGAACGATCGAATGCTCGACGTCGTATCCCACTGGGTCCGGTTCGGCCGGCTCGAGAATGAGTTGGCCGTAATGTCCGAGCTGTTCCTGCAAACCCGTGTGGCTGTGATACCAATACGTGCCGTTCTGCCGGATGGGGTAGCGGTAGGTAAAGGTCTCACCCGCTGCAATGCCGGGGAAGCTGATGCCTGGGACGCCATCCATGTTAAAGGGCAGCAATATGCCGTGCCAGTGAATCGAGGTCGATTCCTCCAGCCGATTGTGGACGCGGATCAGCGCCTCTTTGCCCTCCTGCATCCGTATGACCGGCCCAGGGATGGAACCATTGATCGCAATCGCGCGGCCGGGCTTGCCGCCGACCAGCAGGTCTTTGTGCTCCAGATAGAGATCGATGCCGCCAGTATCGGTCGCGTTGAGTTCACCAAACTCGCCGGCATTCTTTGTGGCTGGTTGGGCTGCCCATAACGAACGTAACGACGGCAAGAACACGCCCGTGGAGACCAGACACGTCGTGCAGAGGAATTCCCGTCGTGACAAGGTTTGCTTTGCCGAATACATCATGTCATCTTTCATCGAGTCACCTTTCGCGTGAGGTAACTAAGAACATTTTATCACTTGTCCCGCCAACGTATCACCCCATCGCCTCGGAAATAGTTCAATGCGACAGATATTTCCCCATCTCCTGGAGAGAGGCGGGATGATTAGTAAGCTTCTTCGTTCACTCGGAATTTTGGCCCCTTGCTGAAGACATCCAAATAATGAAAAGTAATTGATTTATTCGGATTTTCTAAAAGAGTCCTATTCCAAAGAATAACAGGTTTCAGAAATAGTCTCAAACGCCTTGTGCACAATTGTGCTTAGGCTTGCCACTGTAAATCTGATGCAATAGAAATACAATTCTGTATTTCAAATAAGACTGGAATATTTCATCATAATCTTTTGCGGTAACTGGCTGGAGTTGATCCTGTCAGTTTTTTAAACATTGCGATAAAAGCAGATGCTTTCTGACTTCAGTAAAGTTATCTCATACGGAGGTACAGGGAATGAGTATTCGAAAAGCATTGGATGGAAAGGCCGTAGGCCTCATGATTTTTTTCTGCGCCATTTTAGGGATGCAGCAGATAGCTATCAAGGCGGCAGCGCTCGATATGGCTCCCGTTCTGCAGATAGCGCTACGGTCCGGAATGGCCGCTCTTATCATCGGTGTATATCTGCGAATGAAAAAACTGCCGCTTCTGCCCAGGAACGGAAAATGGCTTCCGGGGCTTGTTGCGGGGATTTTGTTTACTCTGGAATACCTTTTTGTTGCGGAGGGATTGCGGTTTACCAATGCCTCGCATATGGTCACCATGCTCTACACAGCTCCTGCTTTCGCCGCGCTCGGCCTGCATTTTCTCCTACCGGAAGAGCGTCTGCACCCGATGCAATGGGGCGGCATGGCCCTGGCTTTTTGCGGTGTTGCCATAGCATTTTATGATAATGGCGCTCCTCTTACGATCTCGTTCGGCTCAATGCTTTTTGGCGATCTGCTGGGATTGCTGGCAGGCATATCGTGGGGAGCCACCACCGTAGTTATTCGGACAAAACTATCTAAAACTCCGGCTCCCCAAACAGCATTCATACAACTTCTTACCTGTTTCTGCATTTTGCTGCCCGGAGCGGCGCTTACCGGCCGATTCAATTTTTCCATGACTACTGTTGTCTGGGCCAGTCTGGTTTTCCAAATTCTGCTCGTCTGCGTGGTCGGTATGCTGCTCTGGTTCTGGCTGCTCACGGTCTATCCTGCTTCCCAATTGGGTGCTCTTTCTTTCCTTACGCCGGTTTTCGGCATCGTTTTCGGGGTAGTGCTGCTAGGTGAGTCCGTGGAGCCAAAATTTATCCTGGGAGCGGCATTAGTGCTTGCGGGCATAGCCCTTGTCAGCGGATGGCAGTGGTTTTTTGCAAAAAATGCATTTCACAAACGCGCGGTTGCCAGGTCTTAAAAAGCGAGGGGAGTTTGGTAGACGATTCTCCGGGAAATCATTGAAACAGCCTGCAGAGCACCATCTGCCATGAATACACTTCCGTGGGAATTTATAGCGGCAGAGCGACTTATGCTTCGAGATCAGGTACTCCAATTGAAATCGTCAGTAAAGTCATGGTGCGGCATGTACTCTCCTGGTATTCGGCTGATATGGTATCAAACGCTGGTTTTCTCGGGATTGCCTGCAGAAATCCCTGGCTGGCTTCCGGAAAAACTGACATCTTACGACCGATTTTTGTTCTTGGCTTTATGCCAAGCTGAATTATATCCGAATAGTTTGCAGCAGCTGACGGATCTTTTTCTCGGTATCTGGTTGCGGATGCAGATCCAGCGCCGTAAGCAGATGCTGGTAAGCTGCGGTGACAAACCCCTGCTGCAAACGGATCTGGCCAAGCTGATAATATAATTCCGGCAGCAACGGTGATTTCCGGTGGGTCGCCAGGGTGAGCTTGACCATGCGGTTGGCCGGCTCGAGAAAACCACGCTGTTTGAGAATTCGCGCCGCTTCAAGGGTTGTTTCCGCCTCAAGCGTTTGAAAATCCCGCATCCCGGCATCAGCGGCAAGCGACACAAGCTGCCTACCATCAGTCGAAGCGATGGCGTTTTCCATCTTCTCCCGAAAGGTGAGCGCCTGCGGTAACCTGCGCTCGGGCTTAATGCCCAAAAAACGCCCCATGGCAACGAAGTTTTGCAGAAATGCCATGTGCCAACCGGACTCACCAAGCGCGGCAACAGCCAGTCCGGCAAAGAATCCTCCCAGATGGGCGCCATGGGCGACATTGCCGCTCGCCTGGGCCAGAACAGGCAGCAGATTGTCGACCACAACGTAGATGCCGAGCACTATTCGGGCCGGTATTCTGACCACATTCACAAAAATGGGAAACAGCAGGATAAACATTTTAACCTGGTTTTTGGGAAACATGAGGAAATAATAACCAAGTACTCCCGAGATAGCCCCCGAGGCCCCGACCAATGGGGTAAGCGAATCACCGGCGAAAACGGCAAAGCTCAAGGTGGCGATCACTCCCGCCGCCATATACAGGAGGAGAAACTTCATCCTGCCCAGCTGATGTTCGGCGTTATCCCCATAGATATAGAGAAACAGCATATTGCCCAGCAGGTGCAAAAAGCTGCCATGGAGAAACAGCGAGGCAAACATGCTGACCACGTTGGGTGCGGCAGGTTTGAAGCCGTAGTGAAAAAGCAGCAGATCATTGAGCGAGAGCCGGGAGAGCACCACCCGCAAATGGGTTTCAGGAATGCCCTGTTCCATCAGCATTTTTACGTATTCGGCCAGCAGCGGAGTGGATACATCCACCGGCCGGCTACTGAGCGGAATGTTGATGAAAACAAAAATGGCGATATTGATGGCTATGATTCCCCAGGTCACATACGGCGTGAAGCGTTCAGGGTTGGGGCTGTCGCCGATGGGCAGAAACAAGGTCGTCTCCTTGTGAAATTATCGTGGCTTTTCCTGAATGGTAATCATTTCACCTGAAAGTACCGGCTTAAATTTGCCGCCGGACCATAAACGGCGGCAATATTCGAGTGGAATATGGGGAATGCCGGGCCCTTGACACTCCCTGTCAGACCATTACCTTGTTCGGTAGACCAGTTTCCATGGACATTTTTTCCCAAGTCCAGCAAAGAATACATCGGGAGGGCCGGAAATGAAATCATCTCATTTAATCGGATTGCTCGTGAGTTTTCTCGTCGTCTTGCTGCTGTCGGACGGATTTGCCGCGGATGGCACGGCCGCCGGTGAGGCAGGAAGTAAGGACATAGCCATACGTGGATATGATCCCGTCGCCTACTTCAAGGCCGGCGCAGCCAAAAAAGGTGCTCCATCGCATTCCTTCAGGTGGCACAACCTGACATGGCATTTTCAGAACGAAGAACACAGGCAACTCTTTCAGGAAAATCCCGAAAAGTTTGCTCCGCAGTACGATGGGTACTGTGCCTGGGCGATGACGGAGGCACGGAAAGCCGAAACCGATCCGGAAGTATGGAAGATCGTTGACGGCAAACTGTATTTGAACTGCAGCGTGGCGGCCTATGAAAAATGGAGCAGGGACATTCCCGGCAACATCAGAAAAGCTGATGCGAACTGGGCAAAGTTCGACGAACGCAAATAGAAGCGGTCAGTCTCTCGGCGGGTTGTCGTCCAACAGTGAACCAGACCGGACGGAAAAGGAGGTTCAGGAAAAAGATTAATTCTATATCCTTTTGTCAGACTGTTTCACCAAACATCGCCATGAGTTTTGCCTGCATGGCCTGGGTTGTTTTTTGGCGGTCGTTTCCCTCCCGAAGTCGTTGTCCCAAAAGCTCATTCAAGGACCTGCTGGTTAAAGCTTACAGGATAATCGAGTTGTCGTTTTATGCGGGTGCTGCCGTCTTTTATATTGGGGAGATGCGAACGAACAGAAAAGTATCTCAAAATCCAATTCCGCGATTTTCTTTAAAGAGTCTATCTGCTGATCATTCCTTTCATCAACCCTGAAGAACTGTATTTTTCACCGACGTAGAGGTCTCCGTCGTGTTTTTCACAAAAAATTCTGCCTGAATGTTTCGCAGCGCAGAAGCCCAGCGGCCTTTGTCGATCGATTTAAAGTAACTGGTCCAATGGCATCGCGGTGTGATCGCCAACCAGGCCTCAGTGATGAAACCGTGCTGGGTCTGTCAGCATGGCACCGAACAATAAATCCAGAAAGGTTGGAACCGAACGTTTTGGCAGTCTTAAGGTTTTAAAACACGTACCACAAGCCCAGAAAAAGGAGTAAGGAAATGGTCACATCAATAACATGAGGTGCTTTAACCGCATAGAATACATCATCAATTTTGGAAATTACCCTGACCCATCCGGGAATGTATTGGTCTATCACCGCCACTCGCGAGTCAATGGCCTTGGCGGCTCTCCTGCCACTTTCCACGGCGCCCTCAATGCTCCAGACATGGGCCTGGGTCCGGGTATGCGAACCGGCGAGAAACAGGTTGGCAAGCGGTGTAATCTGGGGCGGCATAGAGTGCTGGGTAGTGGTAGTGGTTACCCATTTTGGTTGATACGGCCTGATTCCCTCAGCGGAAAATTCCCACTCATGCCAGACCTCGATTTCCATCATCGAAAAATCCTGCAGCGCTTTTCCCTGATTCGCTTCCCGAATCATTCCGTCAAGTGCGCCGCAGCTCAATATCTGGGCCTTCACCTCCTCCCGGAACTCCTCTTTAGTGCATGAACTGACGGGTTTATGATAGATCCTGCCGGGAACGCTGCTGATACAGGAGGTCCCGGTCCACAGCGACTTGACGTTTTTCCCCAGATCTACCTCCTTCATCCACACCTGTTCCTCAGCGAACAAGGTCAGGTTGAATTCTGAATCACTCACCACCACCGCAACTCTTTCACGGGGAAAACGGATTTCCTCGGAAAACGGCACCCGGAAGGATACCTGGGTATGCGGTCCATCCTGGATAAGGGGCTTAAACATGCGGAGAACCTCCAACTGCTCCAATTCGGGAGTCCTGCTTAAAATTTGCGCCGTGGCAAAGGGATTAAGGGCCAGGATATAAAAATCGCCGACAATTGTCTCGTCGCCTGAAACGGTGGAAATAATTTTTCTGCCGTCAAATTCAATTTTTGTCAACGGCTCCCGCCAGTGAAACTCGACGCCCTTTTTCTGGAGATAGGCAGTCCAGGGATCGAACCAGTATTCACTGCTGGGTCCTTTGAGCAACAGCCAGCCGTCTCCCGCCCCTTGGCTCCATGCCGGTCCATCCTCATCTGTCCGGTGGTGATGCTTCGGCCTGGTTGTCAATTGCTTCCTAAAGAAATCACCAGTGGTATGCAGACAAACCCTGGACCAGTCCGAGCCGATCCACGGTCCGAAACAGGAGCGCCAGGTGGTATAGCCTGTGCTCTTGAGGAGCGGACGCCATGCCTCTGCTGCATTGAGGCGGCTGTATTTTTCTGTACTGCGGTTGTTGGCTGTCCAGGTCTTGAGCATGAGATACGACCATTTGACAAATTCCCATCTGTTCATCCTGAACATGCCGGGAATACTCAGCCAACCTTTGTCATAAAACCTGGGGTGCGTGTCGTCCGGAAAAATGCCGAAATCGATGGGCCGGGAAAGGGCGAGATCGTAGAGGTTCCCTCTGTCGTTCAAAGGAATCTTCTTCATGAGATCAAAGGTATTATGATACCATGGCCCCATGCCGTGCCAGGAATATTCCGATGGCATATTGTTGTTACTGCTGCGGGCGCTTCTAAAGAAACCTCCCGGCTGTTCCAGGGCTTCATACACCGAAACCTCATATCCCAACTGGTTGAGCTCATGTGCGGCACTTAATCCGGCTATTCCGGCGCCGAAAATAATTACTGATTCCATCTTTCTTCCTCCAGCAAACCCTCTTTCTCCTTTTTGCTGACCAGGCACGGCATTCGCAAGAGAGATTACGTGAAAAGCGCCAGTGTCAGCAAGGGAAACTGTAGGTAACGCAAAAGGGCCGACACCTGGAGAGATTTTTTCATCAAAGCTGCGATCTGATTGGCAGCAGAATCTTTTCGGAGAACTTTTCGCGCAACGGACGGCTCTTCCAGCGAGCAAGGGAGTACGACTCAGCCGCCAGCAGATCGTCCTCGAACACCACCGTCATCTGAGTGGCGAACTCGCTGCTGTAGATATTCAGACTCGCTTCGTCATTGAGCCGAATCGAACGCATGTCGAAATTGGTTGAACCCACCGAAACAAACTCGCCATCGATGATCAGCAGCTTGGTGTGCAGCATGGTCGGCTGATAGACGTGGATCTCGGCACCTGCATGCAGCAGCTCGCCCCAATCGGCCTTGGAGGCGATCTTGACTGTCAATGAATCGATGTGCGGCCCAGGTAACAGGATGCGAACGCGAACGTCGCGACCACGGGCAGCGATCAAGGCCTCGATCAACAGCCTGTCGGGCACAAAGTAGGACGCCGCCAGGTCGATAGTCTCCTCGGCCGCCGCGATGGCTAGCAGATACATCAGATGCATACTCTCGCTCCCGCCGGACGGCGAGGCAACGAAGACGTGCGCGTCCATCTCGCCTTCCTCCTTCATGACCGGAAAGTAGCTCGGGCCGTTCAGCACCCGGCCAGTGGTCTTGATCCAATTGTCGTTGAAGGCCGCTTGCAACTGCGCCACGACGGGCCCTTCAATCCGGAAGTGAGTGTCTCGCCAGTGCTCCGGATCGCCACCGTCGCCAGTCCACTGATCCGGCCTACCCCACCGGTGAACCCGATGCGGCCATCGACCACCAGCAGCTTGCGATGGGTGCGATTGTTAATCCGGCCAAGGTTGTACCAGTGCAGCGGCCGATACCGATGCAACTGCACACCGGCAGCCTGCATGGAATCCAGCAGCGACTGCTCCATCTTGGTGCTGCCCACCCAGTCGATAATAACGCTAACCGTTACGCCAGCACGGGCCCGTTCAGAAAGCGCTTGTGAGAACTTTTCACCAATTTCACCTGACCAGTAAATGAAGGTCTCGAAAGTGATCGACGTCTGCGCCGAGCGAATGGCCAGCAGCATCGCCGGAAAAATCTCGTTGCCGTTCTGCAGCGCGGTCACCTTATTGCCACGCTTAATCGCCGGGCCCAGCAGGACGGACATCTCGCGCCGAAACTGCGGATCGGAGACAGGGTAGCGATGCTCGACTTTACGCTCCAACACCTTCTCGGGTTTCTTGAAGTTCTGCAACAACACCAGCATCAGGCTGGTGGCCAGCACAGTGATTCCGATAACATAAAGCATAGATTTTCGGTCCCCAGTCATTGAAATCCCAGCCGGGCAAAGGAGAACAGCGCTGTCAATGGATGCGGGCGGCGTTCGATCTGCGCGCGTAACAATCCAGCGCCGAGCATGCTGTAAGTGATGCCGTTTCCACCGTAGGCCAGCGCGAACAGAACGCGCGGCCCGTACTGCGAATGGTGACCGAACAGTGGCAGCCCGTCGCTGGTTTCAGCAAATGTGCCAGCCCAGGCGAACGCCGGTTGCGCCTGTAGGTGAGGAAACAATCGGGCGACCTTACGCTGCAGAGTCGTTGCCTTGCGGTCGACCAACCGATCCCGGCGTGCCGGGATGTCGCGGTCGTCGTCTTCGCCACCCACCAACAGCCGTCCATCGCCGGTACTGCGCAGATACAGATACGGCCGCGAGGACTCCCACAGCAGCGTGCTTGCCAACCAACCCAGCTCGGCAGGATCGACGGGATCGCTGATGTAGGCGTAGCTGCTGCGATTCTGAGCAACGCGCTGGCGCAACCAGCATTGCGCTTCGTAGCCGCTGGCGATCACTGCGTGCTTCGCCCTGATCAACATGCCACTGTCGGTGGTGAGCTGTACCGAACGCGTCGTCGCCGTGATAGTTTTCACCTGCGTGCGATCGAACACGCGCGTGCCCTGTTGCTGCATCCTGCGCAGCAGTCGTGAGGCGAGCCGGTAGGGATCAACCCGAGCGGCCACCGAGCTGAGAATAGCGGCTGGGGCAGTCAGTCCGTACTCGTCCTTGAGTGCTGCGCGGCTCAGCCAGCGAACCGGAAGGCCGTGCTGTTTCCGCCAGGCAAATTCGTCGGCCAGGTGTGGATGATCAGCGCGATTGCTGGCGTAGTACAGGCTCTCACACTTGGCGAAATCGACATCGCCGACCGCATGGGCTACCGCGCCAACCTCGCTGATCGCACGCAGGCAGGATTGATACGCCAGGAGCGCTGAGGCCTGGTCGTAGCGCTTAGCGAGATCTGTCGCATGGGTATCAATTTCATACTGCAGCAAGGCGGTGCTGGCCGAGGTGCTGCCCCAGCAGACCTCGCGCTGATCGAGCACGACGACATCATGATCATGTCCAGCCAATTCATCAGCGATCAGCGCGCCGGTGATGCCGGCGCCCACCACCGCCACATCGCAGCTCAGGTCGGCATCAAGCTGCGGGAAGGCATACATCAGGCCATTCTTGACCGCCCAGTACGGATATCCGCTTTTCAAGTCCACAGGCTACCCCCGTCGAACATCATCTTTTGTTACATATTAAAGCAGTTTTTTGAATCTTCCTTGGAAAACCATCGTTTTACTAACCGATCGTGCGACTGCCTTATACCGCGACCAACGTTCCCCGAAGTTCTGCATGCAACGGGCGGTTCCTGGCCAGGTATGTTTTTAATGCCTCTATGCTTCGCTCGCTGCAGATTTTCCTCCAGCATCGCGACAATTTCCTCGCCCGTCAGCTCGACCGTTGAGATCGGCGGGTTCATCGGAATGATATTGTAGAGGTCATTGAGCGTGACCTCCCCCGGAATGACCGGTGCGCCATAGCGCCATCCATTCGAAAATGCCAATTGCGCGCCCGTGTTTTCCAGCAACGCCTGCAACAGGAAATTATCCATCATCGTTTCCAGCGTGGTGCCTCGGTTGAGGGCCGTCGCCGTTTTGCCCACAACCGTTGACAGTTTTTCTTGGTAAGGCGCGAGCGCTTGGCGTATGAGGTTACCTTCTGCGGGATCGGGATCTAAATTGGCTTCTACCTCAATCGGTTGGTGTCGGTAGTCAGCGACACGTCCCCCCTCAATTTCCAGATCCAGGCGGCCCAGATAAGCAAATTCCCAGTGGGGCCGTCATTGCATCGAGGCCCAATGAATTCAAAACAGGAACCATTGCCTGTCCCTGCGTACTCTGGGCGGGATAGGTACCCTGGAGGGTATCGCCGCAGTCGCCAAAGAGCGTGCGCCCTGGTTCTCGGTGCGAATCTTCTTTACGATTGCGGCAATGCGGGCATACCCTCCCGCGGGACGATAGACGCCTGACCACCCAGCCAGAACATCTCCTGGTGTAGGTCACAATAGGCATGGTTATCGTTGAGTTCAATGAAGGTGAGTGAATTCCTGCTTTTCATCATGACAAAAAGAACCTCCAGCCAGGTTCTTCCATCATCGGTTGAAAAAACATGATGTAGGGTGCCCGGATAAGATGGGCAATAACGCCATCATCGTGTATTTTTCTGATGGCTTGATTCACCAGAACTTTTGCGAAACCCAACTGAACCATTTCCGTCGCGTCCCACTCACTGTGAATAAGGTATTCAGACGGGCTTGGCATGGCATCCAGCGTTTTAAATAGCGGTTTCGGGTTCCTCGGCGGGTTGGCCCCGAGTGTCTGCAGGGTTTCTGCCATTGACACCGGGTCGAGCATAAGGCTGCCCAGTGCGCAGATCCCGATTTGTTTCAAAATCATGTACCCGAGAAAACCGGTTGAGTCAGACAAGGCATCCATAGTTTTGATTGTGCCTTGTTCAAAGGCCTTTTCCCTTCCGGAAAACACCGTATGTTCGCCGATGGCAACACAGCGCTGTGGGGTGGCAAAGCGGATAAAATCTTTTTGCTATATAAAATCTTTACCGAGATCGGCGATTTGTCCCATTGATCGAACAGGTGACATTTTGGCTTTGACAATGCGGTAAATCGGCTCCCAAGGGCCTTCTACCGGTATCCGTCATATTTTCAGACGTCATACTGCATCTCCCTAATATTAATTTACCGTGCGCGCCAATTTCAAATCTTGCGGTCTTCGCGCCAAGCGCTTTTTGTCGTCACCGGGTAGTGAATTACTGTAACACCACAAGGAGAGCGGTGAGAGCCGCTGCAAAGCAGACTACAAACAAGCCGCGTGGCACGCTCAGCAAATCGGGGAGCATCACTTTGCCGAAATCGCCCCAACTCTCAACCGTTCGTTTTGTCCATGCCGAAAGTTCGGCAAACATCCACGAGCCCGCAATAAGTCCGGCCAAGCCGAAAAGCGCGTCCCAACTTCCCTGAACCAGTGCGACGGCGGCAGTGCCTGGACAATTGCCCATCAGTGCAAAGCCCACGCCGAAAAGGAGCCCCCCAATGATGTTCGCGCCGATGTGTGTCGGTTTAATGTGCAGGTTCACCTTGGCGAGGTGGTGCAACATGAATACGCCGATCATGCCGACGACTACTGCGGTGAGCATTATCTTCACGACGGGCCAGTCCTGAAGAAGCAGTTGGCCGATGGAGCACGTTGTATTTTCCGACACCCCCTTTTTGCAGGAGGAAGCCAACCACCAGACCAAAAATCGCGCCGGCAATCAGCTTGGGAGTCGCGGCTTCGAGTGGTGCGCGGTTCACCGTTTTTGACTTTACTGTTTTACCAGTGTCAATCATAGTTCCTCACAGTTTGAAGAGCGGCAGGGCCACAGCGACACCACCAACGAAAATGCAAATCACTATAATGCACGATGCCACGTTGAGCTAAAGAGTTCCGCTGATACCGTGGCTGCTGATGCAACCTCCGGCCAGCCGCGCCCCAAATACCATCAGCATGCCACCGGGAAAGGCGACGGCCGCACGCAGCGCAACGCTGTCACCGAAGCGTGCCTCCCATATGGACGGCAGCAATTCATTGGCGAACTCGCCGCCTGCTAGGGCGGCAATCACGCCACCCACGATGGTTGCTATCACGAAGACGAATCCCCAACTGATGCTCGGCGACCTGCCTAGGAGTGTGTCGGATTTTGAGCCTCACCTAAGGGCCATGAGTTTAAATTCGACACACTCCTAGGAAGCATGAAGAAAGCGACCGATTATCACCCACCAATAGTCGGTGTCCCTTTGTCCCTGCAATCCTTTCTTAATGAAATTAATGACCAGGGGCCACTCCGCTTACAACGGTATAAACGATGCACCGGCTCTGGCTATTGCCGATATCGGGATTATCATGGGGCAAGGGTACCGAAGTAGCCCTTGAAACCGCCGATATCGCCCTGATGGGAGATGACACCGGCAAACTGCCATTTTTAATATCGCTGGGTCGCAGGATGCTCTTTAACATTAAACTTAATATTGTTTTCAGTCTTGTTTTCAATCTGGTCGCGGTTCTGGCTGGAGCAAGTGGAATGATAACGCCCATAATGGCCAAGGTGGTACATAAGATTGGTTCTGTCATGGTGGTTCTGTCTTCTGCGAGTATCGGTTTTTTCAAAGAGGATTCCAGTGGCGGGATACTGAATTTGAATTACTTTAGGATACAGACCAAACTCAACCCCAAATTTTAGTGCCTTACAGATTGTTTTCTTATTTTTTTGCAAGAGAAATTCTTTGACGAAGTGGCCTATTCAAAGCAATGAACGAGCAATTTTTAATTTTTGCTATCCTCTTCCTGACTTTAGGCATGTTTCTCTGGGGGCGCTGGCGGCATGACATGGTTGCGATGGGGGCTTTGCTCGCTTGCGTATTAGGAGGGCTTGTTGAACCGGCCGAAGCGTTTTCCGGTTTTGGTCATCCTGCCGTCATTACCGTTGCATGTGTTCTTGTGCTCAGCAGGGGACTGCAAACCTCAGGGGCAGTTGATGTTCTTACCCGTTTTGTTTTGCCCGCCCAAGCAGGGCCCATGCTCAGTCTTGCTGCTCTCGTGGGTCTTGGCGCTTTCCTTTCAGGGTTCATGAATAATGTTGGTGCTATGGCGCTGCTGATGCCTGTCGCCGTGCAACTGGCCGATCGATTAGACCTTCCCCCAGGACGGGTGCTCATGCCACTCGCCTTCGGCACGATTCTGGGAGGAATGACTACCATGATAGGTACTCCACCTAATCTTATTGTTTCCGGATTTCGAGCTCAACAGGGACGAGGCGGATTCGGCATGTTTGATTTTACTCCAGTGGGGCTTGCAGTGGCTCTTGTAGGCCTGCTTTTTATTATTACTGTCGGCTGGCGTTTAGTGCCGGTTCGCAAGCGCCAGGGCACCCTTGAATTTGAGACTGGAGCCTATATGACAGAAGCGCTTGTCCCTCCGAAAAGTAACGCTGCCGGAATGCGTCTACGTGAAATCGAGGCTGCCCTCGAAGAGGTGGACGTTCAAATCATAGGACTTATTCGTAATGAAGTTCGGATTAATGCACCCCCTCCCTGGCGTCAGGTTCTTGGTGGTGACATACTCGTCATTGAAGCCGAGGCCGATGCCCTTGCTCAGGTTCTTTCCAGTCTTGGCTTAAAATTGGCCGAGGCGAAACCGCCGAGTGCGGATGCAATTCCAGGAAATGAAACATCGGAAGTAACTTTACAAGAAGAGAACGAGACGGAAGATCAGAAAAAACAGGAAGAAGAGGAAGAACAGGAAGAGAAGGAGAAGCCTTCTGACGAAGTAGCGCTTATGGAATTGGTAGTTCGTCCGGAAGGCGCGATCGTTGGCCGTTCCGCGACCGACATATCGCTTCGTTCCAGATATGGGATTAACATGCTTGCAATTTCGAGGGAAGGGTCGCGATCACGATTCCGTTTGAGGACGATAAAAATCCGTCCGGGTGATCTTCTTCTCATGCAGGGACCTGGGGAGGCGATCAGTGAATTCGCAACAGACAATGGCTGTGTGCCACTGGCGGAGCGGGAGCTGCGTATTCCCGATAAGGGGCAAGCTCTACTGGCTGGCGGTATTATGGCAGGCGCGGTCGGTGGCGCGGCTCTGGGTCTTCTCCCTGCCGCGATCTCATTTGCCATCGGGGTACTTGCCTCGATGGCCTTTCGTACAGTGTCGCCGCTATCAGTCTACAAAGCCATTGACTGGTCTGTGGTAGTCCTCCTCGCTGCCTTGTTACCGGTAGCTACTGCTGCGGAAACATCCGGCACCGCCGCTCTGATCGCCCGTTTTTTAATGGAATATATTGCCCAGGGACATTCCATTGTAGCTCTCACTCTTATACTGATCATTTCAATGTTTTTATCAGACCTTATAAACAATGCAGCCACGGCGGCGGTCATGTGCCCCATCGCTCTTGGTACGGCTGCTGCGCTTGACTTGAATGCCGACGCATTTCTCATGGCCGTAGCAATTGGGTCGTCCTGCGCCTTCCTTACCCCCATTGGTCACCAAAACAATACTCTCATCCTTGGCCCCGGTGGTTTTAAATTTAGTGATTACTGGCGCATCGGCCTTCCTCTCGAAATTCTTGTGCTGGCCGTTAGCATCCCTGTCCTTTTATATGTCTGGCCGTTGTGATGCTGCCGAAAAATCTGTCGCAACAGTAGCATTTATGTTGAAAATGATTTTCTGTCTGGAAATTTTGCTTTTACAGCCGTATGTGATGATTCTTGTTTTTAAGCATATCAAGCAAAGGTTTGACAAATTATAAATAGCTATTTACAAGACACTCTTAACCAAGATGCACCATAAACTGCAACTTTCTTGGAGAGGAATCTTTGACCTTACTCAGTGCAAAACTGCTCTTACCTGGTATGGTTTGGCTATAAATCAAGATCATAATGTTCAGGAAGAGTAACCTTTTGATCATGGCTGGCCTGAATATGAGGAAATTTTCATCGATGTGCAGGCATGATAATCTTCTGCTGCGGGATACTGCTACAAAATTTCGGTGATTAATGACATTTGTTTGCTGAGGTTTTGATGCATTGAATCGGATAGCGCTTCATTGAAAAGGGCCTTTTTTAGGAAGTTCGAAGAAAGCGATGACGTATCAACCACCCCGCAAATCAAATTCGCCTTCCTCCTGGATGATAATATCAGGTAAATACCCACGCGGATCCAACTTCGCCTTAAAACCATATTTGAAGGAGTCTCTGGGATCATTCATGAGAGAACTGAGAAGTCTGATACCGCTAAGCAGATCGACACCGGCTTCAAGGTAGATATCAACTTCACCGTAGGGTTCGACAGTCGGAAGGTTGTTGGAAACTCCTGACAGGACTTTATACCCTTCGATATCGACAGTATAGTAAATACCAAAAAAATTGAGGGGTTCGCGGTTGGGATTTATAATGTGGAGTCCAATTTCAAATCTTGGGCCGACACCTTGTTGCGGCAGCACCTTGAATGTCTGCAGGCTGACATCCGGAGGATTCAGGCTGGATCGCATCATTCCGGCACAACCGCCTAAAAAAAGAGAAGGACCAGATCACCAAGAGCAAACCGAAAAATTTATGCATTGCTTTTTCCTCTCTGTTTCATTCATCAAACAATCCATCAGGCCGCAAATGCACCATTCACCAGGATATTCTGCCCGGTTACCCAGCCTGCCTGCGAATCAGCCAGCAGACCAACCATATCTGCAATATCCTCTATATAAATCATAAAAATCTATCCTTTATATTTTTTTCAGGAAGCAGACACTGATTTTTCCTGCCAAACCACCGATACCTGTTTTTTGAAATTATTGAATACACTAGATCTCTGACAGGCTTTGGGATAAATTTAAAAACATGCAGGAATCTCCATAGGCCTTCGAGATCCTTCGCTATTTCTACAGCAGCATCGCTCTTGACATACACTTGGTCATTTTTTAGTAGGATAACGGAGCCATCTTTCAAAGTATCGACACCATGCAGGCGCTGAAGTTCCTTCCCTCTATCCGATTGGGCAGATACAAATTTAAACCTCGCTTGACGGTCATTTTTGACGATAAATTTTACAGCATACTCACAAAGATTACATACACCGTCAAAAATAATAAGTGGTTGATCTGTCTTCTCCATCAATATTCTCCAAACATCTCAACCAGAGGAACCTCCCAATCCCTATGTATTGGCAGTCCAAACCTTCATCTTGTGGCGGTACGAAACTACTGTGGCTTCGTGCAGGTTGCCAAACAGAGGATCTTTTTGTATAACACTACAAATTGCAAAGTTCACGGTTTCTATACAATTACTTTTTAGGCCCCCAAAATTGCCCGAGTGGCTGCGATGGATACCTGCCTCCATTCCGGTTTACCATGAACAAATCTCCAGGCTATCTCTGCCTCCTTGCGGCGGCGCTCCTTTTTTTTCCAGCAACATGCTTCGCCAATGATGACATGCGCCCACGGGATGGCAAGCGCTGGTGGCGCGGTGAACTGCGGGAAGACTTCTGGAACGGCCCCTGCGAGGTGAAGATCGAGGCCAAGCGAGGAGAATTCAAGCGAGAAATCAAGAGCAATCGACCAATGGACAATTTCCTTTTCTCTTTATTTTCTCGCACTCGCGTGTTGCACATCTCGATTGCAGCCTGGATTTACCTGATACCACGGCATTGACAACCGTACTCGGCTGGACACCGGTGTCTGTAATTAAGCTAGATAGAAAACAATCGGCTCAAATTGGCAAAAATCCTTTTGATATAGCTCGTTAACTCTGTATTTTATTGAGAAAATATTATAGTGGGCAAAGGTGCCTCTCCACTCTTTTTCTTGCTACCCGGCGACATGGTCGAAATACATAACGCCCATGGAGCATGAGAATCAACGAAACGGAAAATTGCTGGTTATCAGTATCCGAAATCGGCATATACCTCGGGAGCAGCAACTATAGTGTGGACAAGTGGATCTACAGGTGTGGCATACCCGCCTACACCCCATCGGGCCGCCTCTGGAAGTTCCAAAAAAGATGAAATGGACACATGCTGATCGTGAGATCGAGCTGATGCGCAAATACCCCACCCGGTTGAACTCCGATGTAACCAGGGAATACTTTCTCCTGCCGAACATAGGTTACGGTGATCTTTGTTCCGTCCTTCCGTTTTTGTGGCTGCTAAAAGATAGCGTCTATCGTTGGTACAGACTCGCTCGATCCATCCGCTAGAGGCCGTGGTGAGTGACCCAGTAGTTGTATTCAAAAGGCCATTCCGCTTTCCGCCAGGTCATTAACGATCGCATCCGCTGGTGAAAATCGTCCATCTTTGTTTTCACCTCCGAGTCAACGGCTTTCATTTTCCAGGCTTCGACAAGACGGCAACCCAGGTCAAAAGCGTTTTTCTTTATATCTTCAGGGAATTCATCGCCCGTGATCAAGCCCATGGTGGCCCAGACCGATCCCACCGGAACGATACCAGTCGAGATGAGAAAATGGTTCATATAATCCGCGATGGGCTTTTCGTCGCCGCCACCTGACGTGACAATCGATACGCCGTATCGACCCGTGAAGCTCTGGCAGTGAAGAATACCACAGCATCGGTCCATGAAGGCCTTGAGCTGAGCACTTACGGAAAAGATGTAAT
>NZ_BAAHYZ010000017.1:0-100044 GCF_054657295.1 Desulfocastanea catecholica
CGTGTTCGGGGCTTTTGTCGTTTCGGGGTATCGAGTTCAGCCACTTCTTGCGGGGTAAACTCCTGTCACCGCAAAGTTTCCTGCCTTATCTACCTTGCCAAGAGGAATCAATTTAGCTATATACTTTCGTAGAGATGCTGGAAACCTCCAGCTAGAACCAAGCCAGCCGGCAAACACAATAAAATTATAACTCCAGTAAATTCCAATGACCTCTTCGCCCCTGTCAATCATCATTCTCGCCGCCGGTAAAGGCACCCGAATGAAATCGGATAAAGCCAAAGTATTGCACGAAGTTTTTTATGCCCCGATGGTGCATCATGTCCTGAAGGCCGTTTTACCACTCCAACCGTTTCAAACCGTCGTTATTGTCGGTCACCAGCAAGAAGCGGTTGCCGAGGCGCTCGCTTCTTTTGATGTATCCTTCGTCGTTCAAGAAGAACAGCTTGGCACCGGTCACGCGGTACTTGTCGCCGAACAGGCCATCGATGAAAACGCCGAGACGGTGATGATCCTGTGTGGTGATACGCCTCTTATCCAAACGGCTACCCTGCAGGAAATGTATTCCTCGCATCTTCGCCGGAAGGCCGCTCTCACCTTGATGACCACCATTCTGGACAATCCTACCAATTATGGGCGTATCATCTGTGACAGCAGCGACACGGTCCAGGGTATCGTCGAACAAAAAGACGCCACCCCGGAACAGCTGGAAGTCAAAGAAATTAACGCCGGTATTTACTGTGTTGACAAGAAATGGCTTTTTGCAGCTTTGCAAGGTGTCGGCACCGACAACAGTCAAGGGGAGGTGTATCTGACGGATATCGTCAAACTGGCGGTTGACAGTGGTTTGAATGTTGAAAAATTTCCGGTTGCTACCCCGCTGGATGTTCTTGGCGTCAATTCTCGAGTAGAGCTTGCCGATGCCCAAAACGAATTGCAAATGCGCCGGAACAGGTCCCTAATGCTGCAAGGCGTAACGATGAATAATCCGGCAACGATCAGCGTATCCCCTGAATCTTCTGTCGACAGAGATACCATCCTTGGCCCGGGTGTCAATATTTCCAACGGCTGCCGGATTGGCCGTTCCTGCACGGTCGGCCAGGGAGCTATCTTGAAAAATTGTCGCCTTGGTGACAACGCCATCATTGGCCCATACAGCTATTTAGTCGACTGCACAGTTGCCTCTAATGCTATCCTGCCCCCCTTTAGTCAAAAAAATTGAGGAGATACACCATGAGCGATCTTAAAAAAATGTATTCGACAATTCTCGGCGATAGCTTTCCCATGGAAATGACCATTTCCTTTGGCGAGCAGCGACTCATCTATAAGAAGAAAACCTGGAAAATAACCCAGGAAAACGGCACTGTTGAAGAACGCGGCGTCCGATATGGGGAAAATCCCGATCAGCAGGCAGCTCTGTATGAACTGAGCAACGGCAACCTCACCCTTGGGGAGTGTAAATTTATCGAGCCGGGCAATGGTCTGGTCTCGGCCATTAAGGTCGAGGATATGCTGCAGGTCGGCAAACACCCCGGCAAAATCAATCTCACCGATATTGATAACGGTTTAAATATTATCAAATATTTGATGGATAAACCTGCTGCGGTCATTCTCAAGCATAACAATCCCTGTGGCGCCGCCTACGGCGACAGTCTCGCCGCCTCCTTTAACCGGGCCTTACGTTGTGACCGCATAGCAGCCTTTGGCGGCGCGGTGGTCCTCAACCGGGCCTGCGACACCGATACGGCGAAACTGCTGGTCAATAACTATCTCGAAGTCGTCTGTGCCCCTGAATTTGAAGACGGCAGCCTGGATATCCTCCAGAAATTGAAGAACCTGCGAGTCATCAAAATTGCCGATATCAACCGACTGGCGGATTTTGAAAAATTTCGTTTTCTTGATTTCAAGAGCCTCATCGATGGCGGCATCATCGTGCAGCAGTCGGCGGTCAATTCCATTCGCAGTATCGACAATCTCAGTCCGGCAACCGCCACATGGCAGGGCAAAGAATTCCAGTGCGACCGACAGCCGACCCAGGCTGAAATTGATGACATGATATTCGGCTGGGCTATCGAACATGGCGTCACCTCGAATTCCGTGCTGTACGTAAAAAACGGCTGCACCGTCGGTATTGGTACCGGCGAGCAGGACAGAGTCGGCGTCGCGGAGATCGCCGTCCACAAGGCGTACAAGAAATACGCGGATATTCTCTGCTTTGATGCCCACGGCATCGGCTATGCCGATCTCGAGCTGGCCATCCGCAAGGGTGAAAAAGATGGTTCGCTGAAGGAAGCCATAGACGCCCAGGTCACAAAAGACCGGGCCGACCTGCCCGGCTCGGTAATGATCTCAGATGCTTTTTTCCCCTTCAGAGACGGGGCCGATGTGGGCATTGCCCAAGGGGTCTCGGCAATTCTTCAGGCCGGCGGTTCGATGCGCGATTTTGAAACCATCCAGGCCTGTAACGAGGCCAGACCTCAGGTCGCCATGATGTTCACCGGCCAGAGATCCTTTAAACACTAATTTCGGCAAGGAGCCTGAATGCCCGCGGCGCAGGCGGACAGGTTCCTAGGCCAAAACAGTCCGGAAAAAGATAACATACCCCGCAGTACAGACGGAAAAAACCAGGACGAGAAGTAAAACCAGCAGGGAGCACAGGCGAACAATGCTCCGAAGAGCCAACCCTTTCTTTTTCGATGCTTTTTTTCGAAGTGCTTTTTTCTTTTTGGGAATCATTTAAAAATATATAAAAATTATTTTTCTCGGGTAAGCACATAGCGTGCAAGCCCGGCCAGTACATTTCGCTCAAAACCTACGCTTTTCTCGGCAAAAACATCCAGCACCACCACAGCCTTGTCTACCGCCGCCGCAGCCCTTTCCCGGGCTGCGGCAAAGCCGCCGTATTTCGAAATAATGGTACAGACTTCGCTCAGGCATTGGGTTCTTGCCTCACTGTCGCCTAAAATTTCCATCAGACGCTTTCGATCGTCCGATTTGGCCGTATTCATCGCCAGGATCAACGGCAGAGTCATTTTGCCCTCGGCGAGATCGTTGCCCACCGCCTTGCCGGTTTTTCCGGAATCCCCGAGATAATCGAGAAGATCATCGATTATCTGGTAGGCACGACCTAACTGCACACCGTATTCCCGCAGCGCTTTAACCTTTGGCGCATCACCGCCGGCGTATACCGCGCCCACCTCACAGGCGGCGGCAATGAGCAGCCCGGTCTTGCCCATAATTGCATGGTAATAATCCAGTTCGGACAGGTTATGCCTTGCGGCATTTCTCAGCTGCATAAACTCGCCATCGACCATGCCGGTTGTCGCCTGGCAAAAAATCTCCAGACCGGCCTGACCGGAAAATTTACCGACGGTGGCCATGGCCTGGGCATGTAAAAAGTCGCCGGCCAGAATCGCCACAATAGTGCCGAATTTTCGATAGACGGACTGTTTGCCGCGACGCGTTGCCGAGTTGTCAATAATATCATCATGAAAAAGAGTGGCGGCATGCAGATACTCAAAGGCCGCCCCGAGCCTGTAGGCGTCATCATCTTTTTTGCCGCAGAGCCGCGCGGCAAGAACCACCAGGAGCGGACGAATACGTTTGCCGCCATTGAAAAGTCCGTAGTCGAGAACCTCGAGAAGCAGATCGTCGACATCAGGTTGTAAGCGGGCAAGATCCACCCGCATAAAGGTATCGATCTTTGCAGCCTCTTCCTTTACAGCGGTAAGAATCGACTCATCAGGGATTACACGTGACATTTCCTTGGCTACCTCAATTGCTTTTGACATGCACTGACTCAGCATAAAATTGTTCAATATCACTCATGGTGCGGGTAATCGGTGACGGCGGCAGACTTTTCATAAAAACACGTCCGTAGCCTTTTTTAAACAAGCGTACATCCATAATGGCAATAACCCCTCTGTCGGTGACCGAACGCATCAATCGCCCGACCCCCTGGCGCAGGGTCAGGATGGCCCGGGGGACTTGAAAATCGAAAAATGGCCTGCCCCCTTCCTCCTTGATACGGGCAATGCGCGCCTGGACCACCGGATCGCTCGGCACCTCAAAGGGCAATTTTTCAATGATGACGCAGCTCAGCGACTCGCCGACGACATCGACGCCCTCCCAGAAACTGGCGACCGCTAATAACACTGAGTTGGTCTCTTCCCGGAAACTGCGCAGCAGTGCATTGCGCGACGCCCTTCCCTGCACCAGTACCGGATAACTGCAGGCATCTTCGAGAAAAGCAGCTAAAGAATCCATGCCTTTAAAACTGGTGCAAAGGACCAGGGCCCGACCTTCACTGCATCGCAATATGTCCAGCACCCGATCGCCGACCTGCGGCAGGAATTCGGCGTCGGTTGGTTCGGGAAAAGTTGCTTCCGGGATATAGAGAAGGGTGCGATGGAGATAGTCAAAAGGCGAGCTGAATTGCAGGAACTCGGCACTGTCATCTAGTCCCAACCGTTCTTTTATATAGGCAAATGACCCGCCGGAGGAGAGAGTGGCCGAGGTCAATATACAGGAACCGACCGTGGCATAGAGATGTTCCCGCAGCTCCCCGGCCACTTCAATCGGGGTTGCCGAGAGAATGACCGCCCGCTCTCTTTTCTCATACCAATGGACAAAGCTGTGCTGGTTGCCGTCGAAAAAAAGAGCGATATCACGCAAGGTATCATCGAGCACCACTGCCCTTTTCTTCAAAACATTCCAGCTTTCCCCGCAATGACCATATCCGCCGAGCTGATCGGTCAGCCCGGATAGAGCCGCGGAGAACCGTTCCACCTCTTCCCGCCATACCTTCTGCGTCAGGTCATCGACCAGGGATTGCAGAAAAAACCGCCCGGCTTTGACCGGAAAAATTCGGGCAAAACCATCGAGGTGCATTTTCATTGCGCTGCAGGACGGCAGCAGGCTGTCCAGCATGTCCGGCGACAGATCCGTCCGGGCCTGTCGTTCAATATCGCCGAGCAGATCAAGCAACTGATACTGGCTGAAGCTTTTGCCGAAAAAGGCCGAGGCGACATTTTCAAGATGGTGCGCCTCATCAAAGATGACCGCTTCATAGCGCGGCATTAATTCGCCGAATCCAGACTTTCGCAGGGCGAGATCGGAAAAGAACAGATGATGATTGACAATGAGCAGCTGCGCGGCTCCGGCCTTTTTCCTCAGCTGATTAATAAAACAGCTGGAAGCCTCCGGACAATCGCCGCCCAGGCAATGGTTCGACTGGCAGGATATTTTCGACCACAGGCCGGATTTCTTGCTCAACCAGTCCAGTTCGGCCCGATCTCCGGTCACGGTACTGTTCATCCAGCGGTCAATTTTCTCAACCCAGGGATCATCGACCAGCGACAGCTGCGGATTAGCACAGTATTGATACCAGCGATAATGGCACAGATAGTTTTCTCGGCCCTTGATGCACAGCGCGGCAATCTTCTGTGCTAAAACCTTTTCCACCAGGGGCAGATCCTTATGAATAATCTGATCCTGCAAATTAAGGGTCGCGGTGGAGATGACCACTCTTTTCCCGGATAATACCGCCGGGATGAGATAGGCCAGCGTCTTACCGATACCGGTTTCGGCCTCAACCACGAGGATACGTGCTTTATTTTCAGCAACCTCCTCTGCTGCGGGGGCTGCCAGTAAAGCGGCGGCAACCGCATCGGCCATGGCACTCTGGCCCGGCCTGGCGGCAAAATTTGTCAGACAAGAGGCAAGCCTGCCTCCCTGTCCGAAAATATCGGCTAAATCATTCATATCCGCCATATCCACCACAACCGCTCTTTGCTTCATTCACTACTCCAACCCCATTATATAAGTAACCGTTCGCCCGGAATGGCAAAATGTTCGTGGAACCTGGGATCTGTAAGCGTTCATCAGTGCTCCAGATGTGCACAAGCAGACTGACGGGCTATAGTTGGCCTATGCACGGCGGTCTGATCGTGTGCAGATGGGGTGCTGGTGAACGCTTACCATTACAAACAGCCCGTCCTGCAAACAGCCCACACTATACAATAGAATGACCGAGGCTGTAATACGATTTTCGTTCTTTTCTCATGCATCAATTGGAAAAATCGGCAGAAACCATTGATTACTTTTGCAGAATGACAGGCTTTTATGCTACAACACATACAGGTTACATATTTTTCAAGTAAATGACTCTTTCGACGACCCCTTTCCCCTCGATTAGCACATTTTTATCGGCATGGTTGAAATTTTCTTACCACAAGACTCAATATCGACACTCCCCGCCTCCGAGCTCCTTTATCCCGGCGAGGTGGTCGTGGTCGTTGATGATTCCCCTGAAATTGTCCTCCTCCTTGCACATTATCTCCGTAACCAGGGATTCAGTGTTATCTGCGCCGGCAGCGCCAGGGAATTCTACGGTCTTTTGGAGAGGGAAAAAATCGGTCTTGTCCTCCTCGATATTGGTCTTCCCGATCAAAGCGGCAACGAAATACTGCTCAATATCGCCCCGACCCACCCTGATCTGGGCATCATCATGGTCACCGGCACCACCGATATCGAAGTGGCTCTTCAATGTCTGCGCCAGGGGGCCGATGATTATCTGACAAAACCCATCGGCGTTGAGGGATTTATCTTCACCATCAAAAATACCCTGAAAAAGCGCCGACTGGCCATCGACAATCGCCGCTTTCAGCAGGAGCTGGAAATCACCAATGCCCGGATGCGTTTTCTGCATCATCTCAACCTGAAGATGAACACCGCCTACCTGAATACCGTCGAACTGCAGGGCATTCTCCAGGCCATCCTCGTCGGCATAACCTCTGATGACGGGCTGCGATTCAACCGCGCCTTCCTGGCGCTGTTCAGTGAAGATTGCCGCTATCTCGAAGGAAAACTGGCCATCGGCCCGGCCTCGCCGGAACATGCCGGACAGGTATGGGATTCGATAAAGGAAAAGGGCTTGCACCTCGAGGATATTCTTTCGACAATTCAGAACAATACCATCACCAAAGATGTCGAGGTAAACCGGATCATCCAGACCTTGCACATCGCCACCGAAGAGGAGGACCATGTTCTGCTGCATGCCAGCCGCATGAAAAAATCGATCCTGGTGCAAAAAGGGTGGGCGGAAGGCTGCAGGGTACCGAATGATCTCATCCGCCTGCTCAACGAATCATCGTTTGTCGTCGTGCCCCTCTTTTCGCCCAGTAAGGCCCTCGGGGTCATTATCGTCGATAATTTTGTCACCGGCGCGTCAATTTCCACGGCAGATATAAACGGTCTGGAAATTTTTGCCAGCCAGGCCAGCCTGGCCATTGAACACAGCCATCTCTATGCGGAAATGGCGAAAAAGATCACCGAGCTGGAGATGGTCACCCAGGAACTGGAAAAAAGCAAAGACCTTCTTGTTGCCGCGGAACGGGCAACGGCAATCGGTCAGATGTCCGCGCAGCTCCTGCATTCGATCAGAAATCCTTTGACCTCGATCGGCGGAACCTCCCGATTGCTCTTAAAAAAGATCCATGACCCCTATATCGAAAACTTTCTACAGATTATCACCGAGGAATCTTCGAGAATTGAAACCATCCTCGAAGACCTGTTCAGTTTCGTCGAAGATACCGAGCTGACCCTTGGCTCCCATCCGCTCTATCCGCTGGTTCGCAAGAGTCTGATGATCTTCTATACGACGATGAAAAATTCGAAGATAGAATATGTCCTCGAGCTTGATGGACTCGGACCGGTTTTAACGATCGATGAGAACAAAATCCGTCAGGCCTTTCTGCATCTGATCAGAAACAGCCTGGAAGCGATGCCCGATGGCGGCCTGCTGCGCATCGCGGCAACGGAAAATGATCAATATATCACTATATCGATCACCGATAGCGGTACGGGGATAGCGGCCGATACCCTGCCGCGGGTGAAAGATCCTTTTTTTACCACGAAAACCTACGGCAACGGCATCGGTCTGGCCCTGGTCGAGCAGACAGTCCAGGCACACGGCGGAACTTTTTCCATCCACGATGCCCCCGGCGGAGGAACCCAGGCGACCATCACTCTGCCGAAAAATTCACCGGCGGCCGAAAGAAACCAGGCAGCCGAAAAATGACAGGCCCGCGGCCATGCCAAAGGTGACGCGCAGGGCGAGAATAAAATAGGCACTCTCGGCCGGGCTATATGTCGTCAGCGTTGCGCCGCCACTGAAAAAACCGTACCACCAGGAAAAGACGGCGGCAGCCAGAGTGGCCCCGGCAACCATGCCGAAATTCCTCGCCGTAGCCAGAATTCCCGCACTCATGCCAAGTTTATCTTCGCCAACCCGGGACAGCACCGAGGCGCTGTTTGGTGACAGAAATATCGCCTGGCCGGCGCCGAGCAGGGCAAGTTTCACCCCAATCTCCACAGGCGAACTTTCGGCAGACAGCCAGGCCAGGCCGACCAGGGCCAGGCCGCTGAGACATAAGCCGCCGGTGGCCAGATATCGTGCACCGATTTTATCATACAGCCACCCGGAACAGGGCGAGACAACGATGAGCGTCGCCGGAACGGCCATCATCAGCCGCCCCACCCTTTCCACCGGGTAGAAAAAAATATACTCCAGATAAAAAGGAATCAGCGCCAGCACGGTAAATAACACGGCAAAGGAAATGGCCGCCGCCAGTACGGCGGTCCAATAGTACCTTTGGCGAAACAGCGTCAGCGGTACAATAGGATTGTCCGCTTTTTTCTCGATATGCAGGAAAAGCGACACCAGCACGGCAAAGCCGACAATAAGCAGGATATTGGCCGGACTGAAAAACCGATCAAATCGGTGAAAAATACCTATGCCGAGAACCACCAGGATGACCCAGCAGCAGCTGCCCCGCCAGTCAAATTGTTCCGCGCCGCCTCCACTGGTCACCTGATTCAAGTGGCCGAGCAGGAAAAACCTGCCGAGCAGCACAGCCGCAATACTCACCGGCATGGTAACGAGGAAAATTGCCCGCCAGGACGAGACACTGAGCAGCAGGCCGCTGACCAGGGGGCCGGTCAACAGCCCGCAGGCCGTGGCAATACCGACCAGGCCAAGACTGCGGCCGAGCTGATCGGCGGGAAAAACTGTTTTGACTATCGCCGGCCCGGATGACATCATCATCGCCGCGCCGAGGGCCTGGACAAACCGGCTGACCAGCAACAGTGCATAACTGGTGGACAGATAACAGCCGAGCGCGCCAAGGGTGAAGGTGGCCATGCCGGACAGATAGATGTTGCCCCGGCCCAGCCGGTCGGCCAGCCTGCCCCAGAACACCAGGGTGACGGTAATGGTCAGCAGATAAAAGGTGACGACGAAGGCGGCATACTCCAGGCTCAGATCAAAGGAACGCATGATCGTCGGCAGGGCGACGTTGATCATGCCGCTGTCCATGGTCGACAGGAAGACCCCGGTCATGACCAGGGCCAGAACCATGCGGCGGTCGGGATTATGCTCGTCTTGCCTGGTCAATGCTCGGCTCACAGAAAAATAAACACAAAAAAGCCCGGTGGAGAAATCTCCACCGGGCTTTTATCACTCTCCGTTACTAAACCTTGGTAGGTCTCAGCTTAGAAAGCAAGAGATACGCGAACACCGCCTTCCATGACATCTTCGTCGCCCATAGCGTCATCAGCTACCAGGTAGGCAAAGATGAAATCAACATTCAGGTTGTCTTCCAGTTTGTAGGTGAGCATGGCGTCAAATTCGAGGCCAAGCTCGTCATCGCCATTAACATTCTCTTCGGCAAGCTGTGCATACCAGACGTCGAATTTGCCGGTGAGTTTGTCCATCGGCTGGACGGTCACACCGAGGTTGACAGCCCAGATGTTGGTGACATCGCCTCCGCCACCAGGAGCACTACCAGGTGATACGGGAACGCCTACAGGAGTACCGTTATCAAATACACCGAGACCCATGATTTCAGACCAGTAGTAAGATGAACCAGGTGCAGAGAAAAATGCATCATAATCCTCTTCATCTGGATCCTCGTCACCGCTAGCGTAAAAAGCCTGACCGTGAACAACACCGGCGTCAGCACCTGCAGCTACGAGGAAGGCTTCTATATCAGCGTCTCCTGCTTCACCACCGTTATAAATTGCAGTACCCCAGGCGGAAACGGTATCAAATTTCATATCGATGTCGAAACCAACCCAGTATAAATCGGTATCTATTTCGCTGGTTCCCGTCAAGTAAGTGACATGCGGGGTGAGTTGCATGGTATCACTGAGCTTGATCTGTGGCATGACAGAGAACATATGTACATCTCCACCTGGAGCTCCGCCTTGTGCTTCTTCATCAATTTCACTGGCCCACAAAATAGGCATCTTGACTGTACCAAAATCGGGAGTCAGAACGATACCGGAAAAATCCTCATCAAAGATAAAACCACGGGAGATTATCGCGCCCTGGACACCAACCTTGGCATTCATCATGCCCGTGGTGTAATCGAGATAGGAGTTCTTGATTTCAAAATCCTTACCGTCCGCGCCGACGTCACCATAACCGCTTGATGGCCCACCCCATACGGCGTCGAATTCAAACTTGTTGACGAACTTGAAATTATCGCTGAATTTTGCGGTGTAGTACAGACGGGTACGGGTATCGGTAATGTAGTTGCTACCGGTGTCATTGTTAACCCCGAATGTCGTACCATCCTCATTCACACCAGCAGGCGTATTTCCTCTCAAATTGTCATCAAAGGTGAAACGGGTACGCCAGTAACCACCAAACTGACTTTCCACTGCAGAGGCGGTGGTTACCGCAACACCACCAACAAGGGCAAGACCTACTGCTGAGGCTATTATCTTTTTCATTTTCTCTCTCCTGAAAACTGGTTTAACCCTCTTGACAAGGATCATTTTTTCTTTGCCCGGTTAGCAAACTGACTATCAGCTGCAACGCTCTTGCTTAAGGAGCGCACCGGCAAAGTTATCTCAATCTTGATGCCATAATATACCTGCGGCCGAGCCATGTCAAGATTTTTTAACCTCGTGGTATAATTTTTTATACTTGTTTTAAGGCGAGGGCTACTATTCAGTTTTTTCATGAGAGAATTCAAGATCATAGACGGTCAGTTCCGTTTCAGCACCGCCAGGTAACAATTCTAACAGCGAGCCGCTTTTCGGCAGATGGCCGACAAACAACCGGCCTCGGGTCCTTGCACCAGCAGTATTTTCTTTTGTTTCCAGCATGGTGAAACCATAGCCGGCGACATAGCCCTTGAAATTGCCCGTCCGCCACGATTCACTAAGTGCTGCGCCGGTCCAGGCCAGGCTGACCACCGTGCCGCTGTCATAGAAGCGCAGTCGGTTGAACAGGCTCAACCCGGCCTTGCTCCCCTCGCTGACGACTATCTCCTCCTGGCCGTCCAGATCGATGTCAGTAACGATGATCCGTCCCGGTACAAAAATCAGTTCACGTTCAGCGTCCTCGTTCGAAGTGAAATTCCGCTGCTGCTTCTCATCGCCGATTCCTCCCCTTGGCGGACCAAGATAGATTTTACTGCCGGCGAAATTGTCCTTGCTGACCCACATCAATTCATTGCCCGGGCTATAGACGCGAAGTTTTTCCTTCTGATCGACGGCAACGATTTCGTACAAGCCATCGCCGTCAAGATCGACATAGGTAAAATCAAAGAGATTGACCGAAGACGGCAGGGCAAGGCGCTCCTTTTCGATAACCTTATTACCCGCATCCAGGCTGACAAGAGAGACGCCCGGACGAACCAGATCAATTCTTGCTATGCCCCTCTGCTGTCCGGCCAGCTGCCACCCTTTGCCGGGAACAAGAACTGGCCGCAGATACCAGCGGATATTTTCGGCGACTACCTGGAAACCGGCGCCGGGTTGATATTTCATGATCATCGAAGAGACATACAGGCCATCGGTGGCACTGATATATATTTCTTCTTGGCCGTTGCCGTCAAGATCGGCCAGGTTAAGGGCATGGCTGACCAGGTCTCTCGACAGGGAGGTTTCGGCTACCTGGACAAGACTGTTTTCCCTGATACCGAACAGGCGCAGACTGGAACCGGCCAATAGGAGTATTTCCTTTTCCCCATCGCCGGTGACATCGCCTACCGCCATAACGCGCATATCAACCGGGACGTTCACGTTCATCCGGGCTCCTCTGCCCGCGGTCGTCACCCCACTGCCGGCAACACCGATGATGGTCCCGGTATGGACACTTTTTTTATAGGCCGCCTCGGGATGGGCCGTGACAAAGCCCGAACTGCCGCCGGCTATGCCGTCTTTCGTTGCCTGTCCGGCCGGAAAAGGCTTGACGCCGAAGGCCGTCTGGGCGATATCCCCGGCAAGCTGCTCGACATCGGCGATCAGAGTATCCGTCGTTTTGCCATGTACCGAGAAATGCAATATTTCCTTGTCCGGAACAAGCGGATAGAGATCGACTTGAATTTCCAGGCCGCTGGTAAGGGCAAAAAGCTCCCCGGTCAGCAGATAGTCCGCTTTCTCGCCACCGATTGACAGGGGGCTCTGCGTCCCCTCTTGCTTCAGGGAGGTCAATTCCGCCTGGCTGAAGGTCTTTTCCAGCACATTGACGCTGTCGTTTGCCGCCAGACGGCCGGCCAGCATCGCCTGAACACTGTCGCGCAGGTAGGCGTATTTTCCGGCGGAGCTCTTATCAAATATCGAAAAGACCACCTGATACTGTTTATCCTCTTGAGACTGCTCTTTTTTTTCCTGGCCCGACACTAGGCTAACACAACCGAGGGTGAGACAAAACAGAGTGACCGCTAGTAATTTGACTCGCATGACTTCTCCCAATCATTGAAACATTCAGTGCTCGTAACCGTACCATGCAGTACATTGATTAGTACATAGATTTAAAGGACCTTCCCTTACGGCTTTCATGGACAACTATCTATATCGCAAAATGTCCGGACAAGCAAGACAAGTATCCAGGCAATGCCCAGTAATTTCCCTTGACTTTTTCCCTTAAAAGATAGAAAATAACTCTATGATTTTATACCTATCATACTTCACACCGATGCATGAAAATGCGTATTCCGCAGACACTTATGACAAAGCAAACAGTCCTCCCGATACTTATTATCCTGCAGCTCCTGTGCTGGGCCAGTCTGCTCTCTGCTCAAGACCTCAGCACGCACCGGGCCTACAAAGTAACCTCGTATAATCTGGGGGCCTTTCAGAGTTTTCAGAATACTGGTGATGGGCGGGCAGCAGGAAATTTCAAACCACTGCTCATAACCGGCGGCACGGTGGACATCCTCAACAGTGAGCACCAGAAATCGGTGTCTCTCAGTGGACAATCCGAGACATCCGGCCTGAGCGGCATCGCCCTTTCCGGTGAGATTGACGCGACTGACCACATTTCCATACAAGGCACCTTTGGTGTAACGCGCAACCTCTGGTCGCCTGATCTGATGGGCGGCGTCAACGGGTCAAGCTGGGAAGCCAACCTGGGGGTTGTCTACAAATTGCTCAACAATATTTCCTACGAGCTGCACTTTGGCTATATGGATACCGGTACGCTGTTTACCAACCGCAACAGTTATTCCGATGTGGAAAATATTATCATGATATCTAATCAACTGACACTGAGCTTCTAACCTCGGCAAACGGAACGCAAGACCGTTCGCTGGTCGATCGGTATTCTTCTTATCCTCGTAGAAACACATTTCTATGAGGATTTTTTTTTTGACAAGTTCCCCCGGTTGGAATAAGAGAGTCATATCACAGCACCGAACTCCATTGACGGAGCAATAACGCGGAGAAAACCGTCCCGGCCATGCACACAGAAAACGATCCGCCTGCCTACAACATCCTCATGTACTCACATGACACCTATGGGCTGGGACATATCCGCAGAACAATGGCCATAGCCAATCATCTGCGCGACGCCAACACCAATGTGCTCATCCTGACCGGTTCACCTATCGCCGGGCGTTTTCAATTCCCGCAGCACGTCGACTTTGTGCGCATCCCCGGCATGATCAAAAAGAGTAATGATGATTACCAGTCATTTTCCATTCGCATTCATCCGGAAAAGGCGCTCTCTATTAGAACGAACATCATCCTGGCTACCGCCAGGTCATTCCAGCCGAACCTTTTTATTGTGGATAAAGAACCGCTGGGGCTGAAACGGGAAGTGCTGCCGACCCTCGAATGGCTGAAAAGTGAGTCCCCATCAACCATGACGGTTCTGGGCCTACGCGATATTCTTGACGACGCGGCGGTCATCCAGAACGACTGGCGCGAAAAGAATGTCTATACCTACCTGGACCAGTTATATGATGAGATCTGGGTGTATGGCAATCGCGACATCTATGATCCGGTGGAGATGTATGCCATCCCGGAAAAGATCCACAACAGAATTCAATACACCGGGTATATCCCGCGCAAGAGAATATCCCCGAGGACCAGGACCGCCGTCAGAAAGAGATACCGGGTCACCGACGACGACAGGTTTATTCTGGTGACCACCGGCGGAGGGGGTGACGGGCTGGAAGTGATCGAACACTATCTGGCCATGTACGATCATTTCTCCACCTCGCTGCCGTTTAAATCGATCATTATTACCGGACCGTTCATGCCGAAAAACATCCGGGAGGCTTTCGCCAAAAGGGCAAAACAATATAACATAAAAACCCTTCCCTTTCATCCGAGGATGGAGGAGCTGATGTCGGCCGCCGACCTGGTCGTCTGCATGGGGGGATACAACACTATCTGCGAGATACTCACCCAGCACACCCCGGCCTTGATCATTCCCCGAGAAACGCCGCGAAGAGAGCAATTGATCCGGGCGACACGACTGAAAGAGCAGGGTTTGCTCGATTTCATTCCCTGGACGGAAGTCACCCCCGACCTGCTGCGGGAGAAAATTTTTGCCCTGCTGCGCAACGGACATCACTATGAAGAGAGGATTAATTCCTTTGCTCTGTCCGGACTCGATACGATGCTCGCCCGGCTGACGTATTTCAAGGAAAAGGATTTCGCCGCCGAACTTGTGCTGCAGTCCATTGCGCGGTAATCAGCCTCCATAAATTTTACGCCCTTATGCCCGGGCCTGTTACCTCATGACCCAACAACCGCCGACACCGACCCTGGCCTACATCCTCAAAGGCTATCCACGGATCTCCGAGACCTTTATCTCCAACGAAATTCTCCTGCTGGAAAGACTGGGCTTCACCATGCGTCTTTTCTCCATGCGCCGGCCGCGCGAAGACTTCAGTCACGCCTCGGTAAAAGAGATCAAGGCGCGGGTGGATTATCTGCCCACGGAACTGCTTGTCGACTTTTTCCGGTTGCTGCGGCCAAATATTTTTCTCGCCGCCAAAAAACCGAAACAGTTCAAAAAAACGCTTGGCTTTGCCGCACAGGGGATCAGCAAGGGCCAGGAACTTGCCACCCTGAAACATCTTCTGCAGGCGGGCTACCTGACCAATAATCATCTTGAAAACGATCCCTCCATTGTCCAGCTGCATGGCCACTTTGCCCACTCCCCGACCTCGGTGACCATGTTCGCCTCGCTGCTTTCCGGCATCCCCTTCAGCTTCACCGCCCATGCCAAAGACATCTACACCTCGGACAAAGAAAAACTGCGCAGGAAGATAGCCCGGGCGCAGTTTGTCGTCACCTGCACCCACCATAATAAAGAATACCTCGATGCGCTGGCCAATGACGGTCCCGCGCCGATCTCCACGCCGATATATTGTATTTATCACGGCATAGACACTGCTCTCTTCCGGCAATCCGAGGTATCGTCGGCAACACACAACCCGTTTAAAATCCTCACCGTCGCACGAATGACCGCCAAAAAAGGCCTAGCGACCATTTATCAGGCCCTGGCCGGTCTGCATCAAAAAGGCATCCGCTTTGAGCATACCCTCATCGGTGACGGAGACGACCGGGAGAAGATCCTCGCCCTGATCGCCGAGCTCGGTCTCAAAGAACATTGCCGCTGGATCGGCACCCGGACCCATGAGGAGGTGCTGCTTCATTTCAGGGCCAGCGACCTTTTTGTCCTTGGCTGCGAAATAGCCGCGAACGGCGACCGGGACGGTATCCCCAATGTCCTGGTGGAGAGTCTGGCCATGGGGGTCCCCGCCCTGTCCTCCAATGTCTCGGCGATCCCGGAGATTCTGATCGATGGCAAGACCGGTATGACGGTGCCGCCATCCGAGCCGGACCAGCTTGAAAGGGCCATGCTGCGCATACTGACCGATGAGCAGCTTCGCCGGCAATTGATCGCCGGCGGGCAGCAGCTGGTCAAGGATTCCTTTGATAACCGCCGATGGATTGAAAAACTGGCGGAAATTTTTCGCCGGCATAACGGACTTTTCCGATAACTTTCGACAACACAAGGTCCGCAGCATGGAACAGGCAGCCAAAGATATTGTCCCGACCACCACCTTCGGTCTGTTACGCCATGGCCAGACGGAATGGAACACGCTGAAGAAGATACAGGGTTCGGCAGACTCGCCGTTAACCAGCCGGGGCAGGCAGGAGACCAGTGGCTGGGTGCAGACCTTACAACGTTACCACTGGGACCGGATTATCGCCAGCGACCTCGGCCGGGTACGGGCGACGGTCGACATCCTCAACCGGGAGCTTGGCCTGCCGGTGTCCTTTGATGCACGATTGCGCGAGCAGCACTGGGGTGACTGGGAGGGGCTGACCCTGCCCTTTATCCAGGAAAATCTCAAGGAAGAGCTGGCCCGCCGGGTGGCAAGGGGCTGGCATTTTTCCGCGCCGGGAGGCGAAAGCCGGCTGGCCGTCAAGGATCGGGTGCTGGCGACTCTTCTGGAGAGCGCGGCGACATGGCCCGGGCAGAATATCCTCGTTGTCTGTCATCAGGGGGTGGTCAAATCCGTGCTCTATTTCCTCCTCGACCGAGAATTTCTTCCCGACGAGGATCCGCAGCTGCAGCATAACCGCCTGCATCTCATCGGCTGCTCGGGGCAACAGTTTTCTCTGCTGGAGCTGAACATTTCCCGAACAGCCGAGCCATGAACGTCTCGTATTATTGTCAGCATGTCCTCGGCATCGGTCACTTCCATCGCAGCGTGGCGATCTGCCGGGCCATTGCCCGCCGCCATCCGACCACCCTCATCCTTGGCGGCCCGCCGGTGGAGCTAACCGAGCCTGGTATCGAGGTACTGCGGCTGCCGGGATTACAGATGGACAGGGAGTTTAACAATATGGTGCCCTGTCAACCTGGTCTCTCCCTTGCCGAAGTCAAAACGGCGAGGCAAAAGCAGCTTTTTGACCATTTTCAAGCAAAAAGACCAGACGTCAGGCCGGACGTTTTCATCACCGAGCTCTACCCTTTTGGCCGTAAGGCCTTCAGGTTTGAACTTGACCCCCTGCTTGAGGCCATCCGCGACGGTTCGCTGGCACCGTGCTCCTGTTACTGCAGCGTGCGGGATATTCTGGTAGAAAAGAAAACCGGGCGGGAAAAGTTTGAACAGCGCGCGGTGCAGACAATCAACGACTATTTTGACGGCATTCTGGTGCATGCCGACCCGGAGATTATTACCCTTGAAACGACCTTCAGCCGCCTGGGCGACATCCGCGTCCCACTGCACTATACCGGTTTTGTCACTGTTGACAAAAACGATGCGGCAAACGGCGGCAAGGAGATCAGAGAAAAACTGGGCCTCGCACCTGGAGACAAACTGATAGTCGGCAGTATCGGCGGCGGCAGTGTCGGCAACGAACTTCTTGATGCGGCCATCCGGGCGGTTACCATCCTGCAGGATTCCATACCCGCCCACCTACAGCTTTTCTGCGGACCGTACTGTGACGAGGCGACCTACATAACTCTACAGAACAGTATGGGGGAGCATATGACCATCGATCGCTTTACCGACCGTTTCCCTGCCTGGCTGGAGGCAGCGGATCTGTCGATTTCCATGGCTGGCTACAACACCTGCATGAATCTGGTGCAGGCCGGAATTCCGGCCCTGGTCTACCCGTTCCAGCAGAACAGCGAACAGCGGCTGCGCGCGGCACGGCTCGGCAGGAAGGCGCCAATCATTATCATCGACGAGACCGATCTGACGCCGCAGCTTCTCGCCAAAAAAATCGCCGAGCAGCTCGAACAACCCAGAATGGCCGCCGATATCAAGCTGAACGGGGCAACAGAGACACTCGAACAACTGGAAAGATGGCAGAGGGAACAATTGCACCATGACTAAGCCTGCATCCTCCCTGTACCTGATCAACCATGCGGATATTGGTGCTAAAATCGGCGACCATCTTGACAGGGGCTGTCGGCGGGCAACGCAGCGTCCGCTGGTATTTTTCCGCGCCGACGACATCGGCATCCCTTCGCGCAGTTTTGCGCAGCTTATTGCCTGTTTTCAAAAACACCGGTTGCCGCTCTGTCTGGCGACCGTTCCCGCCTGGTTGACCGCCGCACGACTGAAAGAGATGCGCCGGCTCACCGGGACAGGCAGTGCCCAGTGGTGCTGGCACCAGCACGGACGGGTGCATCGCAATTTTGAAACAAGCGGTAAAAAACAGGAATTCGGCCCGGCGCGGACAAAAAATGCTCTATACACCAGTCTTCTTCAGGGAAAGGAAAGGCTGACAGAGTTGCTGGGCACGGACTTTCACCCGGTTTTTACCCCGCCGTGGAACAGGTGCGGCAGCGACACCCTGCAGGCCCTTGTTGATCTTCATTTCTCCGCTGTCTCACGAAGCACAGGGGCCCGGCCGGAGACACCTGCCGCGCTGCCGGATTATCAGGTGAATGTCGATCTGCATACCCGGAAAGAGACCATCCCCGAGCTGGCCCTGGAAAATCTTCTGCACGAACTGGAGCAAGCGATCGCCTCAGGGCTGTGCGGCATAATGCTCCATCACCAGAGGATGAACAGGGCGGCTCTGCTCGTGCTGGATATCCTGCTTGGCCTGATCGCCGGCAACAAAAAACTGCTCCCGGTTCATTTCGGCGATCTGGCCGCAGGCAAGCAAGCTCGAGCAAACGCAGCCAAAAAAAGCGCAATTGAATAAAATCGGCCAGGTGTTAACAATCTTTCCGACGCCTGCTTTGCACAACTCCCCCCGGAACCGATGAGGATAGCTATGCCCAACGCCTACCTTTTGCTCGAAGAACAGTTTCGCCAGCTCGCCCGGCTCGATCACGCCCTGACCTTTCTCCAGTGGGACCATATGGTGATGATGCCGCCGGGCGGCAGTGAACCGCGGGCACGGGCCATTGCGGAACTGACCGCCATGCACCACGAGCTGCTCATCTCCGCCAAAACCGCGGATCTGCTGCACGAGGCGACTGCCCGGGTCACCGCAGGCGACCAGCTGCGCAGTGTGCAGGAGATGGAGCGGGAATACCAGCGGGCGGTCTGCCTGCCGCTTACGCTGGTCAAAGCCCAGTCCCTGGCCGGTTCCAAATGCGAACACGGCTGGCGCAGCCAGCGCCAAAACAACGACTGGCCGGGTTTTATGGCCAACTTCACCGAGGTGGTCGAACTGGCCAGGGAGGAAGCACAGATTCGACGCGACGTCAGCCCCGGTCGTTTTCCGACCGCCTATGACGCGATGCTTGACCTCTACTGCACCGGGGACAGCAGCAGCTTTATCTGCGATGTTTTTGTCACCCTGAAAAATGTCCTGCCCGGACTGATCCAAGAGGTGGTTGACAAACAAAAGGGCGAGGTGGTCCCGGATCTTCGCGGGGAGTATCCCCTCGATCAGCAGCGCCTGCTGAACCTGGAACTGATGCAATGTCTCGGCTTTAACTTCAACGAGGGACGCCTCGACGTCAGCTCCCATCCTTTCAGTACCGGGTGTCGCGGCGATCAGCGTATCACCACCAGGTTTCGGCAGACTGATTTTCTCGATGCGCTGCTGGCCACCGCCCATGAAACCGGCCATGCCGCTTACGAGAGCGGGCTGCCGATTACATGGGATGGACTGCCCGCAGGCAGCGCGCGCAATATGTGCCTCCATGAGAGCCAGAGTCTGCTCTTTGAAAAACAGCTGTTTTTGTCCCGGCCCTTTATCTCTTTTTTCAACAGCAGGATAAAGAACCTGCTGCCCGCCGCCGCACCATTCGACGGTGCCCAGCTCTGGGCCGCGGCAACAAGGGTCCAGCCAAGCTACATCCGGGTCGAAGCAGACGAGGTTACCTATCCGCTGCACATCATTCTCCGCTATGAAATTGAAAGCAGCCTGATCAATAACACCCTGCGGGTGGCCGACATTCCCATGCTCTGGGATGAAAAGATGCAGGAATACTTCGGCCTGTCCACCGCCGGCAATGACCGTGACGGCTGCCTGCAGGACATGCACTGGACCGATGGTTCCTTCGGCTATTTTCCGTCCTACACCATCGGCGCCCTGAATGCGGCGCAGCTCTTTGCCGCCATTGGTCGCGATTATCCGGACTGGCAGGAGAGACTGGCCGAAGGGGATGTCCATTTTATCCGGAACTGGCTGGGCCAGGCCATCTGGAGTAAAGGCTCGACCATGGATTCCCAGGATATCATGCGCCTGGCCACCGGCGAACCAACCAATGCGGACTATTTTCTTGGCCATATACGGCAACGGTATCTGCACGAAATACTGTCTCCTCTTTGTTGATAATTTGTATTAAAATAAGCTGTCGACGAACATTTATTGACAGGGTATTGTTAAAAAACTAGATTTGATGCTACGGTGATATTCTTTCTCATACCGTTATAGTTCTCTGTGCAGTGCCAAACACCGAGCCGTTGCTTACAGATCCGTTGCTCAAAGCGTCGCTAATAGAACACCAGGGTTGAAGCCATGAGACGTCTTGTCGCGCTACCGTTTGCAAAATCCTTCCAGATGGCCTACCAGTCAATCCGGGTTCGTTTTTTTCGCTCGCTGGTGACGACCACCAGTCTGGTCCTTGCCGTAGCCTTTCTCACCTTCACCCAGGCCGGAAACGACATCACCGAAGGTTTACTCTCTTCGCAAGACCCTGCATTTATTCAGATCCTCAGTAAAATCGGCTATGACGTGTCCCCCGATGCGCCGAGCATCGACAGCTCGCCCAAGCAGCGCTGGATCGTTTTTCTTTCCCTGCTGGTCTGCGTTGTCGGCATAATCAATGCCCAGCTCATGTCGGTGACGGAACGCTTTCGTGAAATCGGCACGCTGAAGTGCCTCGGCGCCCTTGACCGGTTCATTGTCAGGATATTTGTCATCGAGGCGACCCTGCAGGGATTGGCGGGCGGGGTCGTTGGCGCTCTGCTGGGCGCCCTGGTCGCTTTGACCGCAGCAATTTTCCGGTTTGGCCTGACTGCAGTAACGGTTATGCCGTGGACCGACCTGGGAGCAACCATCTTTTATGCCGTCTGTACCGGAACGGGGTTGAGCCTGCTCGGGGTCTTGTATCCGGCAATTATCGCTTCGCGCATGCTGCCGGTGGAAGCGATGCGCGTCGAGCAATAACATGTCAAGCTGCATAACCTTTGCCCAAGAGGCATGTAACACCATATGACCGAAAAGAAAAAAATAGTCCGGGTTACCGGGGTCACCAAGGATTTCGATCTCGGGAAAATCGTCGTCAAGGTCCTGAAAGGCATCGATCTTGAGATCGAAGAAGGAAAATATATCTCCATCATGGGCCCTTCGGGATCCGGCAAATCGACCCTGTTCAATATGATCGGCGGCCTCGATAAACCGACCAGCGGCAAGGTGTTCATCGACGAGGTAGATATCGCCCAGCTTGACGCCTATGAACTTGCCTGGCTGCGCTGCCGCAAAATCGGCTACATCTTCCAGACCTTCAACCTGATCCCGGTCATGACCGCTCTGGAAAATATCACCATTCCCATGACCTTTGCCGGCGTCTCCAATGACGCGGCGCTACGGCGGGGCATGGAATTGCTCGACCAGGTCGGGCTGACCGGTCGGCATACCCATCGCCCCTCGGAGCTGTCCGGCGGCCAGCAGCAGCGGGTGGCCGTTGCCAGGGCCCTGGCCAACAGCCCGGCGATCATCCTCGCCGATGAGCCGACGGGAAATCTGGACCTGTCGACCGGGGAAGATATTATCCGGCTGCTCAAGGAATTGAGCCTGCAGCGCGGCGTGACGGTCATTTCCGCGACCCATGACTACAAGATGCTCAATGTCTCCGACCAGGTGGTGTGGATCAGGGACGGCCAGGTAGATAAAATTCAGGAAAGGGACGAACTGGATATACGAACAGGCGGGCTGGAGAGTGCCAAACACTGATGCGACCATACTGCCCGGTTTAATATATAAACTCAACCAAGAACCCTGTGTTTACCCAATGAAAAGAGCTTGCTCCATTCTTGGCGTCACCCTCCTTCTGCTGGTGCACCTCTTCGTCCCGGCACCGGCCCGGACGGCTGTGGACGAACATGCACTGCGTGAAACGATCGAAACCCTCAGTAGTTACGGCAGCAGGGTAACCGGATCACCGGGCTATGAAAAGGCGGCGGCGTTTATTGAAGAAAAGCTGCAGGGTCTCGGCCTTGATCCGCAATCGCACCTCTATGAACTGCCGATCCGCCGTTTTCACGGGGCGACTCTGAGTTTTGCTGACAAGACACTGGCTCTCGTTCCCCTTATCAATAATGCCGTTACCCCGCAGGCCACAGACGGCACGCTTTCCGCTCCCCTCTATTATGTCGGCAAAGGTCAGCTGCAGGAACTCGATGGCAAAGATGTACAAGGCAGCATTGTCCTCATTGACTTTGATTCCGGCAGGAACTGGCAGCTGCTGGCTTCCCTGGGGGCAAAAGCGGCCATTTTCCTGCAGGACGACGACAGCAAGGGGCGCGTTTTCTACATGGAAAAACAGGAACTTACCCCGCTGCAGTTTCCCTGCTTCTGGATGAAAAGAGACGAGGCGGTCGAGTTTTTCGGCCCCCTGGTCAATCGGCAGACCCCGCTTATAGAGAGAGTGGAACTGCAGTCACGCAGTGTCTGGGAGTCGTACCCGGCAAAAAATATCTACGCCCTTATTGAAGGGACAGACGCCCAGCAAAAAGACGAACTGCTGATCATCGAGGCCTTTTTTGATAACGAAGAATTTGTCTCCGGCAACTCTCCCGGGGCGGATGCCGCCTCGTCACTTGCCACCCTGCTGGAGCTGGCCAAATCTCTGGTAAAACAGCCGCAGCAACGCTCCGTTCTGCTGGTCGCCACCAGCGGGCAGGCGCAGACCCTGGCGGGAATGCGCGAGATGATCTGGAGCAGCAACGCCAGGTCGAAGGATCTGCGTCATCAAAAACTTCAACTGCAAAAAGAAATCAACAGCGCCACAGTTAATCTGGAGCTGCTGCAAAATCTCCAGTTTCCACTGGTCGAAGATAAAAAAAGAGATGCCCTGATTGGCGCGGCCATCAAGCACAGCCTGGATGAAACCGTCGATCAGGTATCAAGAGAGCTGATGCGCCTGCGCCTCGCCGAGCAGACAGCCGAGACTAAACGGCTGACCGCCGAAATTGCCGGTGAACGCCTTGTTTTTCGCAGACTGGGATGGGCGGAGAGTTTTCACGATCTTCCGGCAAAAGAGGCCAAACTTTTCAGGCAGGTCCTGCCGCAGGCCATTGCCGGAAATGAGCGGATCGCCCGCGACGCCAAAAGGCGCCTCGATGCCCTGCAGTCTGCCTCAGCCTTTCGTACGCTTGTCCGGGACTATGATATCGCGTCGATTATCAGTCTGCACCTGTCCAGTCACGGTAACGGCGTGGGAGGTTTTCATCAAGGATGGCTCTACAATCTCAAACAGACGATCAACAGGATCTCCGCCTACAGCTCCATCGCCGAAATTCTCGACGATCTCGGCAAGGAACCTGTGGGCCGAGCGCACTACCAGGACACCCTTCGCCCAAGCATCCTGCGCACATGGGATTCCTGGTTTCTCGACCACCCGAACCTTGGTGGAGAGGTCAGCGCGCTGGCCGGATACCTCGGCCTCAGCCTGGTGACGACGGGCGATGGCCGTATGCTCTGGGGGACCCCCGCCGACACAGTGGAACAGATCGACTGGGCCTATCTGCACGACCAGGCCCAGCTGGTGGAACGGCTGGTTCTCGGCCTGGGTCGGGCCGAAAAACTCTCCACCGGCAATTCTCCCCGGGACGGTTTCGTCTCGGTAACTGTTCGCACCAATCTTTTATTGCAAGGAGAACTGTTTGCCGATTATCCAGCCCGGGACACGACCATTCTCGCCTACCAGGGCAGCAATAAATTTTACGCCATGGTCGATCAATCCGGCTATTTCCAGATCAAGGGGTTGGCCGACAAAAAGCATGTTCTCGATAAACTCATTATCGAAGGATATCGATTTGACGAGGAGAGCGGCAAGGTTATCTGGGCCATCGATAAGAAGGAAACAGGCAAGGACAATTACCGCCTGAAGCTGCTGCGCAAATCGATGCAGGCGGATCTGGTCATGTTCAACTGTCGCGAAACGACGTTATTCAACCTGCTTGAACCGCGCAGTCTAACCTATATGACCAGACTCCATCTCTATGACGGCAGGCGTGACGCACCCCCGGAGCATTACTGGTACAGCCGGATCGACACCAGGGACTCGATTATTTCCTCGATATATACCGAGCCTGGCACGCGCCTGAAACTGACTCTTTCGGACACGGTACTCACCAACAAGATGATCCTCACCAACGGGTCTGAAGAGAATCGACTTGGTCTCGGTTACCAGGTCGATGACTACCCGTCGATCCCCAACACCATCTATCACGCGGCAAAGGATGCCTGGACTCTCCTCGTCCCACGCATTGATAACCTGGAGACCCACGGCATCTATGATGCACGAATCAACAGCCTGAAAAACAAAGGGTTGGCGGCCCTGGCGACAAGTACGGAAAATTTTGACAATTTCACCTATTCGGTGGCCCGTGAAGCGGCCGCGGAAGCCCTTGCTCTTGCCGCCAGGGTCTATGTGCAGATCGAAAAAACCCAGAAAGATATCCTTTTCGGCGTCCTTTTCTACATCGCTCTCTTCGTCCCCTTTGCCTTCGTCATGGAGCGATTTCTCTTCAATTTTGCCACGATTTATAAACGGATTATCGGTTTTTCTCTGATCCTTGTCCTGCTTATCACCGTCATCTACAACGTGCATCCGGCCTTCAACCTTGCCTACAGCCCGATGGTGGTCATTTTGGCCTTTTTCATCATCGGCCTCTCTTTTATGGTGACCCTGATCATTTTTTTCCGCTTCGAGGATGAGATGATCCTCCTCCAGCGACGGGCGAGCCACAAACGGCCGGAAGAGATCAGTCGCTGGAAGGCCTTTGTCGCCGCCTTTTTTCTCGGCGTCTCCAACCTGAGAAGACGGCGGATACGGACGATCCTCACCTGCACGACCCTGATTATTCTCACCTTCACCATAATGAGCTTCACAACCATTAAATCGAGCCGGAAAGAGGTCAGACTCCCGTTCCAGACCGAGGCCCCCTACCAGGGCCTGCTGCTGAAACGACTCAACCGGCAGAGCCTGCCGCCTCAGGCAACCGATATCCTTGTCAGCAGCATGTCGTCCGTCAGCCGCCCGGCACCCCGGGTCTGGCTTGAAGGCAAGGACCCGGCCCGTCCGGTCAGCGTCCCGCTACGGCGGGGTGATGCGGAAATTTACATCCAGGGTCTCATCGGCCTGAGTCCGAACGAGGCCTACGTCACCGGACTTGACCAGCTCCTGACCAGCGGTCGATGGTTCACCGCCGAGGACCAGACGGCAATTATTTTAGAAGAGCAGATGGCCGTCCGGCTGGGCGTAGCCACTGGTGGCAACATTTCGTTATGGGGTGCGCCGTTCACGGTTATCGGTACATTTACGGCGGAAACCTTCGAAAAGGCCATCGACCTCGATGGCGAACCACTCACTCCGGTTATCTTCCCCGAAGAGGCGGGCAAGGAAATGAGCGAGGAAGAGATGGAGGCCCTGGAATCCGGTGACGATCTGCGTTCCTTCCAGAGCAGATACCAGCATATTTCGGCGGGCCAGACGGTCATCATCCCGGCAAAGACACTGCTGGCAGCCGGCGGCCGGCTGAAAAACATCGCCGTCAAACCAGCCGATACCAGCACGATAAACACTCTTGCCGGCCGCTTGACCGACCGATTCAGCCTGGCAATTTTTACCGGAGAAGAGGATGGGGTCTGGCTGTATAACATCAGCGACACCATGAATTACAGCGGAGTTCCCAACATCATCATCCCCCTGCTCATCTCCGTTCTCATTGTCCTGAACACCATGATCAGTTCCGTCTACGAGCGCAAAGGAGAGATTGCCGTCTACACCTCGGTCGGCCTGGCACCTTCCCACGTCGGCTTTCTCTTTGTCGCCGAGGCAATGGCCCTGGCGGTGATTTCAGTGGTGATCGGTTACCTGGTGGCGCAGGTTTCCGCCGCTTTTCTTTCGGCCACGCCGCTGTGGGCGGGGATCACCGTCAACTATTCTTCCATGGCCGGGGTTGCCGCCATGGTCCTGGTCATGGTCGTCGTCCTCATCTCGGTACTCTATCCGGCCAGGGTTGCCGCCCGCATTGCCATTCCTGACGTCAACCGGACCTTTGCCCTCCCCGCGCCGGTTGACAATACCATCGAGGTCACCCTGCCCTTCCTGATGAAGTTCCGGGAACACGAAAGCATCGGCGGCTTTATCCACAATTATCTGGTCAGTCACCGGGATATCTCCCATGGAATTTTTTCCACCGGTCCGGTAGAGGTAGTCTTCAGCTGTTCAACGGTAGATGAGATTCATAAAATGGTCGCGGAATCGGATAGACCCACCGACCTGCGCTGCCTGCATCTTCGGACAAACGTCTGGCTTGCCCCCTTTGATTTCGGCATCATGCAGCTGGTCGACATCCAGTTCTGCCCAGCCCTAGAGGGGCAGGATTTTCTCGAGATCAAAATTACCCTGCACCGACAGTCGGGAGAGTCGGGGGTCTGGCAGCGCATCAACACCTCCTTTCTCCACGAACTGCGTAAACAGCTGCTCATCTGGCGCTCCTATGACCAGGAGGCCCATGAGCAGTTAAAAGATTCTTTCCAGAAGGTTCTCGCCGACAAGGGCCTGGTTCCGGAGGTCATCTAACATGCAGACTTCTTCTCCAGACCAGGCGGCTCGGACCATCCGTAAACGCGCGCCGCTGCTTGGCCTCCTCCTGGCCGTGGTCATCTGTTTGCTGACCCCCTATAACAATATTTACCTTCGGGCTACGCCTCTGGGCGGCGGCCATTTCCCTCTTGCGCCCTTTTTTATTTTTCTGCTTCTCGCTCTTGTCATCAGTCTTCTTAGCAGAATCTTTCGCTCTTCGCTGCTGTTGACCGGCCCGGAGCTGCTGATTGTCTGGATAGAGATGGTTATCGGTTCGGGTATCGCCTACACCGGCTTTGCCCGAACCTTTCTTATCAATCTGACCGCCCCGATTCATTTCGCCACCCCTGGCAACCGCTGGGAAGAGATTCTCCATCCTCTCATTCCCCCGGCATTGACGCCAACCGATCCGCAAGCCGTCACGCTGCTGTACAACGGCCTTCCCGGTGGTCGGAGCATGGGCTGGCTCGAGGTGGTCGGGGCCATTCCCTGGGCGGCATGGCTCACGCCCCTGTTGCTCTGGGGTACGTTTATCCTCCTTTCCTATCTGGTTATGTTGTTTCTTATCAACATTCTATCCCGACAATGGATCCATAATGAGCGAATGAACTTTCCCCTGCTGAAGGTCCCGGAAATGATCAGCAAGGCGGTCAGTGAGGGGGAAACAGGCAGTTTCTTTCTCAACCGGTTTCTCCTCACCGGACTGTCCATCCCTGTTTTCCTCCATCTGATAAATGGGTTAAACCTGTATTATCCGACGATTCCACCCATTCCAACGCTATTTCTGGCCGGACCCTATTTTTCCGAGAGCGGCCTGCTCACCGGTTTTCAGAAACTGAAGATCTATATCTATCCGGCTTTTATCGGCTTTGCCTTTCTGACCTCACGGCAGATCTCCTTTTCTTTCTGGTTTTTCTTTCTGGCCGGGAGTTTGCTGTACGGCGTGCTCAATCTGCTCGGCTACTCCATTCCGGTCAGCGAACTGGGCGTCTCCTTCGGTCCGACCCTGGCCCGCCCGGAAGAAATGCAGATGATCGGTGCCTATGGCATCTTTTTTCTCTTTCTCGTCTGGCTGGCCAGGCTCCATCTTGTCGATGTCTGCAAACAGTCTTTTTTTCTCAAACCGCCGGCGTCAGGAAGATCGGAATGGTTTGATGTACGCATCTCCTTCTGGGGGGCAATTATCGGTTTTGCCTTGATTATCTGGTGGTATATCTGGCTGGGCATGGCCCCGGTCACCGCGGTCCTGGTGGTGGGTGCTTTTTTTATGATCATGCTGGTGGCAACCCGCATCATCTGTCAGGGGGGACTGGCCTACTTCACCCTGACGGCGGCGCCCACCGACGGCATGATCGCCCTTTTCGGCGCCAAATTGTTTGCCGGTGCCAGCGGTCTGCTTGCCGGCATAAGCCAGAAGGTTCTTTTCGTCGACCTGCGTGAATCGCTGATGCCCTCTCTTTTGCACGGTCGTCACCTGCAACAGAACAAAAGCCCGGCCATGCTGCTTTTTTCCGGCCTGGCGATGACCATCGTCGCCTCTATGACCGTTTCCATCGTCGCCATGATGACGCTCTGTTACCGGTACGGCATTCGGGAACTGCAGCTGGACTGGGCCAGTCAGACGACGACCGCGGTGTATGAAAATATTTACCGGCTGATCGCCACGACTACCACCACCGGCAACTGGGTGTTCATCTTTGCTCTGGCCGGAGCGCTGGTGATGCTGGTACTGGTCACCTGTTATCATCGATTCTACTGGTGGCCCATCCATCCGATCGGCTACCTCACCGCCTACAGTTCGGCCATGCGTATTCTCTGGGTCAGTTTTTTTATCGGCTGGACCTGCAACGCCCTGTGTATGCGCTACGGCGGGATCGTTCTTTTCAAGAAACTGCAGTTTTTTTTCATCGGTCTGATCATCGGCGATTTTCTCATGGGAGGCGGCTGGGCGCTGGTTGGACTGTTTACCGATGTCAGTTATCAGGTTCTGCCGGATTGAGTACCTACGGATATGTGAAATATGTATGACGATAAAGAACTGAAAGAATACCGCGACCTGCTGCCGACGCCGACGCACTTTGAAGAGGGGTTCGACTGGAAGACGATTATCGGGGCGATTTTCATCGGCTTTTTAATGATGCCCGGCTCAATGTACCTGCAGCTGGTCATCGGCCAGGGCATCGGCCCGGCCGCCCGCTGGGTGACCATTATTCTGTTTGCCGAGATTGCCAAACGGGCCCATTCCGAACTGAAGCAGCAGGAAATTTTTCTCCTCTACTATATGGCCGGTGCCGCCCTGGCCTCGCCCTTTTCCGGGCTGCTGTGGAACCAGTATCTGGTACAGTCCGATGCGGCACGGATGCTCGGGGTCACCGAATTTATTCCGACCTGGATCGCCCCCGGGCCGGACTCTCTGTCGATGGTCGAGCGATCCTTTTTTCACCGGGACTGGTTGATTCCGATTCTCCTGCTGGTCGGCTCACAGATTATCCAGCGCATCGATCATTTCGGCCTGGGCTACGCCCTGTACCGCATCACCTCCGATGTCGAAAAACTGCCCTTTCCCATGGCCCCGGTCGCCGCGCTCGGCACCATGGCCCTGGCGGAATCGGCCGAAGAAAAAAAGGAGAGCTGGAAATGGCGCGTGTTTTCCATAGGCGGGGTTATCGGCCTGGCCTTCGGCTTTATCTATGTGGTGCTGCCGATCATCTCCGGGCTGATCTTCACCGAACAGATACGGCTCATTCCCATCCCGTGGATCGAACTGACCGGCTATACGGAAAATATTCTGCCCGCCGTGGCCACCGGCTTACAGCTTGATCTCGGTCTGCTGTTTGTCGGCATGGTCCTGCCGTTCTGGGCGGTGATCGGCGGGCTTATCGGCTTGATTATCACCATCATTCTCAACCCGCTGCTCTATTCCGCCGGTATCCTCACCCGATGGCATCCGGGCATGGCCACCGTCGACACCGTATTCGCCAACAATTTTGATTTTTATATGAGCTTCGGCATCGGCCTGGGCCTGGCCATCGGCCTGATCGGTGTCTGGTCGGTGGTCCGCTCCTTTCGGGAAAAAGACGGCAACAGGGGAACGCTCCATGACCTGTTTCATCCACCGGCAGGCCGTGGCGATTTCAATTTCTGGATTGCCATTGCCATTTATTTTTTTTCAACCCTCGCCTACGTGGCGCTGTGCGTCTGGCTGGTACCGTCTTTCCCCTGGGTGTTCTTTCTTGCCTACGGTTTTATCTATACCCCGATCATCTCCTATATCACCGCCCGCATGGAAGGTATTGCCGGACAGTTTGTCAGCCTTCCCCTGGTCCGGGAAGCAAGTTTTATTGCCGGCGCCCGTTTTTTCGGTTACCAGGGTATTGAGATCTGGTACGCCCCCATCCCTATCCACAACTACGGCGAGGCCACCGTGCAGTTCCGCCAGATCGAACTGACCGGCACCTCCCTGCGGGGGATCATCAAGGCCGAACTGCTGGTCTTCCCCATCGTCATGATCGCCAGCCTGATGTTCTCGCAATTCATCTGGCGGCTGGCGCCGATTCCTTCGGCCAGCTATCCTTTTGCCCAGGAACTGTGGCATCTGCAGGCCTTGAATACCCTGCTCATGCAGACATCCACACTGGAGGGCAACTCGATGTTCTATCAGGCCTTAAACGGCACAACCGTTTTCAGCGGGGTCGGCTTTGGTCTGCTCATGTATATGGTGCTCAGCCTTTTTGGCCTGCCGGTGCTGCTCATTTATGGGGTAGTACGCGGGCTCGGCCAATCCACGCCGCACGGCATGATTCTCGAGGTCGCCGGCGCCTTACTGGGCAGGTATTTTTTCTATAAAAAATACGGCCCTATGTGGCGGCAATATGCCCCGGTGCTGCTTGCCGGCTTTTCCTGCGGCATGGGCCTCAGCGGCATGTTTGCCATGGGTTTTGCCCTTATTATGAAGTCCCTGGGGCATATGGCTTATTAGATCCTTAGATCCTCACTTTGCGGCCGACATCTTGACAATTCTGCCGGGGAACCGATATTCTTACCAAAGAAACGAGCACAACCGATAACAGATAATGTACAGAGAAGGTCAATGAAAATGTTAAAAACCGCACGACAAAGGATACTCACTTTTAGCCTGGCATTTTGCCTTCTGCCCTTCATGGCGATGGCGGAGAACGTTCCCCACGAGATTGCCGGCATAGCACTTGGCACCAACGTTGCTGAATATCCGGATATAATCCAGACAAATTTTCTCAAAGAAGTTGTGGTCACCGACTGGCATGGTTTCCGAAAGGGTGTTATCTCCTACGGGACATGTAAATATATTGATCTGATCCTGAAGATCGATATGAAATACCAGGACAAGAGCAAAGGATTTTATCAGAAATTATTACAGGAATTTCGTAAAAAATTTGGTGAGCCTGATTCATGGAACGGCGATTCTTTTGGTGTCGTACATATATGGAAATGGCAGTTTATCGATAAAGATCAAAATCCGGTGAGTCTGGCACTGCAGTATAACGCCAAAGATGCCGATGAAACCATCGGCAATATGGTCAAACTCTCCTACCCGGCAAAAATGGACGAAGAGCGGCTCTGTTTTATGGAAATGTGTCAACACGGCAAAAAAAATATTACTGAACGACGAAGAGAAGAGCTGAAGAAATCCGACTGGTCACACCTCGTCCCCAGGTAACATGGTTCCCGCCAGGCAGACACAGCCTGAACAGGCAAGCAGGCCCATCGGGTGGAACGGGGTGCAGCTGTATATTCCTTGCAACTGGGAGGTTCGTGTCTCCGGACCACGCCATCTTGTTTTTGAAAAAGACTTTCAACCTCAGCTGCAGATCCGGTGGGAAAAACCAGGCCAGAGTAAACTCCCTGCTCTTCAACAACGAGCAAGCCACTTTGCCTCCCGGATGGGCAGCATTATTGCTGAGGATGATTTTCCACCGGCCTGGCGGCAGGTGAGGGATATTTATCGCCTGGCAACCTTCTATCAGGGGGAGAGCGGCATGCTGGAAGGAGGCATTTTCCTCGGCCCCGATGACCACACTCTCGTTCTTTTTCAACTCTTTCTCCCCGCCCCGGCAGCGGGCACAGCAGTATATGATGGAGCCATTGCTGAAATACGGGAATGCCTCACAACAATTACGTGCCGTAATGCTCCGGAAACCCTCTGGCGCATGCAGGATTTTTCACTCATTCTTCCGGTTTCCTACACGCTCCAGGACTACACTTTTGCTGCCGGTCTTACCCGGATGTCTTTCACCAAGGGCGATCTTTTTATGCAAACGTGCAAGCTCGGCCCGGCCGACAATCGTCTTGCCCAGCAGTCGCTTAAAGAGATTCTCCTCATTCTTGCCGATACCGCCGAGCTGGAAACAGTCACCGGCGAAGATAACACCTCCTGCGAAGGGTGCAGAAGTCCGACCATCGGCAGACAGGTCCTGCTTCGGCTTCGCCGGGAAAAATCCTTTATCAGGGCGAAAATATGGCACGAGGTCGCGGGCAACCGCCTCCTTGCCGTTATTCTTTCTTCCAATCGCCCCATCCCCCTGACGACGATCCAGGACATTTGCCGACACTATGAAATTATTCCGTAACAAAAAAGCACCGAAGCCTGTGGTCAAGGGACTCACCAGGACCGAAGCTCTGGCCGGTGTTCCGCAGATTTCTCCATCGGCCACGTGGGTCACCCTTGAAAACGGCGATATTCTCATTGAATATCCTTTAAACATAAAGCCGTTTTTCATTCAGCTGGCCAATCGGTTTCACAAGGGCGAGATACAGCGACCGACGAAAAAACTGCAGCTGGACGGTATGGGAAGCAGGGTCTGGCAGATGTTCGATGGGGAAAAAGATGTCAAGGCGATTATTCGACAGGTCTCCGAGCAAAGCGGCCTGTCTCTCCAGGAAGCGGAAATATCCGTCACCGCATTTCTTCGCCAGCTGGGGCGACGCGGCCTTATTCTGATGAGCTGATAAAATCCGGCAAACTCGCCCCTCACACCAGGCCCATCTTTTTCGCCAGCAACTGCAGATCAGCCCAGGTTGCCTGTTTCATTTCCGGGTTCTGCAGGAGATAGGTGGGGTGATAGGTGGCAATAACCGGAATAGTTCTGTATTTTTCCACCTCATAGTCATGAAACTGTCCCCGCAACCGTGACAGCGGCTGCGATCTTTCCAGCACCGCCCGGGCGGCAACCATGCCCATGGTACAGATCACCTCGGGCTGTAAGGCGACAATCTGGCGACGCAAAAAAGACACACAGCTTTGTACATGTATTGCCTGGGGCTGGCAGGTACCGGGAACCGCACATTTGATCACATTGGTGAGAAACACCTCCCCGGCGGAAAGCTTGATAGCCAGAAGCATTCGGCTGAGCATCTCATCCTGGGCAACGCCAAAAAGATGGCCCGGGGCGAGGCTGCCCTGGGCGTCTCCCGCCAGCCAGTCACCGACAATCAGCAGGCGAACCTTATCGGCGCCACGTCCGGCAACCGGATAAAGCCGCTGCTTATGCAGATCACAGGCATGGCAGGCGGCAACTTCTGCAGCGATATCGGCAAGATTTACAGGCGATTTTGTCGGCGCAGGACTATTTTTCCGGGCCACCGGCTGCACGCGGATGGCAGCTTTCTGCTGCGCAGGTTCTGCTTTGGCGACCGCCGGCACCATATAACGAAGAAATGACTGCACATCCCCATTGCGCGGATAGGTACCAATACCTATCGAACGATGATAGCCAAGCACCGCCCGCAGCCTTGCCGGCAGCTCATTTTTCTCACTCTTCACAATGCACCTAGCTGAATCCTCCTTGCCCCATTGACCTTAACCGAATCCATGCAGTTCCTAATGGAAAAGATATTGATAACTAATCAAACGGAAAATAAAAAATGTCCCAGCTAGCACCGCCCATTTCCTCGGCGCTCCCCCTGAATGCCCCATAGTAATTGAAAGCAATGGCAGCAGCAGCCGCTGGCCTGACACCGGAAAATCTGATCGTCAGCTCATCCGGCGTTTGGCCAAAAGAACTGAAGAGCGGCGTGATATCGACCGTTTCAATGACTCCCCCCTCACCATCGAGAAAGTTCATTTTAAGGGTGAACCTTTTTATCATTGGGAAAGAATCGGTCAGGCTCCGGTCAAAAACAAGCTGACCGGACAGGCTGAAAGCGGTATCGCTCTGCGCTATGGAATAGCTCATTAGCAAATCCTTTGTTTGCCAAAGGGCTTCCTGTACACCATTTTCCGCCAGCGAAATCCGCGCCTCCGGCCGGGCAATTGCCCCCATCTCCGGGTGGAGAAAATTCGCACAACCGGAAAGAAACAGCATGCCAAGACACAGAACGACCGAGAAAACCTTCACCAACCGACAAATATTCATAGTAGCAATGACCTCTTGAATTGAAAAGCTGAACAGAAGAATGAGTGTACACAACTCCCTGGTAACTTTATAGGACCATATTAACCATTACCAGGAAAATGGAACAATCTTTTCTCTGGATTTGCACGAAAAATCAAAGCCTTTTTTGGGGAAATTTGGTATTTATTGAACATATAATTATTATTATCAGAATTGGCTAAGCCAAATAATTATTGTTTTCAACCGCTGCTGTTTGTAAGCATACTATTTACACCAATGAGGTACGGATCTTGACTAAGGAAGAATTCAGTCTGTCCAGAAAAAAGCTCGGAAAAACGCAGAAAAAACTGGCAGAACTCCTCGGGATGTCATTGAAAACTATTCACAGCTATGAGCAGGGCTGGAGAACAATTCCGACACATATTGAGAGACACATCTACTTTCTGCTTATCAATCAACGGGGCAGGGAAAACAGCCTTACACCATGCTGGGAACAAAAAACCTGTGCGGTAAAAGAGCAATGCCCCGCCTGGGAGTTCCAGAGCGGTCATCTCTGCTGGTTTTTATCCGGCACCTTGTGTGACTGTACCCTGGATCTTTCCCGGAAAGACAAACTGGAAATATGCAAATCATGTGATATTTTCACAAATTTGCTCAAATAGGGATTATTTCTCTCCCTGTTCGCAAGATATAGGTTTGCTCGGTCAACCCCTGATGTGACCTGTGAACAGCACTTAAGCAACAGAGGGACACCGGCAGAAAAATGCATTGGAGATACAAAAATGCCGATATATGAATACAAATGCAGCGATTGCGGCAACATATTTGAGATCCTGACAACGTCGAGCGGCGATGCGGGAAAAGTGCAATGCAACAAATGTAAAAGTGACAAGGTAACGAAGATCATTTCCGCCGGCAGTTTCAGGCGTAGCTCAGGCATGTCACTGCCGTCAGCCCCGGCCTCCGGGTGTGGTGGAAAATCACGTTTTTCCTGAGCGTCCTGACCAAAGGTTCCGTGAGAACCTTCCATTTTTACTTATTTTTTTCGGGTTTTGCTGGTGAGAAATCATACACTTTCTCGTTCTTCTTGAGGAGACCGTACTCTTTCCTGGCGATCTCCTCAAGATAGGAGAGATCATTATTCAAACGGTCAATATCTGCTTGAAGCGTTTGAATGCGCTGCTCAATCCGCACCTTGTCCTGCTCTAATTTCGTTAATTCGGATCGTTTACTGAGAAGTGTTACTATTCCTGCTCCTGGAGCAAAAATTATCCACAGCACGGCAACAACCAACAGGGCGACAACGATCTTCATCACCCGGTCTTCCTGAACAGGGGAAAGCTTTTGCTTTGGTTTTGGGCTCTGCTTCTGTTGTATAAATGCCATACTCACTTATTTCCTTGACAATGCAAAATCAACATTCCACTTGTCTGGTCAGTGCCTGCCTGGTCGGCCTCTGCACCCGCTACGATGGACAAGTCAAGACTCCCCCCGACTATCCGGCGCTTATGCAGGCAATGGTCTGGATACCCGTTTGCCCCGAACAACTCGGCGGCCTGCCCACGCCTCGAGAAGCCGCCGATATCGTCGGCGGTGACGGTGCGGATGTCCTTGCCGGGACGGCTCAAGTACGTACCAAAAGCGGTCTCGACATTACGGCCGAATTTATCCGGGGAGCCCGGCAGGTGCTGCACCTTGCCCGGTTGCAAAACACCGGCATGGCATGCCTCAAAGCCCGCAGTCCATCATGTGCCGTACACGGCAGGATGGGTGTTACCGCGGCACTGCTTCAATCGGCCGGTATTGAACTGATCGAAGTATAATGCGCCAGGCAAACAACCATTGCCCCTGGGGCTCTCCACCAGCACTGCTGTTTCTTACAGTCCGATGCGCAAAACCCGCAGGATAAGTATCCCCGATTCATAGAGCAGATAAAGCGGCCCACCCATAAGTAACATATTGACGATATCCGGCGTTGGTGTCAACAGCGCTGAGGCTATGGCGATGAGCAAAAGGGCATACCGTCTGTTTTTCTCATAAAACCTTCGTTTGAATACCCCGACCTTGGCGAGAAAGACCATAAAAATAGGCAATTCAAAAATAAGGCCGAAAGCCAGGATGAAGATGGTGGTGAAATTCACAAACCGGCTGACGGATATTACCGGTTTCAGTTCCTCGGAACTGAAACCAAGCAAAAAATTTATGCCAAACGGCAGGGTTATATAATAGCAGAAAATCGTCCCGGCGTAAAACAGCAGGCAGGTAAACAGGATAAAGAAAAACAACTGTCCTCCGGAGACCCCGAACGGCTTGCCCAGAGCCCGCCAGATGACCACCGCAAACCAGGGCATAAGAATATATAAAGCGGCAAAGAGTGCCAGCTTCACATGGGCGAGAAATGGCCCGGCCACGGAAAAGAAATACAGTTTCTCGGCCAGATGCCCCTGCACGAAATGCAGCAGCTGCGGCGAGAGAAAAAAGATCCCCAGGGTGCAGCAGCAGAGTACCAGCGCCAGATTACGGATAGATTTTCGCAATTCAACGACGAAGGTAACGATTTTTGTGTGTGCCGCCATGGGAATATATCAGGTGTGCCGGTGATTGCAGTATCGGTCGCCGTATCGGAAAACGTCGTTCGTTTTACTTTCTGCAGGACAAGGTAGCAGAAGCATGGCTAAATTGCAATTTGATAGAGGCTGATTGCATAAGTTACATTTCATCAACGACGAGATTGACGGATGGGGCGATCGACGGCTGGAGCAGGGTAAGCAGTTGGTTTAATTCCGGCAGAAACTGGTGATAATGGTCTTTTTTCAGGTACCGGCTAGCACCGCTACTGGTCAACTGTACTATATCGTTTTGCCAGACATAGCCGTTTTCAGTAAAGATGTTTACCAGGCTGTCATTGAGTTTTCGAGAGTTATGCTGACTGCCCGAATGAGCGAGAAACCAGTTGCGTGGCGAATACGCGCGGCGATGAAGCAACACGTCCGCTACGACTTCAGGAAGTTGCTCATCCCGGCCGACCCTGCCTGTCTGTGCATTACATATCGTCATGTCCACTCCGGCCATGGCCGATGAAAGAACACAGGGAATGTCGGCTCGGAAATATTCGTAAACGCAGCGACAGCTGTTTTCATAAAGGGACAGATGTACCCCTGTTTTGCAGCGGGCAAGATAGGAAGGGATATCTTTACGGCGTACATTAGACAGGACGATGACTCGATCGCTCAAGCCCTGCGTCTCGACCATTCGTTGAAACGCCTGCACATTACGGAGAGAGCCTCGGCCTATAAACAGCGCTTTTTTTGTTACCAGGCGTCGGTCCTTGAGAAGCTGCAGCATGAAAAAATGACGTTTACGCGCCATGTCATCAAACGTTGCATTAAAGACAATATCAATATCTTTTGCCGTTGAAGGATCCGGTGGAGCGGCTTCCCGTAAAAAATCACCATGGGCCAGAGAAATAACATGGGTATTGGCCTGCATGGCGACAAAATGTCTATCTTCCTCACCACCAAGACCAAAAACACAAGGGTCGTGCAGTTCGGTGAAAACCCGCCACCAGGCGTGCCGAAAAACCACACCCATCGGAGGTTCTACATAGAGGACATACTGGTCGGCGATTTTTTTCAATGCCTGCTTATCCAAAAAGAGATAGGGAAGAGAAAAAATCCGCAGCACCCCTTTTTCATGGGGCAAGCGAGGAGATTTTAAAATCTGGACAAAATGTCGCAGCTTGAAGGTGGATTGTCGCTTTTCTGAAAGTTTTGCCTGGATCGCCAGCCGTTCGGTGGTTAAGAAGTCAATAATCTCCGGCTCATCGTGCAGAACGTCGAGAGCTTTGGCCAACCAGCGCCATTGGTTTGGAACCGGCAAAAATGAGAGAAACAGCAGGGCTTGTCTGGTAACTGTTGTGTCGCCGTGCTGATGATACACTCGCTCGAGGTCAGGGGCGATAAGGGCACACTGCTCATACGGCCAGTGAAGCCCTCGAGTTCTTTCAAGGTGCGGCCGTCCCCAGACCAGGATTTCATTCAATGTTGTGCGCAGCTGCCTGCGTAATTGACCAAGCGTGTTGCTTGAATGCTGCAGCAGACTGTTATTTTGCGCGGCAGCAAAAAAATTCTCTAAAATTGCAACATGGTTGTCAAAATTGTCTGAAAAATCCACTGGTATCAACCTTTTGTCAGGTATAAAAAACGAGAAATAGGGGTTGTCATTGTCTCAATGATAATCAGCAGGACAAAAAAACGTCAAGAAATATAATGGGCAGCGCGTGGCGTCTCATTTTTGTAGGAAAATTCCATGTAGTTTGCGAGAATTACCGAAACCGCAGCGAAGAGAATCAGTATGCAGAAAAATGGCCATTTGATAGAGGTTGATTTCACCAATCAGCCATGATAAACAATAGATCTCCCGCTGTTAACTATTCATATAAACCAAATAAAATACTATGCTTGAGCTGCGATTTATACGAGAAAACCTTGATCTGGTAAAAGAGAAATGCATCCGCCGGGGTATGGGAACTACCCTGATCGATAATTTTGCCGCTACCGACCAGAAAAGGCTGGCCCTCCTGACCGAGGTTGAAGGACTGAAGAATAAGCGTAATACCGTCTCCGATCAGATTGCCGTCCTCAAGCGTGGATCCGACGAGGACCGGCGGAAGGCCGACCCTTTGATCCTTGAAATGCGTGAAACCAGCGGGCGGATCAAAGAGCTTGATAATGAACTGAATAGTATTGAGCAATCCTTACAGGAAATCGTCATGGCCATCCCTAACCTCTGCCATGACAGTGTTCCCGTCGGTCAGGATGACTCGAATAATATCGAAATCAAAAAATGGGGCGAAAAACCGACCTTTTCCTTTCCCGCCAAGCCGCACTGGGAACTCGGCGAGCAGCAGGACATCATCGATTTTGAGCGGGCGGCGAAGATCTCCGGGGCACGGTTTGCCCTGTTGAAGGGCTTTGGTTCAAAACTGGAACGGGCGCTGACCAATTTCATGCTCGATCTGCATACCCAGCGACATGGCTATACCGAGGTGCTGCCGCCGTTTCTGGTCAATACGCCGTCGATGACGGCCACGGGGCAGTTACCTAAATTTAAAGAAGATCTCTTTAAAATCGAAGACCGCGATCTTTATCTCATCCCCACCGCCGAGGTGCCGGTGACCAATATTCATCGCGATGAAACCCTCGCGGAAAAAGATCTGCCGATAAAATACACCGCCTATACGCCCTGTTTTAGGTCCGAAGCCGGAAGCCATGGCCGCGACACCCGGGGGTTGATCAGACAGCACCAGTTCGACAAGGTGGAGCTGGTCAAGTTCACCACCCCGGAAACCTCGGAGCAGGAGCTGGAATTGCTGCTCGCTGACGCCGAAGCAGTTCTGCAACTCCTCGGGCTGCATTACCGGGTGGTCGTCCTGTGTACGGGAGATCTTGGTTTTTCCGCCACAAAAACCTATGACATTGAAGTCTGGCTGCCTGGCCAGGAGACCTATAGGGAAATCTCTTCATGTTCTAACTTTCTTGATTTCCAGGCCCGTCGAGGCGGCATCAGGTACCGGCCGGACGGTCAGAAGAAAAGCAAGCTGGTACACACCCTGAATGGTTCAGGACTGGCGGTCGGCAGAACGCTCCTGGCAATTCTTGAAAATTACCAGCAGGCAGACGGCAGCATTGTTCTGCCGGAGGCCCTTCTCCCCTATTTTGAGACCCGCTTCTAACTGATTGTCAACGAACCGATTAGCCAGGAAGAAGAAAAGCTAAGAATGCAGGCGGAACAAAAAAGGTAAATTCGCTACATCCGCCCCATCGACAAAAGGGAAGAAATTATTTTTTCATATCCTCGACCTGGATGCGCAGTTCGATCTCTTTAATATCTGAACGACACTTAAGCGTCTTGACAAAACCGTATACGGTTGCGGCTAATGCCTCCTGAATAAAATCTTTCAGGGGAATTTTATTGCCATTGACCAGCAGCGCCAGAACTTCTTTGCCTTCCTTACCGATAAGGAATCTTTTTTCAATAAAAAGAGCGATTTCCGACGCCTCGTCCAGGCGAAAAACATAATTGCCGGCAACCCCGTCGAGGTTGGTGGCAACGGCAATAACCCCGTGCACTTCTTCACGAAGTTTCTGGTCGCGATTCCGGAAAACCTCAATTTTCGGAATTTTTTTAGCCGTTTTAAATCCTTCACCGATGACGATATCAACATCGGGGAAATATCTATGGGCCAGGGTCCTCAGAGAGAGTCCGCTGTTTTTCGTCTGCAGGACCATCTGGTCCGGCGCCACCAGCATGACACTGTCCGCCCCGGCCTGTTTATGCAGGAACGTATCCGTGCCCGGGGTATCGAACTCTATGCCCGAATCATTGCTCGATTTAATGACGGCAACCCGATACCCCATCTTTTTCAGCTCGGTGACAACCTGTCTCACCAAGGTAGTTTTGCCGCTGTCATGCCAGCCGATGAACGTTACAATAGACGACATATTTTTTTCGTCCCTCTTAAAATTAGCTCCCTTCGAGCTGCTATCGGTCTCTTTCCATGCATGCATTGCAATAAAGACAGCACGGTCATGCAGCGTAGAACATACCGAGTTATATGGTATTTGCAAAGAAACTTTTCCAACGACAGTATAAGAAAATTCAGCAAAGAAAAGAATCAGCTCGGCCCCTTTTGTTGCATAGGACAAAGGCAACTGCGCCTGTAGGGATTTAGCCTACGTTGTTAGGTCCGGGGGACTTGGAAAATTCCTGTTCGGTCCACAGCACCGCGCGACGGATAAGCTCCGCCGCTGTTTTAATGCCGAGCTTTTGTTTGACACGGTCCCGATAGGTACCGATGGTTTTCACCCCAAGTTTCATACGTTCGGCTATTTCACGGGTGGACAGACCGGTGCCAAGCAGCCGGAACACCTCAAGTTCCCGATCGGTGAGCAGGTCGACGCGGGAGCTGGTCGGCGTCTCCGACTTCATCTGCAGTCGATCAAGCAGCCGTTCCATAATGCTCACACTGACATGGATCCTGCCGACGCGAATATTCCTCAGAGCCGAAATAACATTCTCACTGGCCTCTTTTTTCATGATATACCCGCGGGCTCCCGCCCGGATAGCCCGTTCCGCCCAGACCTGCTCGTCATGCATGGACAGGACTAAAATAGGCAACGGTATTTTCCGGGCGGAGAGTTCCTTGACCAGATCGAGCCCATTATCGCCGGCAAGAGTGATATCAACAATGGCCAGGTCGGGAGCCTGGTCCTGGATCATTTTTCTGGCGCCGGCAATATCTTCCGCCAGACCACAGACGTGGAAGTCCTCTTCTTGATTGAGCAGCTCCGCCATGCCCATTCTGAAGATGGGATGATCGTCGACTATTATCACTCTTGATTTCATTCCAACCCCTCACCGGTCACGGTGATCACCGTGCCGCCCTGTGTATCCGAAATGATTGTCAGTACCGCACCGATCGCCTTGGCCCGATATTTCATGGTATGAAACCCCATGCCGGTTGCCGCCGGGGTACCGTCAAAACCTGTTCCGTCATCGACAATTTTCAACGAAAACCCCTCCTCATCCAGCCGCATATATACCCCAATATTCTTTGGTTTGCCATGCCGCGCGGCATTAAAGACCGCTTCCCTGATAATATAGTGCAGATGCGTGGCACTATTTTTACCGAGGGTTTTATCACCGCCTTCCCATGAAAGATCAAAATTAACCTTAAAAATCTTTTCCACCTCGACAACCAGCTCCTCGATTGCTGACTGCAGCCCATACTCAACGACATGCACGGGGTAGAGCCCCTGGGAGAGCCGCCGGGTCTTTTCAATGGCATCCCTGATCAGATTGCGGATCGTGCCAAGCTGTTTTTCCCGCTCCGGCGCCTCATTCTTCAGTTGTTGCTGCAGCACCTTACTCAACAGCTCCACGCCGGTAAGGTGGGAACCGAGATCGTCATGCAGATCCCGGCCGATCTTCGATCTTTCTTCTTCGCTGATGGCAATAATCTGCCGCTCCAACCGGGCAAGTTCCTCCTCGGTACACCTGTTCAGCACATGCAGCCACATCCCCTCGAGCAGCATGGTCATCTGACGAATATCCGAGTTGTCATATTTTTCTTTATTATTGCAGACGCCGGCGACAATGACGATTTTCCCGTCATTGTAGATAGGCACATCGAGATGTCGCGTGATGGCGTTGCAGTAAGGATAGATATCCTCTTCCTTGCCAAAGGAGACATCATTGGCGATGACGGCGGTTTTTTTCATAACCGCCCGGCCGGGAAGACCACCGTATGCCAACGACCTGGCGGGAATCAGCTCTGTTTCCCGGTCCTCTGCATCCTGTTTATTGAAGACAAAAGAGGAACAGAGCGTGATATGCGTCTGGGCACTATTCACCAGTGCCAGATAGCCTTCTTCACTTCTGGTTATCTGAACAATGCGGCGGAGGATAAAATCGTATTTATCCTGCAGGGAATATTTTTCCATCATGCCCAGACGCAACAGGGTATCGAGGCGCAGTTCATCGCGATGCAGCAGCAGTTCGTTTTTTACCCGCTCATCGACCATCCGGTTGGCCAGACGGCCAAGGTCCTCAAATTCGCGAAAGACCAGATCATCATTGCTGATAGTCACGTTCGCATCGGCCGCTTCCCGAAAAAAATTGGTGAACGAGGTGATGCCCTGCTTGATTTTAAAAGAATAGAAGAAGGTACTGAGCAGCAGAAAAGCGACGCCAATGGCAAAAAAGACGATAAAGGCAAAAACATTTTTAAAGGAGATTTCTTGATACATTTCGGTTTCGGTGGCAATGGACTGCTCCATGGCGTCCATAAACATAGCCGTCCCCAACACCCAGTCCCAATCCTCGTATGCCTGCACAAAGCCCAACTTCTGATGCGATGTTCCAGTCGACGGCCGGTGCAGCGAGTAGTGGACGTATCCCTCCCTGTCTTTATTCTGCACCCTCTGGAGAAAGGCTTCACCATATTTCAGGCCATCACTATCAACTAAATCTCTTACCGAACGGCCGATAAGCCGCTCGTCCCGACTGCTGAGAATGGTCCCGTCGGCGCGGAAACAAAATGCCTCTCCTTCCTTGCCGAATTCCATATTACGGATTCTCGCCAGGATCTCATGCTGCAAGGTTTCTTCAAGCTCTTCGGTATAAATGCCCGCCCCGATATACCAGTCAAGCGGCTCGAAGTATTTGACGAAAGCGATTTTTGGAAAAATTTTCCAGCGAAACATTGGCTTGATGAGATTATAGCGGTACAATCCGGCTTGTTTATCACGAACGATGCTGACAATATCACCAATAACGTCCTGCCCGGTCACCTTTTCGAACTCCGCCGCGGATTTTCCTTCAAAAAAGGGCTCGTCGGCAAAAAGGTCGATCAAACCGTCCTGCAGCCTGCCGGCAAAATAATAGCCGCGTCCGTTATCCCAGCGCATCGGTCGCAGAAGTTCAATGACCTTGGAGCGTATTTCATCAATGCTCTTCTCATCCTTGTAGAGCCGATATTTGTGCGAGGCAATAGTATAGGCGGCCTGTACCCGCTCACGAATATCAAGCTCAACGCGTAACTCATTCTGCTGCCGCCGGTAGTTTATCAGATCGACGACATTGGCCAGCTCCTCTTTTACCCGCACTTCGTATTGCAGCTGGTAGGTATTACGAATATTGTCGATACTCTCCTGATACACCTGATACTCGGTAATGGCCCAAAAAACGCCGATAAAAACAGCAAGCGAAGTAACCACCACCAGTGAGGCGTAGAACGGGGCGGAAGACAGGGTGATTTTTCTGAAGAGTCGCATTGAAGGTCTTTCTATCCTGTTTATCTCTTTCGATACATCATTCATCGTCCTTCAGCCTTTCGACAACCGGATAGATATGGGTTAGATAAATGGTATCCAGCCCCTGGTGATCCTCAGGGCCGAATTCCAGGAGGAGTCCTCCGAGGTCGAACTGCCCAATCTCTTCCATGGTTGAAATAAATTTTTCCCTGGTCAGTTTGCCCTTCACCGTCAGGGCAATTTTACCGAACAATTTACCGGCGATAAAACCCTCCAGGGAGGTAAAGCTTATCGGCGCATCATGCTGATATTTGGCCATGGCCCTTTTGAAATCCCCGATCAAGCTGATATCGGTATCGAGGGGTGAGGGCACCACCTGGGAGACAATCACTCCCTGGCCGTAGCCGCCAAGGGCCGCCCTGAGACTTTCGGTTCCGACAAAGGATATATTGCAGAACGCCACCTCCCCGGCAATCTTGTTTTTGCTCAATTTGATAAATTCGGCACAGGCGGAATAGGCGCCGACAAGCACCACCGCCTCCGGCTTCTCCTGGTAAATATCGCGCAGGGCGCCCATAACCGCAATGGTGTTTCGTTCGTAACTTCCCTTGGACACCAGGGTCATGCCCCTCTTGGCCAGGGCAATTTCAATGCCGCGCAGCCCGGCAAAGCCATAACTGTCATTTTGATAAAAACAGGCGACCCTGCTGATCTTTTTTCTATCAATCAGGTAGGAGGCAAGTTTTTCCATCTCCTGAAAATAACTTGCCCGAACATTGATGACGTAGCTGTTAAAAGGCGTGCGGAGAAATTCAGCCCCGGTAAAGGGGGCAAAAAAGGGAATCCTCGCTTCACTGACGATAGGCGCAACCGCCATGGACGTCGGGGTGCCGACAGCGCCGATGAGGGCGAACACCTGATCATCATAGATCAGGGATTTGGTATTTCTCACCGCTTTGTCCGGCTCGTATCCGTCATCACGGCTGAGCAGGATTATCTCCCGCCCATGAATGCCGCCCTCGTCATTGATTAAAGAAAAGGCGGCGAGCAGACCGGCCCGCATCTCAAGGCCAAGGTTTTGCGCAGGACCGCTCAGGGCACAGGATTGGCCGAGGACAAGCGGTTGAGCTCGCGCAGATGCTGCCCCCTGTCCTGTGACAATGATAAAAATCAGGACATGCAGTAAAAAAGACAACAACCTCATCATACGATTTCTCCGAGACATTTTTTTTGGAGAGGTGAAGCCGCGGCACCGGCGTAAAGAATTGGGGAAAAATAATCTGAAAATTAGTCTGTAAAGGGCGTAAATGCAAGGAAGTTGCTCGTCCTTGTGCATGGAGAAAAGGGGTTGACAAGGCCGTGATCCGAGTCTACCTACTCTATATTGTCCATGGATCAAAAATATGCCTTGCTGGAACAAACCCTTGCTCGATGATCCAGGGCCAGCTCCAGGGCAAAATGATGCTTGAAATTACTCGCCACTCCTTTTAGGGTGTCGAGCGGATATGAATAACCGATTAACCGACAGTATACCTGAGACGACAGACAGACATGAACACACCGCATCCAGTCAGCACCCGGCTCACCATGAGCCATACGACAACCGTCATCACCCCCGATGGGTCGAGGGAACAACTCGAACAACTGGCCATTGAAACGCCCTATTCCATTGCCCTCAATGATGACACCATCGGCTCGTCAATGGTCCTGCCGATCGGTCTGGAGGAATTCGGCGCCGGTTTTCTCTTCGGCCAGGGCTATATAAAAGAGCCGGGAGAAATCAGAGAAATCTATGTCTGCCCTGAAGGCCGTATTGCCGTCTATGCCGATGTTGAACGTACCGAACCGAAAGAGGTCATCATCACCTCCGGTTGCGGCGGAACGGGTAAAATATCCAAAGAGATGCTTGAAGGCGCCTTTGAACCGTTGCAGGAATGCACGATAACCTTTCCGGAAATCAGCGACTTCATCCGCCAGGCCCTGCAAAGCTCTCCTTTAGGTCCGCAAACCCACTGTGTCCATGGTTGCGGTTTATGGCAGGATGGTCGGCTGCAGCTTTTTTACGAAGATGTCGGCCGGCATAACGCCGTGGACAAGGTCCTCGGCGCCATCCTGCTCGGCCGGGCAACGGCGAGAAGCGCGATTTACACCACCGGCCGCCTTACTTCCGATATGGTTTTGAAGTGTGCCCGGATCGGTATCCCGATAATCATGTCGAGGACAGCACCATCATCGCTCGGACTGGCCATTGCCCGCAGGGCGGGAGCAACCCTTGCCGCCTATGCCAGACCGGACCGGGTGAACATTTTCAATGCCCCTCACCGAATTGTCATCTAAGGTCCAGATGTGCATGGACAGCTCGGCCGGCCTATTTTTTTGGTCGCCCCTCCATGCCCAGCTCTACCAGACGCTCAAGAAACAGCGGGAACGGCAAACCGTGTACGGCAGCTGCCTGCGGCATAAGGCTGGTGGCCGTCATGCCGGGGATGGTGTTGGTTTCCAGCAGATATAACGTGCCCTCGTCGGTCAGGATCATGTCCGTCCGGGAATAGCCTCTGAGGCGCAAGGCCTTGTGGGCGGCCACCGCGTGCTGCTGCGCCAGCAGGGTTGTTTCTGCACTGATGCGGGCAGGACATATCTCCTCCGTCGCCCCGGCCTTATATTTGGCATCGTAATCAAAAAAACTAAAGCCCTCGCCGGGGACGATTTCGATTACCGGCAACGCCTCCAGTTTATCATTGCCCAACACGCCGACGGTCAGCTCACGGCCTTTGATATATTTTTCCACCATGACATGGGAATCATGACGCAAAGCACGGGCAATTCCGGCAAGCAGTTCCTCTTCGGATCCTGCCAGGGTCAGACCAAGACTCGATCCTTCATGGACCGGCTTCACCACCACCGGCAAACCGAACTGCTGGACCAGCTCCTTACCGTCGAGCTTCTCCTCTCCGGTAATAATCCGTGACTCGGCCACCGGCAGACCATGCAATGCATAGAGCTCTTTTGCCAGCTGTTTATCCATGGCAATGGCGCTGCCCAGCACCCCGGAGCCCTGGTACGGCACGCCAAGCAGTTCAAGAAAACCCTGCATGGTACCGTCTTCTCCGTATAAGCCGTGGAGGAGAATAAAGGCAAAATCAATCTCGGGTGCGTCGCCTGCCAATCTGGCCAGATCGGTCGCGGGATCATATCGTCGCACGATGAACTTTTCCGGATCGAGGGCTTTTTCGACACTCGCCGCCCCACTGAGTGAAACTTCCCGTTCCCCCGAGACCCCGCCGGCCACTAAGGCAATATGTAGTTTTTCTTTCTGCATAGTTTTCATCCCTCATATTTTCGATTCGATCTGACGAAGTATAATGCGAAACTCCCCTGCACCCGCAACAAACAATAGATTTGAGCAGACAGCCTCACAGCAGACTCAATATGGTACCCTTCCCTGATGGCAAGATCACGCAAAAACGTCACACACCTTCATTCATGGAGTGCACCGCCGGCGATAAAGTCGTCAAGCTCGTCGCGGCAGCACTCTGGCGAGAGCAGAGAGTACTTTATTACGGCTTACCGTACAGACTCCTGATTGTCTTAGGCAGGTCTCCCTTGGGCACCAGACGATTATCGCTGCCCACCTGGTAGAGACCGAACCACTCTTCCGGGTCCTCCCGCTCATGACGGCTCGAATCGGTTGGATCCTCGCCGCTCTTCCACCACTCGTCCTGCAGTTCAAAAAAAGCCACGCCGCAAAATTTCTCCTTGCCTTTGGCGGTACGGATATCCTGCCAGATGGCGGCAAAGTCCTTTGCCACCTTGTCTACCTGATGGCCACCAAAACCGGGCACCCATGATTTTGGCTCAAAAGGTGACGTGGACAGTCCCACCTGGGTAATAAATATTGGTTTGTCCGTTCCTGCAGCGAGTTCTTCCAGATACCCTTGATAACTGGTGCCGGTGACGGACCCCGGGGGAGAGGTGCGTACGCCATTGGCGTAGGTGTAGACGTTCAGGCAGACCAGATCGCCCAGATCGGGATTAATAATGTGCTCCTTCGGTACTTCGAGGTCGGGCCTCTCGACTGGACCGATGTGCGTCCAGCTGGTGTGGCAATAGAGATGCCTTTGACCATAACGGCTCAATTCATATTCCATGGCCCCGTCGATCAGTCGGGCAAGGGCGATTTCGGTCGGCGTCCGGTTGCTTACCTGCAGATGTTTCCCCTTGTAGCTGCGTACTTCGGGGTGGCGACTATTCGTTCTGACCACCGCATCGGCCTGCAGCTCATCCCCGACGGAAAAGAAGACCAGCCGATCGGGCCGACCGACCGTGTAGGTATGATCGATGACGCCCTTGATGTCCTCAAGGGTCTTGGCGAGAAACGGTTCCGCCAGGAAATCCTCTTCGTAGGCCCACATCCAGATATCCTGTCCGTAGACCATATCGGTCTGATCAAGAGCCGCAAAGAATTTTTTGGGCATTTTCATGGGGAAAACATGTACATAGGAAACTGCCATATCCTGCATCAAACCGAGGTGTTCCCTATACCGGTCATCATCTCCGGGGGGCGCACCATACAGGGGGGTTTCATTGGGCAGATAGGGGGAATAACCTATTCCCCTGAAAAAAACCGCCTTCTGTTTCTGCAGATCAATGAGCTCGGTCCCTCGCGTGACAAACCTCTTTGGCGCAGGTGTTGACGACGAGATTTCGGCGCTTTTTCCCGGGTCTTGGCCTGCAGCCATGGAAATACCGGCAAGCTGGGAAAAAACCGCCGCAAAAAACAAAATGAAAAAAAGTCGGTTGAGCATATTTTGAGTTTTATTTAAAAGAGTAGAGGAGGCCATCGGTTTTTATTTGTTGCAGGTGACCAACTGAAAATATTTTCGCTGTGTACTCAGTACATATGTAACATGAAACTGGGCAGGTCCCAAGGGCAATAATCGGCTGTCGGATTGGATTCGACCAGGAAGAAGCTGCAGACACTTTCTGTAAAAGACGAAAAGGCCGTCCGGTTTATGGAGTACCGAACGGCCTCTTGCTCTCCTTTTTGATGAGAGAGCGCAGAAAGATGAAGACGAGACCAGGGGAATTATCAAAAAAATTCCCCCACGCGAACGCTGCTACTCGATCTTTTTCAAACTGATCGGATTCGGCGCCATGCGGGCATAGCCCTTTCCCTGGGCGACGATGTCGAGCGGGAGGCTGGACAGATCCGCCAGATCCATGGTCATTTCTTGGAGAACCGGGTGCTCCATGACCTTCACATAGGTTTGACAGGCATCACAGGTGACAACTCGGAAGCCAGGTTCATCGTCGGAGACAATGCTATTGAGTTTGGCCGTGTCAATAGTTGCACAGTTTGGACAGCCGATAAAGCGGTATGGACCGGAGGTACCGCAGAAGGAGCAGTGCAGGTTGCGTTTGGGACCCTCGATGACCGATGTCAAGGCCGCCCGAGCAGAGCACAGGGGACAACGGCCATCCTCCCAGGGGCTGCCATCCAGCGGGAAGGTCTCGCGCAGGGCGAGAAAGTAGGGTCGGCACAAGAGGAACAGGATTCCAGCCTGCTCTTCTTCGCTATAGGGCAGGGAGGAGAGCACAGGAAATTCGCCAATCGGCAGGCGCATGAAATCGATATCACCATCTTCCAGTGCCTGACGCAGCGGTTCCATCTCCACTCCGGGGAGGCCGAAGATATCGACAAATAATTGCCAGACAGCACCGGCGCTTTGCCGCGGATAGGCCTTGGACTCCGCCGGCGACACGGTCGCGGTCTTTCTGGGCAACAGTTCGGCAACTTCGTGTTGAAAGCGCTGCCATTTACCATACAGCTCAAATGGGTCTTTCAGGTGTGGTCTTTTTTCGATCAAAGTTTGTATATCAATGGTCATAATGCTCCTTATGGAATTTTAGGGTAGGTAAAGTCGACCGGCGCACCGGACAAGCCTTCTTCAAGGAAAAGTCTGAGCTGCTCTTTCTCTGTGGGTGAAAGGTGCAGGGGCTGCAGCACGGTGTTGTCCTTGCCGCCTCCCTCGTTGAAGAATGCAATGACCTCGTCCAGGGTCTGGTAAATGCCGTTATGCATGTAGGGAGCGGTCAGGGCTATCTCCCTGAGCGTCGGTGTTCTGAATGCCTGCCAGTCTTTCCGTTCGTTGGTGAGGAGGTACCGGCCAGGATCCTCGGCGAGGGTCCTGTACTCCTTGAAATGGTAGACTTTGGCGACAAAACGGCGTGTTGCGGCAATCCGCGGGTCGTTTAAGTGCTGCGGATTCTCCTGAACGCCAAGGAAATAAAAACGGTCGTCGGCCAGACTGACACCGTCATGGCACTGGACACACTGCCCTTTGCCGGTAAAAATCGCATACCCCTGCAGCGCCTGAGGCGAGAGTGCATTTTTATCTCCGTTGAGAAACCGGTCCAGGGGAGCATCACGGGAAACAAGGGACCGCTCGAATGCGGCGATGGCCATGGCAATGCGTTGCCGGCTTATATCCCCGTCACCGAAGACCTCGGTAAAAGCCGCTTGGTATTCCGGTACGGCGCGGATCTCTTCCTCCATGTAGTCAAGGTTCTGGTTCATTTCGAAGGCGGACATCATTGGAAACAGCGCCTGCTCCTCAAGGCTTGCCGCCCGTCCATCGTGAAACAGCAATTTCTGCAAGGCGACGTTTATCAGCGTCGGAGAGTTGCGCCAGTTCCGGGTTGTCGGATAGTGGAGGGAAATTTCCAGGCCGTCACTGTAGCCGAGATTCGGATCATGGCAGGTCGCACAACTCATGGTGCCGTCACCGGATAACCTGCGGTCGAAAAAAAGCGTCTTGCCGAGTTCTATCTTTGCCGGCGTCTGCGGGTTGTTTTCCGGGACGGGAATTTTTCCGACCGGCAAAAGAGGCCCGGTCGTTCCGAACAGCGGCATAAAGAGCAACAGGCAAAGCAGCATGAGAAGCAGGCAAAGTATTTTTTTCATCCGGCTACATTCCTTTCTGCTTCAATTGCTCGTCGATGATCTTGCTGAAATACTCGAAGGGACGCTCACCGACAATTTGACGGCCGTTGATATAGAAAGTCGGGGTGTTGTAAAGATCTATCGACTCGGCGTATTGCACGTCGCCGTCAATGTCCTTACTATGCCCACCGTTGTCGATGGATGCGGTAAATTTCTTTACGTCAAGGCCCAGCTCCTGGGCATAAGAGATGAGACTGGCCCGGTCGAGCTTGGGCGAACGGGTCAGTAATATTTCATGCATCTCCCAGTATTTCCCCTGATCCCTTGCGGCCAGCGACGCCTCGGCGGCGATCTTTGAAAAATCGCGGTATTTGTAGGGATAATTCTTAATGACAAGCCTGATCTTGCCGGAGTAGGTCTGCATGAGTTGTTTGACGGTCGGACCGGCCGCCACACAGTGTGGTCACTGGAAATCGATAAACTCAATGATTGTCACCGGCGCATCGTCCGGCCCCAGGGTGGGAGAGTCGCCAATGGGGATGTCGATCTTTTTTTCTTCCGCATGAGCCATGCCGAAGCATAACAGAATACAAACACCGAGCAGTATTTTTTTCATCATCATACCATTTAAAAAGGGGATACCGTAGTATCCCCTTTCTCCTTATATTACATGGTCAAAAAGCATGGATTACATCTTTCCGGCCGCTTTCATCCACTTGGGATACCGCCTCTTTGCTTCACTGAGCGGCAGGGTGCCGCTGACCATCAGCTTGAACGTCCCTGGATTGGCCAGTGTTCCGAGATAAATGTGCACCGGCACGGCGATAACAAAGACAATAAATGCGACGTTATGCACCAGCTGTGCAAGAAGCAAAATTGACGCATTGTCTTTCATAAACCAGAGGGCAAAACCGGACAGGGCGATGGCGATTCCGGCAGCGACGATGGCCAGATAATAGAGCTTCTGGCCCGGATTGTATTTGCCCATCGGCGGAACCGTCACCTTGTGCGACAAATATCCTCCCGCCACTTTGAACCATTGCCGGTCATCGGCGTCATACTCAAGGGCATCCTTGAAATAGTGGCGCAACGAGTAGAGCAGGGACAGACTGAAAACCACCCCGCCATAGTTATGTACTGTTTTCATACCGTTGACCCCACCGAAAACGGCACTGACCGCTTGCCAGTGGAACAGGAAGGCGAAGCCCGTGATCATCAGCAGGATGCAGCTTCCGGCGAGGATCCAGTGGTTCAGTATCTCGTCGACACTCGATTTTCTTACCATCTCGGCCATGTTACACCTCCTCTTCCTTTTCCTTGTGGGGGCCAATGGCCAGATAGTGAATCGCCGCCGCGGCAACCACACCGCCCAGACCAAACAACGAGAGCGGTTTCAGATAGGTATGCCAGAAGACGACGCTGCTCGGAATGGCTGGATTTTCTTTCATGCCGTACAACTTGGGCTCATCCTTGAATGCGTAAATGGTGCCCAGGCCGCTCAGGTCCTTTTCGCCATAAATGGTATTGAACCCGTCTTTTTTGGCGGTGCTGATAAGTTCCTCCCGGTCGCCGAACTTCAATGCGCCGGTCGGGCAGGTCTTGACACAGGCCGGGTTCATTGCCGCCGCAATACGGTCAAAACACAGATGACATTTGGTCACCTTGTTCTCCGCATCGTAACGCGGAACATCGAACGGACATGCGGTGACACAGAGCTTGCAGCCGATGCACTTGTCGCGATCATAGGCCACGGCGCCCTCCGTCGTCCGGTACAATGCCCCGGAAGGACAGATGGTCAGGCATCCGGCATCCTCGCAGTGCATACAGCGCCTGCTGACAAAGAGCCAGCGCACCGGATTATCCTGCGACGGCACCTCATTGTACTGAATAATGTTGAACGCCGCACTGGCCAGGTCCGGTGGGTTCTGGTAGGTGCCGCTGTTTGTGGTCTTGATAGCCGAAAGCTGGTTCCACGACTTGCAGGCGACTTGACATGCCCTGCAGCCGATGCAAGCCTCTGGAGTGACCAGGATCGCTTTGCGATTTTTCGTAGTATCGTTTGCCATATTTCCCCCTATGCCTTCCGGACGTTGACCATGAAGGCCTTTGTCTCGGGTATCATTGTATTCGCGTCGCCCACATTCGGCGTCAGCAGGTTAGCGCTGTCATACCCGCTGCCATCCTCGGGAAACTGCCAGCCGAAATGCCAGGGAAGACCGACCTGGTGCACCGTCGTGTTGGATATCTTGAATGGCTTGAACCGTTCGGAGATCAGCGCAACCGCCTCTACCTCGCCCCGGGCGGAGGAAACGATAACCGTTTCACCGTTGGTCAGACTTAACTCTTTGCCCAATTCAAAACTCATCTCGACGAAGTTCTGCGGCTGCATTTCCAGCAACCAGGAACAGTGTCGTGTCATACAACCGGTCTGCCAGTGTTCCGACACCCGGTAGGTCGTCCCGACAAAGGGGTAGCGCAGGTCGCAGGAAGCGAAGACATCCATCTTGTCGCCGAAAATCTTGATGGTCGGATTGATACGCTGACCCGACATCGAGTTTTTCTCGACCGGACACTCCAGGGCTTCATAATGTTCCGGGAACGGACCTTCCGCGAGACCGGGACCAAAGATAGAGGCGACGCCATCCGGTTTCATGATGAAAGGGAGTTTCCCACTGGTACCCTGGGGCGGTGCACCACCGTCGGGGACATCGCCTTCCCAGCCGGGCTTGGCCGCATTCCATTTGAGAAGCGGTCGTTTGGCATCCCACGGTTTTCCCTGCAGGTCGACCGAGGCCCGGTTGTAAATAATCCGCCTATTTACCGGCCAGGCCCAGGCCCAGTCGGAATAGAGACCGAGGCCGGTTGGGTCGTCTTTGCCGCGCCGTGCCATCATGTTGACTTGCTTGCCATCTTTCTCGATATAAGAGTTGCAATAGAGCCAATTGCCGCTGGAAGTCGATCCGTCAGCCTGGAGAAAGGCAAAGCTTTTCACCAGTTCACCTTTCTTACCGACAAGCTTGGCTGGAACCGCCTTGGTATCGTAGACATCTTCAAGATAGTAGCCGTTGATCTCCTTGGCTATGGCATGGCTATCAACATGCTTGACCATGCCCGACGCATCGCGCTCGCCATATTCCCAGCTGAGGTTGACGACAGGATCAGGATAAGCGCCGCCTTCTTTCTTGTAGAGTTCTTTTACCTTGAAAAACAGCTCGTTGATGATCTCGGCGTCCGGCATTGACTGGCCCAAGGGTTCGACGGCCTTGTAACGCCACTGTCCCCACCGCCCGGAGTTAGTAATACTGCCCTCTTTCTCCATCGAAGAGCAGCAGGGCAGCATGAACACCTCGGTGTCTATTTCCTCGGCTTTCATACCGGGACCGCGCCAGAAGGAAGCGGTCTCGTTGTCAAACAGATTGACATTGACCAGCCACTTGAGCTTGGTCATGGCCTGTCGGGTCTTATTAGAGTTGGCTCCGGAGCAGGCGGGGTTCTGGCCCCAGGCAAAAAATCCTTCAAAATCGCCTTTATACATCTTATCGAAGATGTTCAGCCACGAGGCATTCATACCAACGTCCAGCTTCGGCATCCAGGAATAGCCGAAATCATTGTCTTTGGTTGCCGCCTCGCCATAGACTGCCTTGAGGTAACTGGTAATGTATTTGTTGCGGTTTGACCACCAGTTAACACTGCCCGGTTCCGTGGCTTTAGGAGTGGTTTTGGCGTTGTAGGTCGCGAGATCGACCAGGGCCGCGTTCGGTACCGGATTGTAGCCCGGCAGAATATGGAAGAGAATACCATAGTCCGTTGACCCCTGGACGTTCGACTCACCGCGCAGGGCGTTGACACCGCCGCCGGGCATACCCATGTTGCCGAGCAGCACCTGGATGATAGTCATAGTCCTGATGTTCTGCGTACCGATGGTGTGCTGGGTCCAGCCCATGGCATAACACTCGGTGCCGACACGGTCGGCTGTGCCGGTGGACGAGTAGAGTTTGTACACCTCCAGCAGTTTGTCGATGGGCGTCCCGGTGATATCCGTTACCTTTTCCGGAGTATAGCGATCATATTGCTTTTTCAGGAGCTGGAAGACGCAGTTCGGGTCCTGCAGGGTTCGATCCTTCAACGCTACGCCGTTCTCGTCCTTCTGAAAGGCCCAGGATGACTTGTCATACTTTTTTGTCTCCAGATTGTAGCCGGAGAACAGACCGTCCAACTCCGCCGGCCCTTTATAGCCTGGATTTACCAGGAACGAGGCGTTGGTGTAGTTGACAATATATTCCTTGAAGTAGAGGTTGTTGTCCAGGATGTACTTGATCATGCCGCCGAGAAAGGCGATATCCGTACCGGAGCGCAAAGGGGCATAAAGGTCAGCTTTCGCGGCGGTTTGCGAAAAGCGTGGGTCGACACAGATCAACTTCGCACCTTTTTCACGGGCCCGCATGATCCACTTCATTGAAATGGGATGGTTTGAGGCTGGATTCCCGCCCATCGCCAGGATAACATCTGAGTTTTTCAGGTCAATCCAGTGGTTGGTCATTGCACCGCGTCCGAACGACTCTGCCAGAGCCGCAACAGTTGCGCTGTGTCAGATACGCGCCTGGTGTTCCACGTACACCAGGCCCCAGGAACGAACAAGTTTTTGCAGAATGTAACATTCCTCATTGTCAAGGGCGGCGCTGCCTACGTGGGCGATGGCGTCGGTCCGATTGACCACGAACTCTTTTTCGACTTCAATCACGCTGCCGTCCGGCTGTGTCTCTTTGACCTTGGCCTTGCTGACCGTCTTGAAGCTCTTGTCACGGGAGTCTTTGACGAGGCGGGCGATTCTGTCCAGCGCCCAGTCCCACTCCACTTCTTTCCACGCCGTCCCGCCGGGCTCGCGGTACATTGGTTTTTTCACACGCGTTTCATTGTTGACCAGCTGACTCACGGAAGCACCCTTGGAGCACAGTGTCCCTTCGCTGATCGGATGATCGGGATCGCCTTCCGTATTGATAATCTTGCCGTTCTCGGCGTAGACGACTATGCCGCAACCGACCGAACAGTACGGACAGATCGTTGTCGTCTGTTTCGCGTTTTTGATCCTCAATTCCTGGGCATATGCCTTTGCAGGATCGAGGTTCACGCCAAGCGATGCGACCAGAACGGTGCCGCCTGACAGTTTAAGAAAATCCCGCCTTGATACTCCCATGTAAAACTCCTTTCTTGTTTATCACAAGTGAGGTGAGTTAAGAAGTGTAAAGCCCGATTGACATACACCTGCATCTCAACCAGACCATGTCCCCTATGTAGTCGCGCCCTCCAACCCCTCCGTTTCCTGGTGGAAGGAAACCGGAAAAGGCGCACTGGTCATGTACGCGAAACAAACCTCTGTCCATGACGAGAAAATAAAGAGGCCGTGTCCTGTTAAACAATTGGAACGGTCCCCATGCTATTCTAGTCGCCACAGTATAGAGAAATGGCGTCAAATAGGAAATCAGCCGGATGCTTTTTTTTATGTAAGGAAATTACTTAGATGGGTGATGGGAAACGGCCCTACGAAAGTAAGGTTTTTACTGAAAAACATGTAAGTCAGATACCTACATGGAATTACTGGGGAAATATAACACATTTTTTGCAGGGTGTTCTTTATGCTGCTTAAAATAAACGCTCTTTCCTGCCTGTCAACACCGATACCGAAACAAACCAAAAACAGACCATGACCGACAAAAATCGACAGCAAGCAGACCGGCCGATCACTAGTTCAATACCTCCCACGGGAGTGAACGTTCAACGATGATCGATAGGAAATGGTCCGAAAGGGTCTCGAAAAATCCATTGACAAACGCTTCCGGTGTTTAGTATATAAACGAGATTGTTTTCTTGAAACCAGAACTATTTACTAAAAAGGCAGATAACACGCTGATCTTTTGATAATAATCATGACTAATTCCCTAAACGGAGCCACAAATGATCGAAGTTGAAGTCCGAGGAGATCTTGAGTACGCAATTCGTCAGCTGAAAAAAAAGCTGCAGATAGACGGTATTAAGAGAGAATTGAAACGTCGTGAGTACTACGAGAAGCCGAGTGTGAAAAAGCGCCGGAAGCAGGCGGAAGCCCGCAGAAAACTCCGCAAGTTCAACCGAATGAAAAAATCATTCTAACAGGCTGCCTTTTTCAAAGCCTGACTGCCGTCAGGCTTTGAATCATGTCCAGTTTCCTGACAAGGCAGCCAATGGTTGACAGCTGAGGCGCCATTAAAACGACAAAAATCCCCGCACAATTTGCAGCAGCCCAAGAACTGTATCTGCACTACCTGATCTCCGAGAGAAGGCTGGCAGAGAACAGCGTCGAGGCGTATGCCGCCGATATCAATTTTTTCCTCATTTTTCTCACCGCGCAAAAAAGAAGAACCCTGAATGGTGTCGATCTGGCAGCGATTCATGGCTTTCTCGAACAAGGCCGGGAACAAAACCAGGTGGGCAATCGGACCAATGCCCGGCGTATCTCCGCGTTGAAGTCATTTTTTGCTTTCCTGCTCCGGGAAAAGCTGGTCACGCACAACCCTTTCAGCACCATTGACCTGCCACGCAGCGGCCGGAGTCTGCCTAAAGCCCTTTCCCAGAATGAAGTGCAGCGGTTACTGGCGCCGGCAAACAGCCCTACGCCGATCGCCGGCAGGGATAATGCCATGCTCTTTCTCCTTTACTCAACAGGACTGCGGGTCTCCGAACTGGTGCAGCTGCCCCTGACCGGCTGTAACCTTGCCGCCGGTTTTGTCCGGGTTATCGGTAAGGGCAATAAAGAACGGTTGATTCCCTTCGGTAACCAGGCAAAAGAAAAAATTGAACAGTATCTCAAGGTATCACGTCCGCTTATCCTCAAGGGTAAAAGAAGCAATTATCTCTTTATAACGGCTCGCGGCAGTTGCATGACCCGCCTCCGGTTCTGGCAGATAGTACGCAAAACGGCGCTGGCCGCCGGCATTGACAAAGATATCTCTCCCCATATGCTCCGCCACTCGTTTGCCACCCATCTGCTCAGCCACGGTGCCGATCTGCGTGCGGTGCAAATGATGCTCGGCCACGCCGACATCGCCACCACCCAGATTTACACCCATATCGACCAGGACAGATTGAAAAGTATCCATAAGAAATTTCATCCGCGGGGATAGCCGCGAGGACTTTTTGCCCTCCTTGTGGCGTATTCCCGAAAAATGCCCTATAATAGGTTATTATTACAACATTTTTCACTCAGGACCGACAGCTGACAGCAATGCGCCTTATCACCACACATATCAACGCCGACTTCGACGGCCTGGCATCGATGGTCGCCGCCCGGAAAATCTATCCCGAGGCCGTCATGGCCTTTCCAGGGTCGCAGGAAAGAAATGTCCGTGAGTTCATTGCCGAGAGCCTGCTCTACATCTATGATTTCCCGAAGACCAAGGACATCGATCTGTCGGCCGTCGATACGCTGATCCTCGTTGATACCCGCTCGTCCGAGAGAATCGGTCCTTTTGCACAGTGTTTGACCAACCCCGGCCTGCAGCTTCACCTGTACGATCACCATCTGCAGAACAGCGGCGATCTCCATGGGGACCTGGAAATAATCGACGATCTTGGTTCCACCACCACCCTTCTGGTGAATATTCTCCGGGAAAAAAAGATCGCTATCAGCCCCCAGGAGGCGACCATCTTTGCTCTGGGCATATATGAGGATACCGGCTCCCTCACCCATTTATCCACCACCCCGACAGATCTCATGGCCGCAGCATGGCTGGTGGAGAAAGGCGCCAAACTCGACCAGGTCGCCCAGTTCATTTCCCACGAACTGACCTCCGAACAGATTTCCATCCTGCACGAATTAATGCAGAACGCCAAACAGTATGTGATTCAGGATATTCCCATCGTCGTGGTGACCCATTCGCTCGACGATTACGTTGACGAATTTGCCCTGATCGTCAAACGGTTCATGGCCATGGAAAATATCAACGTCCTCTTTGCGCTCATCTCCATGGGCGGCCGCATTTACCTGATCGCCCGCAGCCGGATTGCCGACGTCAATGTCGGCATCATTGTCCGTGACCTCGGCGGTGGCGGCCATGCGACGGCGGCTTCGGCCACGCTGAAGGAAATGACCCTGATCGAGGCACAGGAAAAACTGATCCATACCCTGCACCGACATATCCACCCCCAGCCTATCGCCAGCGAAATGATGTCCAAGCCGGCCATTACCATCACCCCGGATTCGACCATTTCCGAGGCCAATGCCCTGCTGACCAGATACAATATAACGGCAGCCCCGGTGCGGGCGGACATTCGCATCGCCACCGCCGACGACCACGCCATTCTCGGCATCATCACCCGCCAGGTCGCCGAGAAAGCGGCCCATCACGCACTTGGCGACCGACCGGTCAGCGAGTATATGACCAGCGACGTGAAGTGTCTGCCGCTGAAGGCAACGCTGGCCGACATCCAGGAGCTGATCATTGAAAACAGGCAACGGCTCATTCCGATTGTCCAGAACAAGGCACTTATGGGCGTTATCACCCGAACCGATCTCCTCAATCGACTGGTAAACGATCCGGCCCATCTGCCGAAAAACCTGCTGCATGAAGCCGATCACCCCTCACTGGAGAGAAAAAGAAACCTCAACGCACTCATTGTTGACTGCCTGAGCAGAGAAATGATCCAGCTGCTCCAGGCCATCGGCGGCGTCGCCGATAAGCTCGAATACAACGCTTTTGCCGTCGGTGGCTTTGTCCGTGACCTGCTGCTCAAAAAACCGAACATGGATCTCGACATCGTCATCGAAGGGGACGGAATCGGCTTCGCCAAGGCACTGGCGGCACATCTGGGCGGCCGATACCGCACCCATGAGCGATTCAAAACCGCTGTGGTCCTCTTGCCGGACGGCTTCAAAATTGACATCGCCACGGCACGACTGGAATATTATGAGTATCCGGCGGCCATGCCGACGGTGGAGCTGTCGTCGATAAAGCTTGATCTCTACCGCCGCGATTTCACCATCAACGCCATGGCCATCCAGCTCAACCAGGAACATTTCGGCACCCTGATAGATTTTTTCAACAGCCAGAACGATCTGAAACAAAAGTCCATCAAGGTGCTGCACAACCTCAGTTTTGTCGAAGACCCGAGCAGAATTTTCCGGGCGGTACGCTTTGAACAGCGCATGGGCTTCCAGATATCTCCCCATACCAGACGGCTGATTGTCAACGCCGTGAATATGCAGCTTTTCGGCAAAAGCCAGGATTCGCGTTTCTTATCGGAATTGAAAATTATTTTCTCCGAGGAGAATCCGCTTCCGGCCATTCAGCGGCTGGCGGAGTTCGACCTCTTCCAATTTCTCTGGCCTGACCTTCGCCCGCATTACGAGATAGACCGAAGATTCATGCATATTCTCACCCAGGCCCAGCTGGCCATTTCCTGGTTCCGCCTGCTCTACCTCGACGAACCCTGCCGCAACTGGGTCGTCTATCTGCTGGCGATCATGTCAAGATCCGGGTTGAGCGAACTGTCGGCCTTCTGCACACGGTTTGCGGAAACGGCAAAGGTAAAGGAATACCTCCTGGACCAGAAAGATCGGGCGGACAAGGCCCTGCATCAGCTCTCCTGGGAAAACAACCACAAAAGGAGCAAGATAGTCGCCACCTTCGAAGAGATCACCATCGAGGGACTGCTGTACATCATGGCCGTGGCCAGAAAAAAACATGTGAAAAAAGCCGTCTCGCTCTACGTCACCTCGCTGCGACATATCGAAGCCGGTCTGTCGGGCAAAGACCTGATGGCCATGGGCTACACGCCGGGACCGCAATTCAAGAAAATACTCAGCTATCTGAAAAACCTTCGCCTCGACAATCCGGCAATCGAGCCGGAAGAGGCCGCTGAACTGGTGAAAAAGAAGTTCCCGCGGTAATGTGGCGGTTGCTTGCTGGAGAGGAAATAGTGCTTAGGATATGCCAGGTATGATATGACACACCATAAAAACCGGAACTTCTCAGGTAGTGAAAGAACCCGATGAACCACTTTATAACAGAGCTGCTCCTGCTCGCCCCGCCACTGCTTTTTGCCCTTACCTTCCATGAATTTGCCCACGGTCTTGTCGCCTATCGCCTCGGTGATCCGACCGCCAAAGCTGCCGGAAGATTGACGCTGAATCCGTTGAAACATCTTGACCCCCTGGGGACAATCGCCTTTTTCTTCATTAAGATCGGCTGGGCCAAACCGGTTCCGGTCAATCCCGGCTATTTCAAAAATCCCAAGCAGGATATGCTGTGGGTGGCCCTGGCCGGTCCGGCGACGAATCTGGTCCTGGCGGTAGTGAGCGCGGCACTGACCAAAGGTGTCTGGCTGCTCGCCACCATTCTGCCCTACTCGACAGTGACCGAGGCCGTTCTGGTACCGCTCAATGCGATGCTGATAGCCAGTGTCTGGATCAATCTGGTGCTGTGCATTTTCAACTTCCTGCCCATCCCCCCCCTTGACGGCAGCCGCATCCTCACCGGCCTTCTGCCCAACCACCTGGCGCTGTCCTATATGCGGCTGGAGCGTTTTGGCTTTATCATCATTATTATTCTGGCCTTCAGCGGTCTTCTGTCCAAGGCGATCGTGCCGATTATCAGCTTTGCCAATGCCCTGCTGCTGTCGTAATCTTAGTTAGGGACACCAGGGATTCATGGAAGGTCGCCCCGCCGCCTATATCGGTCATTTTTTGCGAGGTAAGATTATTTATCCCGCCCAAACCCTCTTCCCGGCCCGGTTGTTCCGCAGACCAGAAGATGCCTTCGGCGACGAGCACCCCTTTTTGGGTATCCGCTGTAATCTTGGCCAGGCGGATCGTTTTCCCCCGGCTGTTGTGCAGGACAACCTCCTCGCCATCCTGGATATTACAGGCGGCGGCATCGTCTGGGTGTACGAGGACCGTGCCGCGCATATCGGCATACAATTCCCCGAAGGTGCTGTTCAACAGGTCGGGATGCGGCGGGGTGATCAACTGCAAGGGGAATCTCGACAGCAGGTCCGGATCGGCGAACTCACCCGCGGCGGTCAGACAGGCCATGGTCGGCTCGGGCAGTGCGTCCGGCGACAGGAAACGAAACTTGCGAAACTTACCTTTGCCGCCCGTCATGACCTGGCCATCGGCGAAACTGTTGTGCGAATGCACCAGTTTACCGGTCAGCACCCCCTGCACGTCGCAATCGTCGGGCAATCCCTGCATCCCATCCAGGTAATCGACAATTCTGTCACCACAGCTCTGCTGAAATGGCGGCTCGTCAAAGCCCATTTTCCGCGCCAGGCTCTGGAATAATTTGAAGTTGCTCCAGGCCTCGCCCAGCGGTTCGATTACAGGCTGCGCCACGCCGAGATAAAAATGGCCGTACCCGGTATAGATATCGAGATTTTCCAGAAAGGTCGTCGCCGGAAGAAGGAGATCGGCGTACCGGGCCGTAGGCGTCATGACCTGTTCATGCACGACGGTAAAGAGATCCTCCCGGGCCAATCCCCGGCGAACCATCGCCCCGTCAGGATTGACACTTAACGGGTTGGAATTATAGACGATCAGGGCTTTTACCGGCGGCTCGAGGGTGGTCAGGGCATGACCGAGGTGGATCATGTTGACGGTTCTTGTCGGGTGGCCGGCCAGAGAAGGATAGGTCAGCTTGGCCTTATCGCCCTTGAAGGCGCCGGAGCTGAGCAGCACCCCCCGCCCTTTGCCTCCGGCAAAAAGACCGAGGCAGGCCGCCAGGGAAGTGATCGCCCGAACGGCCATGCCGCCCCGGCTGTTGCGTGACAGGCCGATACCTATGCGGAAAAAAGTTCTCGGCGACTGGGCGAGCAGAGTGGCAAACTCCTCCATTTCTTTTTTGGACACGCCGCTTTGCTGAACAACATGGTCCCATGTTATGCCGCGCAGATAGGCCGCCTGCTCGGCAAATCCCGTCGTTCCCCAATCAATAAATTGATGATCGACCAGGTCTCTTTCCACCAGCGACTTCATCATCCCAAGGGCCAGGGCACTGTCTCCGCCCGGTTTCACCTGCAGAAAGCTGTCTGCCGACTTTACCGTCTGATTGCGATACGGATCGATACAAAGCAGCCGAGCACCGTTTTTTCGCGCGGCGGCAACATATTGCCAGAAATGGACATTGGTTACCTTGATGTTGATGCCCCAGGCAACAATCAGTTCGGCATCGGCACCATTTTCCGGCGGGCAGCCGGGAAGATCGCCGCACTGCTTTCGCCAGCCGGCACCGGAGGCGGCCGAGCAGATGGTCTGGTCCAGCTGCGATGTTCCCAGCCGGTGGAACAGAGGATAGCCGGCAAATCTGTTCACCGCCCCCATATTGCCGGCATAGGAATAGGGCAGTATTGCCTCACCGCCGTATTGCTGCCGGGTCTCTTCCAGCCGGGCAGCGAGGATATCCAGCGCCTCCGCCCAGTCAATCCGGCGAAATTGCCCTGCTCCCTTTTCACCCACCCTGAGCTGCGGATACAATAGTCTTTCGGCGGAATACAGCCGTTCCGGATACCGACGCATCTTGCGGCAGATAAAGCCCTTGGTGTAGGGATGCGCCTTGTCGCCCTGCAGGGCGGTAACTCTGCCGTCCTTAACGGTAGCGATCATGCCGCAGCTGTCGGGACAGTCCAGTGGACATATGGTCCTTTTCTGCAGTTTCATTGCCTTTCCTAGCCGAGCATGGCATGCCCGACGTATAGATAGCGTTTGATCTTGTGCGTGGCCGTTTTGATAAAGGGTTCTCTTCGCTCAAAAATCTGGGCCAGCCGGGAGTACTTCGGCAGTTGTCCATTCAGTTCCGTCCGCATCGACTCAAGCAGGTTTTCAATATAGGCCCGCCGCTCAGTGCGGGAACTGCCGGCGGTCTGCTCATCAATGAACTCATAATCAGGATAGACCCAGGCTTCAATCTGGCCGTTGTTCTCGATCAGCAGGCTCTCAACGACCCAATGGTAAGTGTTTATTTTATGCTCAATTGCTTCCGGATAGACATTCTCCCCATTGGCCAGGACGATGACATTCTTTGATCGTCCGCAGACATGCAGATTGCCCGCTTTGTCTATAAACCCGAGATCCCCGGTCGAGAGCCAGCCATCTTTTGTCAACACCGCTGCAGTGGCCTCATCATCATCAAAATAGCCCCGCATGACATTGGCGCCACAGACAGTTATTTCCCCGATACCTGTCTCCGGATCCGCATCGGCTATTTTTACCTGCACCCCGGGAATCGGTTTACCGGTCGAGCCGATGGCGATGGTTTTGTCTCCCGCCGGCCCTCCGGCGATCAGGGGAGCAGACTCGGTCATACCGTAACCGACGAGATAGGGAAACCTGGCTTCATGGAGAAATTTTTCGACATCAGGATTCAGTGCCGCTCCGCCGATGCCCATTAACTGCAGGTTATCGCCAAAAAAAGTGAGCAGTTTTTTGCCGATCTTCCGGTAAACAAACTTCCTGCCCATGCCGAATCGGCACACCCCTTTCAACAGGCTGCTCTTTTCAATCTGCGGCAGGACCCTTTTTTTGTATATTTTCTCCATTACCAGGGGAACGGCAAAGATGGCAAAGGGTTTTTCATAGGCGCATAACTTCTGCAGGATGGCCGGGGTCGGTGTTTTTCCGGCGTAGGCGATACGGGCACCGCACAGCAGCGGCAGGATGAAGCCGCAGGTAAATTCATAGGTGTGCGACATGGGCAGAATAGACAGCCAGACCGCCCCCGGTTCGATCTTTTTTAACCCGGCTGCCGCATAGGCGTTGGCCGTGAGGTTTTTATGGCTCAACATCACCGCCTTCGAATACCCCGATGTCCCGGAGGTATACAGAATGGAGGCGAGATCATTTTCATTTACCGGCGGAAAAACAGGATGCTCCGCATTGTCCCTGAACGAAGCGAGGGCCTCGGCGAGATAATCGGTAAAGGGAGTAACGGCGACAACACTGATCTCCGCAGTATAGTCATCCAGGGTGATGATCGGGCCCTTCAGTTCCTGGCGCAGTTCGTATATTTTTTCGATCTGCTTCTGCGTGGTGAACAGCACCTTCACCTGCATCTCATTGAGGATGTGGTGCACATCGCTCTCCGGCAGATCGGGAAGGATAGGCACGGCAATGGCGCCCAGACGGACAATGGCGAGATAGGCCATGCCCCAGTTATGCGAATTTTCGCCGAGGATGGCGACATGATGACCTTTGCCGACTCCCTCGTTCTGCATGCGTGTGGCCAGGGCGAGGATACGCTCATGAAATTCCTCATAACTGAGAGGCTTTTCCATGGCCATGCCTATGGCAGGATTATCTTTGTACTTCGAACAGCTGGAATCAATCACATAATTGAGAGTCATGCCGACTTCTACAATTGAATTCATAGCTTACCTCGTATCTATCGCCCCGGCACGCTGTACTCTCGCGGTAATGAAGCAGATGAAGTTTTTTACTTAGCCATCCATATTTTATGGTTTTTACTAGCTGGTCAAAGTTATCGTTTCTGTCATTGCTGGACAACGTTGGATACTACACAATACGGGTTTTGTCGTCAATCGCCAAGGATCGCGGCACGATACAAAAGGCCATACCAAAGGGAATTTTCGGGGAATGGTGCAAGAATTTCTGGGCAGGGGTTAATAGTCGTCGGAACTCTCTAAGCTCTGTTCGTGCAAAAGCTTTTCCACGGCCTCGACGACTTGCTCTATGGCAAAGGGTTTGGCAATGGTGATCACCCGGTCGAGATAGCCGGCCACGGCAAGATAACGCTCCTTGGAGATAGTCCCGCCCCCCGAGATGGCAATCACCGGGAGCTCAGGCGCCTCCATCCGCAGATCGAGGATGGTCTGCAGACCATCCTTAATCGGCATAACCATATCGGTTATCACCAGGTCACAGGGATGCTGCTGAAATGACTCAACTCCTTCCTGGCCATTTTTCGCGACCGCCACCTCGTACCCATTCATTTCCAGAATTCTGCGAAGCAGGTCGAGGGCCGTCGGCTCATCATCTATAACAAGGATACGCTTCAGGTTGGTCATTGGATTATTTTATAATTTTATATGCGTTATATACGCCAAGCGGATGACTTTCTTCTGTTATACGCTACTTTAATTATTTTTCAAATCAAAAATTAACATGATCGAAGCGGGCGTACTGCATCGACGGTGAGGGTCAGCGCCCCAAAATCCACCTCGACCAGACCTCTCAGGAGATACCCTCTGCCACTCTGCAACATGTGGGCGTGGGTTCGATAGACTTCAGGGAAGAAGGTCGTTTCAAGTTGTCCGGTCTCATCTTCGAAGGTGAGAAATTCCATGGCCTCGCCGGTTCGTGTCGATACCAGCTTGCCGGTCAGCAACCAGGCTGCCAGCTGTACCCGCTGGCCGATGCGCTCCGCCAGAGCGGCCACTTTCTGTATTCCTTTGTTCTGATGAGTAAAAAATTGCAGGGGATGGTGGTCACAGAGAAAACCGAGAACCGCATACTCCCGTCGCAACCGGCTCTTTAGATCCGGCGGCGACAGCGGCGGCGCCGGTGGCAGTCTTACCTGAAAAAGTGACTGCCGCCGCTTATCCTGCAGCAGCCGCTGAAAACTCGCCCATTGCCACAGCAGAGCGGTTCGGTTCCCCTCCGGATGCAGACCGTCCAGGGCCCCGGCGTGGATAAGCGCCCGGGCTTCATTATCCGCCGGTTGCGTCCGTCGAAAAAAATCGCCGATATCGCGAAAGGGTTCCCGGCCGCGTTCGACAAGCAGCCGGTGCAAAAAACCATCGGACAAGCCATGAACACTCTGCAGCCCGACGCGTATTCGATCCTTTTTCCCCGTCCAACGGATGGTGCTTTTCTGTATATCCGGATGGAGAATCTTCAGCCCCAGCCTTTTCGCCTCGGAAACATAGGCAAAGGTTGAATAGTAGCCGCCCTGGTTGGCGATCACCGCGGCCATGAATTCCGCGGGATAGTGGCGTTTCAGATAGGCGGCCTGAAACGACACCCTGGCATAGGAGGCGGAATGCGGCTTACAAAAAGAATAGCCGTCAAAACTCATCATCATCTGCCATAGACGTTCCACTTCGGCAGGATCGACATGACGGCGGGCACAGCCGGTAAAAAACATCGTTTTATAATGCTCCAGACGGAGGATCTTGTCCTTTTTCGACAGCACCTTGCGCAGGCCATCGGCCTCACCATGGCTGAAACCGGCCAGGGCAACGGCAACCCTGGACACATCCTCCTGATACACCATCAGCCCGAAGGTATCGTCGAGGACATCGCCGATCTCCGGGCAAAGCGGCTGCCAGGTTCCCCCGTGCAGCCGCCGGACATATTCCCGGACGAATTCATTGGCCGCCGGGCGGATGATGGAGGACTGGATGACCAGTTGCTCGAAATCGCCGGTTCCGGCTTTCTTCTCCAGCAGGCGCATGGCCGGGCTCTCAATATAAAAACAGCCCATGGTCGCCCCGTCGGCAACCGCCATCCTGGTCGCCGCGTCATCTTCCGGCTGCCAGGTCTCCTCGTCAAGACAGATGCTGTCCGCGTTAATCGCCGCAATGCTGTCGCGAATAACGCCAAGACTTCTGTTGCCGAGCAGATCGATCTTCACCAGCCCGGCCTCCTCGGCCCCGTCCTTTTCCCACTGGATGATCGGCACCCCCTTCGCCGCCCACTCCACCGGCACATAACAACTGATCGGTTCCGGGGTAATCACCACCCCGCCCGGATGCACGGAGAGATAGCGCGGCACGCCGATCAGTTTTTCGGCCAGCGCCAGGATCTCCGGCCAGGGCGGGGAAAGATCCTCATCGCGCAGGGACGGCAGACAGACAAGAGACTGCTGCAGATTCCCGGTTCCGCCGGCATGCAGCCAGGGGATACGTTTGGTCACCCGGGAGATCTCGCCGCCGGGCAGACCGAAGGCTTTCGCCGTCTCCCGGATGGCCATACGAAGTTGAAAGAAGACATGATTGCAGACCATTGCCGCATGGCCTTGATAATCGCGCAAGACATCGGCGAGCACCTCATCGCGCTCATCCCAGGAAAAATCGATATCGATGTCGGGCGGGTCGGTCCGGCCCGGATTGAGAAAACGCTCGAAATAGAGGTTGTATTTGATCGGACAGACATTGGTGATGTCCAGGCAGTAGGCGACCAGCGACGCCGCCCCCGATCCACGGCCGCAGATCCGCCGTTTTTTGCGGTGCCCGTCCGCACCCTTACGGTGGACAATGTCCCGCACCACCAGAAAATAGGCGGAAAAGCCCATCTCCTCAATCACTTTCAGTTCATGCTCGAGCCGTTCGATGACCGGCTCGCCCAGGTCATCGCCGTACCTGTGCCTGGCCCCGAGATAGGCTTTTTGCCGCAGCACCAGTGCCGGCTGCCGGCCATCCCCGCCCCGCCAGGGCGGCATAACGACACCAAAGGCCGGGCCGGTGTAGATGCAGCTTGCGGCAATTTCTGCGGTGGCCTCCATCACCTCCGGCCAGACGGCAAATCTTCTGCGGTACACCTCTTTTTCGGCCAGCCAGTTGCTTGTCGCCGTGGTCTCCTGCCGCATCGCCTGGCTGATGGTCTTCCCTTCCCGGACCGCCTGCAGCAGGCAGTACAGCTGCCTGTCGTTTTCCTCCCCCATGGCGCTGTCGGCCGTGGCAACGGCGGCAAGACCCTGCTCCCGGGCAAAGGCACGAAGCGAGCGGCCAAGCGCATCGGGCCGGGCACCAAGGTCGGCCGCCGCCTGTAATCCCTGCTCTTTATATCTTTGCAGCAGATCGATATCCCGGCAAAGCACCAGCAGCCCGTCGGCCAAGGGAGCCACGTCATTCATCAGACTGAAACTGCCGGTCAAACTCCCGGTCATATGCCGCCTGGTCAGCAGGGTGCACAGGTTGGTGTAGCCGTCTGTATTCTGTACCAGGCAGGTGATGATTTTCCCCGAGCCGGGCTCGGAAATTTCCGCCCCGACGATCGGTCGCAACCCTTCACGCCGGCAGGCTTTGAGGAAATCCCACAGGCCATAGAGATTGTCCCGGTCGGTCATGGCCAGACCAGTATAGCCCAGCTCTTTGGCCCGGCGGCAAAGGGCCGCGGGGGAACTGGTCGCCTGCAGGAGAGAATAATAGGACCGGACACGAAGGGGCAACATAAGAGAAGAGATTTACTGGTTTCCTGGATACTGCCGACCGACACCGATAACTCCGTGACCAAAGCGCCGGCGCAGAGTATCCATGGCCCCGGTGACCTGTTGCTGCCGGCATTGCCCATTCTCCGCTGCCGGTTCGGCAAAAAGTGCCAGCTGAGGCGACCTCCGCTGCAGGCGGTCGCAGACCAGACGGCAGCTGCGAATTCTCGTCCGCCTCGTCCAGGCGCGCTGCAGGGCGGTCAGAGCCAGGGTCTGCAGCAGGACATCACTGGAGGTTCCGACCTTGCAGGAGGCCTGGCGGACCACCTGGCCGCCGTCGGAATATCGCAGCCAGACCCCTACCCGCCTGGCCACCTGCCGCTGCGTGCGCAACTGGAAACCGGCCCGACTGACCAGTGCGGCAACCACCCCTTGCAGCTGCTGCTCATCGTTGGTGTCGTCGGCAAAGGAGTGTTCGTAGTCGAGACTCTCCCCATCCGCGGCAGGCCCGCAGACCCTGCTGGCATCGACACCGCGGCTGGCGGCATGGAGATAGTCACAGCGGCTGCCGAAAGGGACCATCAGCTGGTCGCGGTTCAACCCGGCCAGCGCGCCAATGGTGGTCAGGCGAAACTCCTGTAACTTCAAGAGCTCGCTTGCGGACAATCCGGGCAGGAGCTGGATGGGCAGCGGGGCAAGAAAGATGGCCTCGTCGCCGGCGGTGACGATATATTCCCCCACCGGCTTCACCAGCCGGGAGGCGACCTTGGCCACCAGTTTGCTGGTGCCGAGGGTCCAGATCGGATTGATGCCGAGGCTGGTGCGCACATGGCGACGCACCCGCCAGCCGACATCGGGAGCCGGGCCATACAGCCGGTGGGTGCCGGTCACATCGACAAAAAAATGGCCATCCGCCCGGCCGTATTCGATAAGCGGGGAATAGCCCTGCAGCTCCTTCAAAAAGGCCTGCATCGCCTTGTGATACAGGCTGACACGGGGGGCAAGAAGTTCCGCACCCCGACAGATCCTCGTCGCCTGCCTGAGCGGCATGCCCTTGCGCACCCCTTCGCCGTACGCCTCTTCACTCATGTCGTAGACCACCGCCCGTGCCGCCTGCAGCGGGGCAATAATCAGCGGCCGCTGCCGCAGACGGCTGTCGCTGACCCGTTCGACGGCAACGGCAAAATCAGCGACATTAAAATGAAGCACCGCCCGCTCGCGCAGTCTGAACCCCTCAGCCATCAGCGTTCCCCGGGCGGTAAACCGGCAAGGATTGCCACCAGTTTCCTGCCGTTTTTCGGGGCCTGGGCCCGGACATGGTTGTTAAAAAGCAGGATGCCCCGGTCGGCCCGGGCGGCCATGGCATAGAGGTACCTGTCGCACCAGGCGCGCAGCTCTTCGTCGGAATAGTCGTAATTGAATTTTTTCTGCATATTGCCCGATTGCCAGCCCTCTTTGTTCCGGCCGTGAAAACGCACATAGAACAGGGCCGGATTGGTCACCACATCAAGAGACGGGAACAGCCCGGGCAGCAAGGGCTCATCGACGGCAACCAGGGTTACCCGGCGCCGTTCCAGCTCGGCAAAGACCGGATCGGTGGCCCAGGAACCGTGGCGAAACTCCACCGCAACCGGCACATCATGCAGCCCGTCGAGCAGTGCGGCCAGATAGGTACGGTTGGCAATGGAACGATCAAAGTCGGGCGGCAGCTGAATCAGTACGGCGACAAGACGCTTGCGCAAAGGGGCGATGCCCTGCCGGAAAAGACGCAGCTGCTCCCGCCAGTTGTCCGCCCGCTCGTGGGTCATGGTCCGCGTCAGCTTGGCGGCAAACAACAGATGCGCCGGGGCCTTTTCCACCATACGGGCCAGGGCGTCGGCCCGGGCCATCTGATACCAGGTATAATTCAGCTCGACCACCGAGAAGCAGCGGCCGTAGAGGCCGAGCATCGCCGCGCTCTTCGTCCCCTGCGGATAAAAGCCGCTATCCACCCATTCGGTATAGGAATAGCCGCAGGTGCCGACATACACCGGACAGCTTTGAGCAGGAGCGCCTCCGACCGGTCCCGGAGCAAGGGCAAGGTCCACCCTGGCCGGGCAGATATCACTCTCGCCGCGCACCATCGAACTCCGCATGTCTGCCCCGGATCACCCCGACCACCTTGCCCTGGATGAGCAGCTCGCTGAACGGGTAGCACATCACCTGAAAGTCATCATTGGCGGGTCGAAGTTCAATATGGTCGGCATAGAGGAAAAAACGTTTGACCGTCGCCTCCTCCCCTTTGATAAGAACGGCGACGATTTCGCCGTTTTCCGCGTACTGCCGAGGTTCACAGACGACCAGATCGCCATCGAGGATGCCGGCATCCTGCATCGACCGCCCCTTGATGCGCAGACAAAAGAGGTTATCACCGGGAAAGACCGAACTGTCAACCACCACCGTGCCCTCCCACTCCTGCTGGGCATACATGGGCAACCCGGCGGTAACCCGACCGACAATGGGCAGCTCCCGCCCCGCCCCGGCACTCCTGCTCTCCCGGGGCTTGGGATAGAGGCAAACAGTCCGGCCATAATAGCCTTCCCGCTCGAGCACGTTTTTCTTTTCCAGTTGATTCATCAGCTGGGCCACCGCCGTATGGCTGACGCCCAGGTCAACGGCAGCCTGGCGCAAGGTCGGTATACGTCCCTCCTCATCCATTCGTTCCATCAAATAGTCCAGTAATTGTCTCTGCTTGTCGGTAAGTTGCATCTTGCCCCCATATGTACATGTACATTTCTCTCAATTGTACATGTACATATTTTTTTGTCAATGTACAATTTCTGTCTGCAGACAGACAAATATGAACCAAAGGGACAAACTGCTTTTGCCTGGGAGGTTGTCCGAGAAAATACGGAGGACTACTTGAAATTTTAACCTTGCCACGAAGGAGCCGGCCTGGTCATCTCTTGCTCAGAAACATTTTGCTACATGCTGCCAGTCGTTCTTGACTACCCACTGGAGCTTTTCAGCAAACAGCAGATCGCTCCGGTAATGTTTGCCGGTTTTTTCCCTGGCGAGAAATTTCCGGTACTCGCCCGGGCCGCCGTTATACATGGCATATACGACCCGGGAGAGGAGATTCGTGTCGGCGCCTTTTCCCCAGACCGGGTCCTTCAAGGCATATTTGCGCAGATACAGATCGACGATTTCACACCCGGCCAGGGCGTTGTACCGAATATCCCAACGCAGGCGACCGCGATCATATATCCCTCGCCAGACCCTTTCATTAATCTGCATCAAGCCCACCGAGGTCTGGTTATACGAGAGCAGATAGGTGAGTTTGTTCTTTTTTTCGACAAACTGGCGAAAGCAGCTTTCCTGCCAGGCGAGTGCAGGGATGAGACGTGTAAACATGTGCTGGAGATGGCTGGGAACGCCGCCTCTGGACAAAACCGCAGCGGAACTGTCGGCGAGAACGGCCTTGACCCTGGCCATATATTCCGCCACGTTGTCCTTCGGTGGTTTCCACTGCAGAATCTCGGCAAAATTCGGCGGCTCAGCACCATATGCCGGGCGGAGAAAAAAATCGAGCAGCTGGGAAAGAGGCGCCACATCCAGCTCTTCTGCCGGGATATCGATTTCCTGTAACTCGTCGAGGGGATCGACTTCTTCCTCCATCGGCGGCAACTGCAGCAGCTCCCTGAGCTGCTTATCCAGTTGCGAACTGTAGGGGAGAGTCGTCTGTGTTCCCACAAGCATTCCGGCCAGGCGCAGCAAGCCCTGTTGACTGATCTCCATGCCGACAGTCGGCCCCATCCGGTCAAAAACCGCCAGGGCATCGGCGGCGGTAAAAAAGGCCAGATAGCCAAGACTGCTTGCCGAAGGTTGCCGATACAGCTGCCTGCGAAAGACAGGTGCCAGCTGTTGCCAGGCCTGGACAAACTGCAACCTGACAAAATCTTTTTCAAAATTCTCCCGGTCAAGGGCGGCAATAAAGACAGAGCGGGTATCAAGCAATACCTCGATAAGGATCTGCCGGTCTTCCGGGTGGAGCGGCTGGGCGGCTATGGTAACAAGCAGCCGTACCAGCAAGGCGTCCCATGTTTCCCAGAGCTGGATCAACTGTTCACGTTCTTCCGTCGTCAAACCAGCTTCCGCCTGCTCCTCATCGAGCTCAAAAACCTCCTCAACCTCGGCATGCAGTTCGACCACGACAGCCTCTTCGCCGACCTCGATCCGTCCTCCACGCACACTGTCAAGCATAGCCTGGGCCGGTCGCTGCGCATCCTCATGAAAAATTCGCTCCAGAAAGAAGCGCAACTCCGATACCGGCGGAGCGAGATCGAGATGCAGCCGTTCAAGATGTGCATACACCCTGGGTTTGGCAAATTCCCACAGGATTCCGGCAATGGTCGCAGGCGTGCGGGACAAGGTCAGAAGACGTGAATCAACAGTTTGAAAAGAAAGGGCAAAAGTCTGACCGTCAAAGATCGGCTGCTGCAACAGCTCCAGATAGCCATGCCACTCGAGAGGGGCAAGACAGGTCTCGCCAAGTTTTGTGCCGACCTTAATATCCAGCTTTACTTCAAGGCGCAACAGTTTCTCCGCTGCTGAGAAATTCGGCTCCGAGATTCTGACATACGTGCAATCTCCAGGTTTTCCGGTTATCTCAGCGCTCTGCTCCTCGTTGAGAAAAAAGTTGTGCCGCAATAGAGAGGTCAACAGACTGTGATCCAGGGTCAGCGGCAGGACAACATCGATCGCATGCCCGGAAGAGGCGGACAGAACCAGCCAGAGCAATGTCGCGACAAGAATTTTCAGTGATTTCTGCATATTTTTTGCTGCTGTTTCAGCCCCCTCGAATCCCATAGAATGAACCTATGAAATTACCCTTTTGTCTACCTGATGGGAGGCAGGATAGAATCAGCCCTCTCCATTTTTAACGTGCCGCAGCTTTGATGGGAAGCAGGACGGTGAATGTTGCGCCTTCACCAGGCTGGCTGTCAACACGAAATTCTCCGTGATGTTTTTTGATGATCCCGTAGCTGACCGACAAACCCAACCCGGTTCCCTTGACTTCGGGTTTGGTGGTGAAAAAAGGCCGAAAGATATGTTCCATTTCCCCTGGTTTTATGCCAACTCCATTATCCTTGATTGCCACCGCCACTCTGTCATTTTCCTGCCAGGTGCTGACCGTGATAACACCGCCGCCCTTATGGCAGGCATCGGCTGCATTGGTCAGCAAATTGAGAAAAACCTGTCTGATTTGATCCGAAACTGCCATGATCTGCGGCAGATTCTCCGCATAGTTGAGTACCACGGAAATCTGTTTGCTATTAAAATCACTTTTTTGCAAAATCATGATGGCGTCGAGCGAATTGTGGACATCCGTCAACGTTTTTTTGCCCGAGGAGGGTCGGTTAAAATCACGGAGACTGAGGATCAAGTTCTTCATCCGTTGACATTCATGGAGAGCCAGGTCAACGAGTTCAACTTCTTCTTTCTCCAGGGGAGCATACTTTTTTACCCCTCTGATAATAGTCATGACACTCTGTAATGGGTTGTTGAATTCATGCGCGATGGACGCCGACAACTTGCCGATTGCCGAGAGCTTTTCCGCATGCAGATACTGTTTTTGGGTTTCTTGCAGCTCGAGTGTCCGTTTTTCGACGATCATTTGAAGGTCGTCTTTGAGAGCCTGAAGCTTCTCTTCGGCACGAAATTTGGCCAGGGCCACCACTAAGTAGCCCGCCAGTCGTTCCAACAGGGCAATGGTTTCAAGGTTGAATCGTCCTTTACTCCGGTCGTTCAGCTGGAGAAGCCCCAACCGTTCCGTACCAAGTATCAGTGGGATCAGGGCTACCGACTCGTACCCCTCGCCATTACAACGATTGCGTGTACGGGACTGCCGGTCCGCTGCCGAGGTGGAAGCGAGCAGTTCGGTGGTGCAGTTGCTCCAGAAGCTTCCCTGTGCCGTGAAAAATGGTTTTGAAGGATCAATGCGACCGCAGATGACGTTACCGCACATACATTCGAGCACAGGGTTGCCGGCACTGTCGTAGATCGGGTGCCCGGCCTCGTCGCGGGTGCAGAGCCAGTTTTCGGCGAGAACGAACTCTTCTGGAAAACCCCGCGTCTCGTAATAGGGATAGTCATTCTCCTTTTTCAGACGGATGCCTACAGCTTCGCAGCCTGTTTGTTTTTGAATAAAGGCTGTTGCCGCATGGATCAGTTCTACGCTTCCCCGGCTATCGTTGATAAAACGCAAAAATTCGATTGTGGCCTCTCGCTCATTCTCGATCTGTTTTCGCTGGGTAATGTCCTCATACGTCCCCAGTAAACCAATTATTTTATTGTTTGCGTCACGTATCGGCACTTTAGAGGTCAACAGCGTAATGTGCCGACCTTCGGGTGTCGTCTGGGGTTCCTCATAATTCAGTTTTGGGTTTCCTGATGTCATTACCACAAGATCATCTGCCCTGTACTGAGCTGCCTGCTCCTCCCACCCCAATGTGTAATCATCACTGCCAATCAATGTTTCTGAACTGTTTAATCCAGCATCTTGAGCGAACAACCGATTACACCCCAAATAGTGCAAACTAAGATCTTTCCAAAAAAGACGTACAGGTATTGTATCCAGGACCAACTGCAAAAACGTGTAGGTTTCTTTGTTTTTTTGTTCGCTTACCTTCAAGGTATCTTTAACGTGTTTACGCTCCGTGACGTCATGCAAAGTAACAAAGACTTGATAAGGATGACTTTCCCCTGCTTTGAATTGAGGGACAGCATTGATGTTGAGCCAAACATACTCTTTCTTTTTGGGATTGTAGACAGCGGCTAAGAAATCATGGACCGGTTGACCGGATGCCAGTGCAACCATTGAGGGATGCTGGCTGCCTGACAGATGTGATCCATCTTCAGCAATCACATGCCAATCAGGATCCATGGACGTCTTGCCCATAAATTGATCTCTACTCAGCCCGAACATCTCAAGTACGGCTGAATTACAATCGATCAATACTCCGTCGGATCGCTGGTAAAATGCGCCTTGGGCCATGTTCTCAAAAAGGGATTTGTATTTTGCTTCGCTTTCAGCCAAATCAATATCTGCTTGCTTACGAAGCTCGACATCTTTTTGATTTGAAGTCCTTTTCTGAGCTTCAAGTTCACGGATCTTTTGTTCTAATTCCTCATACGTCGGCTTGAGCATGTATCTCCTCAGTGGATTTTCAATACATGAGGTACAGACTACTTTGTAAAGATTATACCAGAATTACCTGTTTTAGTGAGAGAGTACCAGGGAAAATAGTGCTGATTGCCAATTACGTTGTACTACAGTGGGAGGGGTTATCATTCACCGCCAGTGACAATCGCATTGTTAGTCAGGATACTTTTGGATGGGATCGTTTGTGTTTCCAGAATTCAATGAAATAATTTCGACTTGATCTGATACACCACTCAAAAAGATGAGGGGTGTCGGTTCTGCTTAAAGCCAATACCGGCAGCCCTCATTGTTCCTGGTCCCAGGATATTTTCTGCACCTCAACAAGACAATCAGGTAACAGTGCGAACCAGCCGGCCGAACCCTCCCGGGATAGTTCCCGAGGACCAGAAGGCCCGGCCCTGTTTATAATCAACAAACCAGTAGCCGCCCGGTTTTCGCTGGGCGGCGACGAAGATAAACGGCTGTTCCTTGGAAAAGCACGGCTGCAGAAAAACACCCTTGCTGTTTTTCACCGGTTCCATCAGCGACATGGCCTCTTCCATGCTTGGCAAGCGCCAGTCGGAAAAGCCGGCAAAAGTATTTTTATTCAGTTCTTCGATATTTCTTTGCATGGTGCGGATGGAATTGATATCAAGGCCATCCCGCTGCCACATAAGCGATGTGCGCTGATCAACAATCACCGCCGGGTCCGTTGTCCTGACGAAAGAATTATCAAACCTTCCGGACGGATTGTATTCCGAGTCAAAAAAATTCCATTTTTTCAGCACATCACCAATCTGATCGTCATTGATAATGACAAAATCCGGTTGCGATGGCAGAACAACCGTGTCCCCGGTAAATACATGTTCAGAAGCAGCGGGAAGCGGCAGGCCCATGTCCTCTTTGTGGATGACGGCAACGGTCGGCACGATAAACCGCGAGTCGCCTCCGTCGAGAACGTTCGCTATGAGCCACTGCTTAATATGTTCATCAATGGCATAACTTTTTTCAAAAATGGACGAGCTGCCCTGGCTCTTGACACACTGCTTGATAATTTCCTGCGGCGCTTTTATTTCCGCGATAATCTTCGCGTGTTTTACCGCCCTTTCCATAAGACAAAGTTTTGGCTCATCCCCCCAGTTATCGACGAAAAAATAATAGACGCACTCTTCATTGTTTCTTACTCGTTCACGACCGCCCCATGACTCAAAGGTGCCAAAAGAAATATCCGGGCTCATCTCCCAATCTATAGGACTGATGACCTGATCGCCGATTTTTACCTTGTGAAACATACCCATAGCTTTCTCCATATGTTTACATGCATGCCTAATTTATCACTGCCGGCCATATATGGTTCCCATATTATCATGGCTGGAGTAACATTGTCCGACCAGTCAGCACATTTCCGCCTGCTCCCACTTATTATCCTACAAAATAGTAGTAAGCATTATTGATATGTCTACAGAGAAAAGACCGGATATACGAAAAAGAGGCTATCCTCTGCCCGGAGGCGTCACCAGGTTGCAGGAGGGCATAAACTTTGCCATCTTTTCGCGCCATGCCACCCGGGTGACCCTGGTCATCGACTACCGACCAAAAGACGCCAAGGTACTTAAACGCCTTGAGTTTGAGCTCGACCCCCTCGAGAATCGTACCGGCGACATGTGGCATATTCTTCTGACCACCCATCAACAGAACTTCAGCTACGGCTATCGCATAGACGGTCCGCCACACAAGGCCGGCAATGGCCTGCGCTATGATTACGCAACAATCCTCATCGATCCGTACAGCATGGCACTCCTGCCGAGGAAATGGGGCGTCGCTGCCGCATACGGCCGGAAACCCTGCTGCAGAATCGTGCAGCATGATTTTGACTGGCAAAAGGATCGTCCACTGCGAACGCCGTTATCCGAAACCATCATCTACGAGCTCCATGTACGCGGTTTTACCAACGACAGCAGTTCCGGAGTCGCTGCGCCGGGGACCTACCTGGGAATTATCGAAAAGATCCCCTACCTGAAAAGCCTCGGTATAACCGCGGTCGAACTCATGCCGGTCACCGAATTCGACGAAAATGATACCGTTTTTCGCAACCCGGATACCGACGAGCCCCTGAAAAACTTTTGGGGCTACAACCCTATATCCTTTTTTGCCGTCAATTCCGGCTACGCCGATAATCCGGCACAGGCCATCGATGAATTCAAGACCATGGTTCTGTCCCTGCATCAGGCCGGAATCGAAGTCTATCTTGATATGGTCTACAACCATACGGGAGAGGGAGGGCACGGCGGTACAACCAGCAGTTTTCGAGGAATTGACAACCCGATTTACTACCTCCTCGACGAGAAGAGTAATTACCTTAATTTCTCCGGCTGCGGCAACACAATAAATTGTAATCACCCGGTGGTTCGCCATCTCATCCGCGATTCCCTGCGCTTCTGGGTCACCGAGATGCATATCGATGGTTTTCGGTTCGACCTCGCCTCAATATTCGGCCGGGACCAGCAGGGGCGCGTTCTGGCCAACCCGCCGATGATCGAGGCAATCGGCGAGGATCCGGTGCTGCGCGACACGAAAATGATCGCCGAAGCCTGGGACGCGGCAGGGCTCTATCAGGTCGGTTCGTTTTCCACCGACCCCCGCTGGGCGGAATGGAATGGTCGCTTCCGCGACGATGTACGGGCATTCATGATCGGCAGGAAGGATACGGTGACGCACCTGGCCACCCGTATCGCCGGCAGTTCCGACCTGTATCAGTCAAGCGGCCGCGGCCCGTTGTGTTCGATTAATTTTCTCACCAGCCACGATGGCTTTACCCTGCGTGACCTGGTCAGCTTCGACCATAAACACAACCGGGCAAACGGCGAAGATAATCGCGACGGCGATAACCACAATCTCAGCTGGAACAGCGGCCGGGAGGGCCTTGCCGCTCCGGCCGCTGTTGAGCGGCTCCGCCTGCGCCGCATGAAAACCTTTACCGTCCTGCTGCTTCTTTCCCAGGGCGTGCCGATGATCTGCGCCGGAGACGAATTCGGCCGCACACAAAACGGCAACAACAACGCCTGGTGTCAGGACAACCGGACCAGCTGGCTGGACTGGTCTTTTTTAGAAACAAACAAGGATTTTCATCGATTCTTTAAAAAATGCATCGCCCTCCGCAAAGGTCATGTTCTCTTCCGAAGAGATGACTTTTTCCAGCCCGTGGACCAGGTGGTTGATGAACAGCAAGCGGTATCGACAGTCACCTGGCAGTACCTCACCCCCGGAGTGCAGAACTGGTCACCCGACTGCCATGGCCTGGCTTTTCTCCTGAGCCCGGCTGCCGACGGGGGGAAATCGAGCGACTTCTTCATTATGCTCAACGGCAGCAAGGACCAGACATTGTCTTTCAGGGCCCCCGAACCACCGGGCAAAGGAAGGGCCTGGTATAAAATCATCAACACAGCGGCAAAATCGCCAGGAGATGCGGTCTCCCTTATTGATGCGCCACCACATTTGGCCAAAAGGAACATCGCCATCCCGCCCTTCGGCTGCGTTGTTTTGCAATCGGATTTTTAGTGCCTTGCAGTTTATTTCCCGTTTACCGGGGGTATAGACAGATGTACAATGCGTTTTCCTCCCTTAAAGTAAAACGATTGAGCGATACGGATCAACCGATTTTCAGGAAGATGGGGGTACATCTCACCGAAGCGGCCTATGCAATATGGACACGGGCCCCGCTCGAGCATATTGCCTTTCTCATTGAAAATGACTAATATGTTCGTTCGTCAGCCCAGGAGGCTGTCGGATTATAGCGACCACAGCAATTCGACTATTTCTATAAAGGAGTTTTTTGATGCATCGTAAACTTGTCTTGCCGATACTCAGCGTACTGTTTTCTTTCACTCTCTTCTTCCAGCCCCAACAGGGTATGGCGATGCCGAAAGCAGAATCCCCATCCGGTGCCCCAGCTATTACCGAAACAATGACCGGAACCATTCTGGAAACAATGAACGCCTCCGGATATACCTATATGCTCATTGACAGCGGCGACCGGAAAACCTGGGTGGCAGTTCCGGCAACCACCGTTGAAAAAGGCGCTACCGTCAGCTACTACGACGGCATGGTCATGGAAAATTTTACCAGCAAAACCCTTGATCGAACCTTTGACGCCGTTGTTTTTAGTCCAGGATTGGCAGATGAAAAAGCACACCCGGCCGGACAGACAGCAGCGGACGATTCTTTTTCCGCCGCCATCAAGGCGGAGAAATCAACCGCCATACCCGATGCGGCAATGGCACTCTCCGCCGGCAGTGCCGGAGCGATTGCCCCGCTTGAAGAAATTTCCATAGAAAAAGCCACGGCAGAGAACGGCTATACCGTCGAAGAAATATTTACCAAGGCAAAGGAACTGGCCGGTAAAAAAGTGCAGGTACATGGCAAGGTGGTCAAGTTCAGTCCGATGATCATGGGCAAAAACTGGGTACATCTGCAGGATGGCACCGGTGACCCGATGCAGAACAGCCATGATTTGGTGGTTACTACCGGAGAAACTGTTGCCGTAGACAGTATCATCACCATTGAGGGAATCCTGGCTGCCGAAAAAGATTTTGGCGCGGGGTACAAATACGCCGCCATCGTTGAAGACGCCGCCGTCATCAAATAACGCAGCATAAACCACAAAAGAGAAACAGGGGAAAAGGCGGGAAATGCACTTTCTACTCGTTGGTCCAGGGGCACTTGGTTGTCTGCTCGGTTCCGTTGTCTTACACGGAATGACCGACAACGACCGACTGACTGTTCTTGATCACAACGCTGATCGGGCCGAGCGACTGAGCAGGACGGGCATTGGCTATCACCTGGAAGACCGGCTGGTGCGGTTTCCCGTCACCGCCGTCGCCGATCCGCAGCTGGTCGCCCCCGTCGATATTGTTCTCCTCTGTGTCAAGTCCTACGATGTCCTCAGCAGCCTGGAATTCTGCAGACCGCTGTTGTCGAAACGGGTGCTGCTTATTTTCATGCAGAATGGTATCAGCCACCTGGACCTGCAGGAGCATCTCGGCGAAGCCAAAGCGGCATTCGGCACGACCACCGAGGGAGCAACCCTGCTGGGCACCGGCGAGGTCAGGCACGCCGGCAGCGGCACAACCTATCTTGGGTTTCTGGATACTCCTGATGCACAGGCAACAGGATTGCTGCAGACGACCCACGATATCCTGTCCGCCGGCGGCCTGCAGGTCCATCTGACCGACAATATCCTCGCCAGACTCTGGGCGAAATTGTTTATCAATGTCGGCATCAACGCCCTGACGGCGATTCTTGGCTGCAAAAACGGGGAACTGCTGTCTCTGCCGGGGATCGACAGACGCATGGAGGCGGCAATTGACGAAGCGATACACATTGCCGGAAAGAAAAACATTCCCATTATCGACGAGCCGCATCAGGCCACCCGCCTGGTCTGTTTGAAGACGGCGAAAAATATCTCTTCGATGCTGCAGGATGTGACAAACAAGCGACGCACGGAAATCGATGCCATCAATGGTGCTCTTGTTGTGCTCGGGAAAAAACTCGGCATCGATACGCCGGAAAACAGTCTTCTCTCGGCGCAGATAAAAGAAATGGAAGCCGGCTATGTTCGATAATCCCTCTGTACTTCCCCAGCAGGCGATCATCCCGGCTATCCCGGTGCAGGAGATAGGCTTTGATTTTGACGGGGTTATCGCCGACACCGCCACCGCATTTATCCGCCTGGCCTGTTCTGAATACGGTTACTGCTCGTTCACTAAAGAAGATATAACCAATTTTGAACTGGAAAATTGTCTGAATATTCCCGGCGAAGTGGTGGAAAAGATTTTTACCGACATCCTCACCGACTCGCTCACCACCGGCGTACTGCCGATGGCCGGTGCAGTGGAATGCCTTGAACAGTTCACCTTAACCTCCCGGGTAAACATCATCACCGCCCGCCCGCTGCACAATCCGGTCTTTGACTGGCTTGACCGCTACCTCAGCCGCACTGCCCGGGAGAACATCAAAGTTGTCGCCACCGGTGACCATGACGACAAAGTTCGCCACATCCATGAGCATAAGCTGAAATATTTCATCGACGACCGGGCCGAGACCTGCAAACAGCTGGTCCAGGAAAACATCACCCCCTTTGTTTTCACCCAGCCCTGGAACAGAAACCGGCACAGTCTGCAGATGGTTGCCGACTGGCAGGAGATACGGGCTCTCGTGTCGGAATAAAAACCAGGAGAGGAAAAACTGAACCATGCAATGCCCCCACTGCAAGGCCGAAATAGAAAGTCACAGGAATCCGACCCCGACGGTCGATATCATTATTGAAATCGGCGAGCAGATCGTCCTCATTGAGCGAAAGAATCCGCCCTATGGCTGGGCACTGCCCGGAGGTTTTGTCGACTACGGCGAGTCCTATGAAACAGCGGCCCTGCGCGAAGCGAAAGAGGAAACCAGCCTGAAAGTCACGGGGCTTCGCCAGTTTCACACCTACTCCGAGCCGGACCGGGATCCGCGCGGCCATACCGCCTCGACCGTTTTTATCGGCACCTCCGACGGCTCGCCCAGGGCCGGAGACGATGCCGCCCGGGTGGAGCTCTTTAGCCAAGAGACTCTCCCGCCCCTGGCCTTCGATCATGCCCGGATTCTAGAGGATTATTTCAAGAACAAAAAATAACAAAGCCGTTCAGGGCGGAATTTTCTCCGCCCTGAACGGCCCATCCTACAACACCGTCCGCAACAGCCAGTAGGTGAAAAGACCCATACCTATGGATCCGTAAATCATCATTCATGGCGTGCAGTTACTGCCGTACTTCCTGGCAATAAAACCAAAGGTGGCCAGGCCGATCATACCGGCCCCGACCAGAATCAGTATTTGTTTCATACAGATGCTACCCCCTTATTTTCGAGCCCGGCCTCTTGCGCAGACGGATCGAGGCCGGCGTCACCTCGACGAGTTCGTCATCATTAATATAGGCAATACATTCTTCCAGCGACATGGTCACCGGTGGTGTCAAGATAACCGCATCATCGGTACCGGAGGCGCGCATGTTCGTCAGCTTCTTGCCTTTGGCCGGATTAACCACCAGATCGGTCGACCGGCTGTGTTCGCCGATGATCTGCCCCGGGTACAGAGGCGCGCCCGGATGGATGAACAGTTTGCCGCGCTCCTGCAAATTAAATAAGGCAAATGCCACCGCTGTGCAAGGTTCCTTGACCAAAAGGACCCCGCTTACCCGATTGATGATATCCCCGGCGTAGGGGCCGTATTCGGAAAAGACATAGGACATCATGCCCATGCCTTTCGTGTCGGTCATGAACTGCGAACGGTAACCCAAAAGCCCGCGGGTGGGGATATTGAACACCATCCGCACCATGCCGTTGGCACTGTTCATTTCCTCGAGCTGACCTTTTTGTTTACCAAGTTTTTCTATTACCGGGCCCTGATAGAGCTCGTCGACATCGACGGTGAGTTTTTCGTATGGTTCTAGAACTTTACCGTCTTTTTCCCTGAGGATAACCTGGGGGCGAGTCACTTGAAATTCATAGCCTTCCCGTCTCATTTTTTCGATGAGGATGGACAGGTGCAGTTCCCCGCGACCGGAGACCTTGAAACCGACGGCATCTTCCAACGGTTCACACTGCAGGGCAACATCGGAAAGAATTTCCCGCTGCAGGCGGTCATTAATATGCCGGGAGGTGACAAACTTGCCCTCTTTACCGGCAAAAGGGGAATCGTTGGGGATGAAATTCATCGAGATGGTCGGCGGATCGATGGTGACCAGCGGCAAGGGACGTGGATTCTCCGGATCGGTAAAGGTTACCCCGACGGTGACATCCTCCATACCGGCGACCGCGACAATTTCGCCGACCCCGGCCGATTCGACGGCAATTTTCGCATCACATTCAAAGCGGAAAATTTTTGAGATCCGCACCGGTTTGATAGTACCGTCCCGGCGGGCGACGACGATCGGCTGATTCAGGCGCATGGTGCCGTTGACCACTTTGCCGATACCAAGCCTGCCCAGATACGGCGAATAATCGATGGTACCGACCTGCATCTGCAGCGACTCGTCGCTTGAGCCGGTCGGCGCCGGGGTATGGTCGACAATCATCTGGGAAATATGCACCATGCTGCCGCCGTTATCCACCGGATCTTCCGGGTCGAGCAGGGAATAGCCGTTTTTCGCCGAGGCATAGACCACGGGAAAATCGAGCACATCATCGGGGGCATTGAGTTTGACGAAGAGGTCAAAGACCTGATCGACGACCCACTCGCACCGGGCAGCCGGCTTGTCGATCTTATTGATGACGACGATGACCGGCAGCTTGTTTTCCAGGGCCTTCTTCAAGACAAAATAGGTTTGGGGCATCGGGCCTTCCTGGGCATCAACGAGCAGCAGTGCGCCATCGGCCATGCGCAGGACGCGTTCCACCTGACCGCCGAAATCGGCATGTCCGGGGGTATCGATAATGTTGATCCAGTAATCCTTAAAATTATAGGAACCGTTTTTAGCAGTGATGGTGATGCCGCGCTCACGTTCCAGATCACTGGAGTCCATTAACCGCTCGGACACCTCCTGGTTGTCACGGAACATTCCGGATTGTTTGAAAAGCTGATCGACCAGCGTTGTTTTGCCATGATCAACATGAGCGATAATGGCCACGTTACGAATTTTACTCTGTTCCATCTTGTGCCTGTAAGGCCTCCAAGTACTGCAGCTTTATCCTTCCACTCCAAACGATGAAAAATAACTGCTTGATTATATAAACAAAAAAAGCACTCGCTCCAACTGAGCAGTGCCTGTACTACACAATTCCCAAGTTGAAAAATCTATAGCATACCCGACTGTTGATTTAAAAGCAAGGGTGACAACCAGAAGGAACAATAACCATGATTTTCGCATAAGCCATTAAAGTTGCGATAAAACAACACTGCGGGCCCGCGCCGAACGGAGCAAGGTCGGTACATTTTCATCGATATAGTCAAAGACCCGGGGGCGTTTATTTTTGGCCGGACGCATTATCCGACCGATAACCTGAAGCAGCCGTCCCTCAAAACTAATAGGCGTGGTCAGAAAGAGCGTGGCCAGACCCGGGCAGTCAAATCCTTCGCTGATCAGCTGCAGGGTCGCGACCAGCACCTCCACCTCCCCCGCCTGCACCGCCGCGACAATGTCCTGCCTGTTTTCCGGGGTAAGCTGGCCATGGAGCAGCTGTACACCAACGCCTTTTTGCTGCAATTTTTCGGCAAAAAATCGGCAATGATTTACCCGGTCGGAGACCACCAGGACGGTTCCGTTGTCCGTCTCCCGGACAACGCGAAGGATATCGCCTAAAATCTGCATATTCCTCCCCTCATGATGCACCAGGGCCTTGATCAGGGCCTGGTAATCGCCGCGATACCCGTACGAAAAAGAAGTGGCGGTGCGGATAACCTGAGGCGCCAGAATTGCCCCGGTTGCCTTCAGCTCGTCCTGATCGACCTGGTGCAGCCGGTCGCCCATGTAAAAATAGATCAACTTCGTTAATTCGTTATCGCTGCGATAGGCGGTTGCCGAAAGCCCGAGCAGGTAATGGCAGTCAAATTGGGAGACGACGTCGGTAAAGAGATGCGCCGGCACCCGGTGACATTCATCGACAATCAGCTGGCCGAAATGCGGCACAAGCTCTGTGACACGCTTGCGGGCACTGTTGACAATGCCGATGGTAAGCGGTGCCAGAACAAACTTGCCATCCCCGACCAGTCCCGGCTCCACCCCGAGAAACTGCCGGGCACGCTCCTGCCACTGGTACAACAGCTCTTTGGTATGCACCACGACAAAGGTCGGCTGCCGCCGCCTGGCGATGAGGGCCAGGGCCATGACGGTTTTACCACTGCCGGTACCGGCCTCGATCACGCCAAAGGATTTTTTTTCCGCCGAGGCAACCGCCTGCTGCTGATAAGGTCGCAAGGCCCCGCCAAAGACAAGGTCAATCTCCGGCAGCAGCCGTCTCTGATCGATTATTACCGGATTTTTGCCGGTGAATTGCCGACAGAAAAGCACCGCCCGGTTGGAAAAGCCACGGGGAAACCGCAGTCCTCCGGGGACGGGATCATAGTATTTCAACTGGGGTTTGAGTTTTTTGCCTATCCAGCGGCTATATTTCTTGGCGGCAATATACTGCGGGTTGTCAATGGTCAGCCTGCCTTTCAGTTCCTTTTCCAGTTCGAAATCTATGCCGGTGAGAAGACAGTCTGCGCTTACGGTAAGTGTCGGTTCCATGGCAAGTAGAGGGGTGAGAAGGCGAGTTGCGCATGCGCAGCAGAAAACCTCTCTGCGAATGTCCTTTACCAGGGAGAACCTCGGGGCAAGAGAGGCAATCCTTCATACGGCACCTTGACATCATTCATTCTTTTTTACAATAAGATTCGTCTGTTACCTGTTCAATAGCATAATCCCCATTTTGTTTCATGGCTCTTTTATGGCTTGCACTTTCCCGCCGCAGTCGTTATTACTAGCGAAATTCACTGTCCGACAACCTCGACCAAAAACCACCCCATAAGAAGAGAATAATGCGAAAAAATATTGCTTTGAGAAATTTTGTTTTGTACTGCATCACTCTGCTCACTGCAGCTACCTTGTCCCGTCCGGCTGCGGCAGAGGATTTCATTACCCTTACTCTGCCGGAAACCGTTATCGCCGAAGCAACTGCCGCCATCCTCCCCCTGCGCATTGACGCCCACTCAGAATCCATTGAGGGAGATCTCCGCATCATCAACATCAGCGAGCTGCAGCTGACCGACGACCATCTTGCCTGTCGTCTCCATCTCGCAGGGACGAACCTGGTATTACTTACCGAAATTGCCGGACATGAAATACGACTGAAGGTGGGAACGGTAGAAATAGATTTCAAAACCGACGCGGCTATTCGCTTTGATGCCAGGCAACAGGTGCTTTATATCAAACCAATGGTAAAAGACGTCACCACCAGTGGTGCCGCTTCCGGTGCCGATATAGGTCAAATACTGGTAGCACTGTTGAATGACCAGGAGTTCCCGGTAGCAATACAAGATCTGGAGCCGCTCATAGCCAGGGCCGGCTCGAAAACGATCACCTTTAACAGCACAGTTGCCGACATCGAGGCAAAGCCACAGTCGATACAGCTCAGTCTGCGGGCTTTAGTTACCAGCCGCTAAGCGAAGGAAATATTACCACACCAGGTCATCAGGCACCTCGTACCCGGCATACGGATCGTCGGGATCTATGGCTGCCTCTGACGATGCGGCGACGATATTGACAAAGACCCGATCGCTGATCGACTTAATTTTTTCAAGTGTAGCCCTGGGGACCACTTCATACTGGCCGGCAATACCGACTATGCCAAGACGACCGTCGCTCAGTTGATCGGCGGTAGCCCGGGCAACGAAAATACGCTGAATCTTACCGCTCACCGTAAAACGATAGGCAATGCCGTGGTCATCCTTGTCCAGCCGATGCTGCTCGACAAGCTGCTTCACCTGGGCATCTTCAGCTCGTGCTTGCAGCTTGGCCTCCCGCTGTAAATTCAGTTTCCGGGCCCGAGCCTTCTTTTTCTCCTCGATCTGTTGCGCAAGCAATGCGTTCTCATCAACCACCACCACATTTTTTCCGGCCTTGGCGTTCTGCTTTTTGTTGTGATGCTGCTCTTTTTTAACTTGCCCGGCCTTCTTTTTATCGACCAGCCCCAACTGCAGCAACTGTTCCTGAAATGTTTTTTTCATGAAGCGCTCTATTTGATGCTCTTAAACAAAAAATGGATTGTGCGAATCGTCCTTTTTAACCAACTTTCTGCATAGGTAAGATCGGAAGCATTTATTTCCCCTCAAGCATGGCCTTCCCGGTTTCGACCAAGTTATTGAAAAAAGAGTCGACATCTGCCTGTTCGGCAGCAGGATTGGAAATCAATAAACGCATCACCAACCGGCCGTCAATATACGCGACACCGACGAGACTCGTTCCCTCATGATAAAGCCGGTTGCGAAGGGCAAGATTAAACGCATTGCTCTGTTCTTTTGCAACCTTGAAACGAAAGCAGACATTAAAAGATGTCCGGGGAACCACCATCTCCAGGTATGGGCTGCGCTCAACCCAGTTTTCGGCGTATTGGCAGAGCTCAAGGTATTTCTCCACCCTGCTCGCCAGGCCTTCCCGGCCAAAGAATTTCCAGTCGAGGAACCATTTCAGGCTGTCGACCCGTCGTCCGCACTGCAGGGAAACAGCCCCGAGATCTTCGATTTCAGTGGTGTGTTCATCGCGAAACAGATAACTCCCGTCACCGGCACTGAGGACCGGCCCCAGGGTCGAGGTTCGCTTATTTATCAAGAGAATATTGCACATCAGCGAGGAACCCAGCATCTTATGAAAGTCACAGGTAAAAGAGTCCGCCTCGGAAAGGCCGGACAGGTATTTTTCCTTGAGCCGTGGACTGAGGGCGGCAGCCCCTCCCCATGCACCGTCGACGTGCAGCCAGAAATGATAGGTATCCCGAAGTTTCAGCAGCGGTGGTAGAGGATCATAGGCCCCGCGTACCGTCGTACCCGCCGTTGCCGAAACAAAAAACGGCAGGCCGCCATTGACCAGAACCCTGTCAATGGCCTGGGCCAGCTGGTCGGGCTCCATGGCCCCCAGCGGGTTCAACGGCACCTTAATGAGCTGATCGGTCCCTATGCCGAGAATATTTGCCGCCTTATCCATCGAATAATGGGCATCGGCACCAACAAAGGCAAACAGTTTCTTCTGGCCGAAGAGTCCGGCCTGTTTTACCGAATCATTGCAGAGGTTTCTCGCCGCCATCATGGCAATCATGTTGGCGTTACTCGAGCCGGTGGTCATCTGCCCTTCACCCTTGGTAAAGCCGACCAGCTGCAGCATCTGGCCAATCATATATTTTTCGAGCAGGGTCGAAACCGGAGCCGATTCAAAGGTACAAGCAGAAGCATTCGATATTGCGACAACAATTTCCCCGACTATCGACGGGAGATTGGCCCCCACCCACATCCGATTGACAAATGCTGCGTGATTGGTCTTCGGCGAGTAGGCGAGATATGTATCGACCCAGTGAAAAATCTCCTGCCAGTCCTGGGTCTCTCCCGGTCGTTCCAGGTCGAGGATCCGGCCCAATTCCGCGGGGCTGCGATAATCAAGAAATTTCCCCATCCTCTGAGATGTATGATACTGCTCAATCACTTTCAGGAGGTGCTCAAATATTTGCTTTTCATTCATGGCTACAGGTCCGGGTACACGCTGGTAATCATCGATCATTCATTGTTGTAAAACACCACGCCAACCGCTTTTTCACTATGACGCCGCGTTCTTTTGTCACCTCAATTAATTCGGAAATAAGAAATTATCAAGGAAATAATAGGCTACGAACTCCTCAGGGCGAGCAGCGCGTGTGCTGCAGAAACGAGCAAAAAGATATTTTTCAGGCACTGCTCCGGGACACGCCGACAGCCTGTTGCACTGCATACCTGGTTATGACCAGAGTGAATACGAGTGGGCTATTCTACTCGCCAAAGAGATTTTGGACAGCATTTTCTTGTGTGCGTAGAACGTTCGCAAAACGATTGCAAGGAAAATACATACCAATGCAGAGAGTTGATTCTTGATAAAATGGTGGTGAGAAGACTCCATTGATACCACAAGGTAATAATAAAATATTCCAGGTATAATGAGCAGATACGCTGCCGATAAGGGTTTAATATTATCAACTTTTGCGGTATGATGCTTTTGTTATTGCTAACGTATGGGAACAGGTTTCATTGCGCTCTTTTTAAATCATCCAAACGAGGTTACCATGGCAAATTTTCTCTTTGTATTGCAGTCAAATGATAACGAAAAAGCAACCCGTTGCTTTCAATTTGCAAAAATCGCCCACTCTAAAAACCACAAGGTCAATATATTCCTGATCGACAGCGGCGTTGACTGGGCCATTAAGGGGCGGGACGGTTCGCTGAAGACAACGACCGGCGACTGCGTCAACGACTACCTGCCGTATCTGGTGGAAAAGGAAGTTACCACCGGAGTGTGTACGCCCTGCGCCAAAAACAGAAACCTTGATGAGGCGAATTTTCACAGCAATATGGCGCTTGATGGCGGGCCGCACCTCATCGACATGGCAGCAGAGGCAAAAGTTTTCAACTTTTGATTACCGATAAAATCATACAAAATGGCCGGGCCTGTTTGCAGCCCGGCCATTTCATTTGATGCCTTTTTGCAACGCCATCAATTGCTGCCGTAATCCTGGCGCATCTGCTTCTTGTTCATCTTGCCGACACTGGTTTTAGCTATCTGTTCCACCAGATTGACTGTTTCCGGCATGGCATATTTAGGCAGAACGCCTTTATCGATAAAGACCTGGATCGCCGCCCTGATATCATCTTCCGTGAGCACTGTTTCCGCCCCCTGCTTCGGCACCACCAGGGCCATCGGTCGTTCCCCCCACTTGGCGTCCCTTACGCCGATGACCGCCACCTCACTGACCAGCGGATGCTGGCTGATGATATCTTCCAACTCCAGGGAGGAGATCCATTCTCCGCCGGTCTTGATGACATCTTTGAGGCGATCGGTAATCTGCAGGTACCCTTCTTCGTCCATGTAACCGATATCGCCGGTATGCAGCCAGCCGCCCGCCCAGAGTTCCTTGCTTTTTTCTTCATCTTTAAAATAGCCCTGGGTCAGCCAAGGCGCCCGCACCACCACCTCCCCGGTTGATTTTCCATCGTAGGGAACCTCTTTTCCCTCGGGATCCAGCAATTTCAACGCAACGTTATTGATGGGCAGCCCGGTACGGCAACGGATCTTTATCTGCTCGTCTTCCGACCATTGCAGCATATGCGGCTTGAAGTTTGCCAAGGTGAGTATCGGGCAGGTTTCCGACATGCCGTAACCGGTGAAAACATTGATTCCATGCCCCAGTGCCTGCTTACACAGCCCCTTTGACAGGGCGGAACCGCCGATGATAACCTTCCAGCCGGTCAGATCATACCCTGCCGCTGCCGGGTGGGAGAGCAGCATGTGCAGGATGGTCGGCACACAATGGGAAAAGCTCACTTTATGCTCGGAAACTAGTCGCAGCAGTGTCGCCGGGTCGTATTTCCCCGGATATATCTGCTTGGCGCCAAGCACAGTCATGAGGTAGGGCATTCCCCAGGCATGGACATGGAACATCGGCGTCATCGGCATATAGACATCGTCAGAGGACAATCGAGTCGGGGACACAAAACCGCAGACGGCAGCCAGCACCCCGTAGGTATGCAATACCAGCTGCCGGTGACTAAAGAACACCCCTTTGGGCATACCGGTGGTCCCGGTGGTATAAAAGGTTGTGGCAATAGTGTTCTCGTCAAAATCCGGAAAATCATAGGCCTGCGGCTGGCTTTCGAGCATGGCCTCATATTCCTGAGCGATATCCAGGCTGGTCGCATATTCTTCTTTTGCATCGGCCAGGACGACTATTTTCTTGACCGTCAGCAGTTTATCCTGGATAGGCTCCAGCATCGGCAAAAATTCCGTGTTTGTCAGCAGGACATCGTCTTCGGCATGATTGATGGTATAGAGCAGTTGTTCACTTGATAAGCGGATATTCACCGTGTGCAGCACGGCGCCGATCATCGGCACGGCAAAATAGCATTCGAGGTAACGATGTGAATCCCAGTCCATCACCGCCACGGTATCCCCGGCCTTGACACCCAGAGCAGTGAGGGCGTGGGCAAGTTGGGCAACCCTTCTGCCGAACTGCGTGTAGGTAAATTCCTGCTGATCGCGGTAAATAATCTTCTGGTCCGGATAATAGCTCAAAGGGGTGAGAAGCAGATTTTTGATAAGCAATGGATAGGAATAGGCCTCTGGAGTCGGATCGATACGCTTGGTCTTCATGTATGCTCCTTCTGGTAAAGAATTATGGATGAGCTACCCTGTTGTCCTCTCACTAAAAAACGATGCACTTGCAACAAAGAAAATTATTGTCCGTAAAAACCAGCATTGCTTTCATACCGTATTGTACGGCAAGAAATTCTATCTGCTCTCTCCCTGACGAGCCATGACGAAACAAGCAGCAGCATTTTCCGTAAACGTCAATATACACCGAAGCCATTTTACGCGGCAACATAATTCAACTGGTCACCAGTGATTATGCCGTGGATCCCCCACCAGGACCGGGTGAGGCTGGCGAACCCTCTCAATTTTGTACACTATATTTTGCCGGGAATAAAGGGACATTACCGCACTGATGTCTGGTCTTCGTTGATTTTTCCCATAGTCATGTTACCTTGGGGCCGAACTGATTGACTGTAGAGGTTGCAGGAGTTTATTTTTTCACAGAGGTTTGCAATGAATTTGAATGATCCTTTTGGCCGGTTGGCACATCGTCACCAGACCGGTTATGAATCGATGCGCGACAATTTGCGTAACAGTCACATCGACACGCCGCAGGCGGCGATGGAGGTCATCGGACAGATAAAAAAACGTGCTCTGAAATATATCGTCGTGGGACTGGTTCTCTTCCTGCCGGTGGCCTTGCTGCTGCCGAAGGCCTTACCCGTGACCCTCAGTCTGACACTTTTTCTCATCGTCTGGGTTGCCAATTCCGCGCACAACGGTCAGCGCTATATCAGGCGCTATATTGCGGAAGATCTAAAGAAGAACAAATAAAACAAATTACTTATAGATAATATGAAAAAGTATCATTCATCCAATTTCACCGGTGTAATAAAACCAGGAGGCTTTATGGCAAGCACCGAACAGGTAAGCTGGTCAAGAATGGCTTCTGCGGTATTGCCGATGATCAGTCCTGATATGCCCGTGCGGGCAACCGTCCCCATGATGACAAGATCCGCTCGCAACTCCGCCGCCAACGACGTGACCTCTTTTTTGGCCGGTCCTTTAGGCATGTGAAAGGCAGGCGAAAGAGAATCATAGGCATCTTTGCCGATCCATCCTCGCAGTTCCTCGGCCAGCCTGTAAAGTTCCTTTCTGTGGCTCGCCTGCTCTCTGCCAACGTAATTGGTCACGCCTTCCATCGACATGCCGCCCCTTGACACTATCTTTCCCTCTGCAAGGGCTTCCCAGGCGTGAACAATGTGCAGGGACGCAACGTCGGAAAGCGCCAGTGAGGCGGCCAGCTCCAAAATCTCTCGATTAAGTTCGTGCTCTGCAGGGGAGGGATTCAGAAGATCGAAATCGACAGCCGCTAGAATGCTGTTATAGTTCGATTTCTCAGTTGCCTTCATGAGCCAGACCGGACAGGGACATTTTCGGAGAAGATGCAGGTCGTCACTGCCGAACAGCCTGTTTGTCCATGTCGGATTTTCCGCTGGTTTGACAAGCAGATCATAGCCATTTTTCAATACAGCTCGGATCGCCTCAAGGTAGGTCTTGCCAACCAATACTTCCAGACGGATTTGCAGGCGTTCTCTGCAGGATGACACCATGGATTCCAATACCTGGCGACGATCGGATTCAACGATGGCTCGCAACTCGCTGGATATCCGGCCTCCCAGCGGCAGACCGATACCGGCGGTGACGACCTGCGTCGGGATTACATCAACAATTGTCAGATCGGCCTGATTGTTTTCCGCCAGCGAGACCGCACGCGCAATCGTCGATTCCTGGGGTGCGGATGGTTCGTTGACGTAGAGTATGTTTTTGAAACGTTTCATGGATCACCTTGTAGTGTATCTGTTAAGAGACATTCGAGCTGCTAAACAGGGGCTAGGTTCTTAAGCTCTTCGATAACGCTCGACTTGCCGATAACGATCAGACAATCCCCGACAAGCAAGCGTTCAGCGGGGTTGATCGTCGTGATCTGATCCGGGCCTCTGCGAATGCCGACCAGGGTCGCGCCGAACTTTTGCCGAAAATGAAGCTCGGCCAAAGACTTGCCCGCAAAGTCGGCGTTCTCCGACACCTTGATTTCGGCGATTTCAAAGCGGTCTGTGCCTGCTGCGTCTTTCTGCTCCTCAAGCTGATTGAGTATATTTTCAGCCTCCTTCAAGCCATCCGGATGCCCCATAAGGAGTACCCGATCTGCTGGGAAAATCCTGAAGTCCGGCTTCGGCTCGTGAAAGATGCGTCCTCCCCGGCTGACTGCCAGAATAGATATTCCTAACGCCGATAACGGAAGTTCTTGTATGGTCTGCCCAGCGGCCGAAGCATCCGATCGGATACGCAGCTCGAGAAATGACACAGGCCAATCAACACTCTCCGGCAGGAAGTCCATGGCATACGTCAAGGCGTCGGCCGCCTGTTCCGTTGCATCCTGAAATGGCCGAAATACCAAATGTGCCCCGGCTTTTTCGAAGGCAACAGCTTCCTGGCTGTTTGTCGCCGTCAAGGCCACCTTGCCAGTATAACCATCCTTCTTGAGATTATAAATAAGTGCCAGATTCATCTCTTTGGAACGAACGGCGCTGATAACCCATCGCGCCTTTTTCAGTGGCAATTGCTCATGCATGTCCGGGTCAGCCATATCCGCGTAAAGAACCGGAACACCCTTCTTGCGCCACTTCTCCAACGTGCCGGGGTCGAAGTCGATCCCCAAGATGGCATTTTTCCGCCGCAGCAGGTGTTCCATCAGCCCGCTGCCATAGTTACCCAAGCCCACCAAAATTACGTCGACCGCCGCCGTTTCCGCAAAGGTGTCTATGGCCGCCTCCCGGTAAGGGTTACGCCTTTCGAAAATCTTCAAGGGAGAGGAGAGAAGACGATAAAGCGGGAAGGAATAGAGAATCATGTAGGTGGACAGAAAGATAGTCACCACTCCCACGAGGGTGATCAGCCCCATTGTTTCTTTGGTAATGTGGCCGATACTCAGCCCCAGAGCCGCGACAATAAGTGAAAACTCACTGATTTGGGCCACCGTCAGACCGGCGAGAAAACTGGTCCGACGGCGATATCCCATGCCTCCCATGATGGCCAGAACAATGAGCGGGTTGCCGACGAGCACAAAGATGGAAAAAACAAGCGATGCACCCAATTGCGCGCCCACCATGGACAAATCCAATCGTGAGCCGAGATCGATGAAGAAAAACAGCAGGAGAAAATCGCGCAGGCCTACTAGCCGTGCGCCAATCGAATCCCTGAAGGCAGTTGACGCCAGTGAAACACCGGCGAGAAATGCGCCGACCTCCTTACTGAACCCCAACAGCTCACCGCCCGCTCCGAGCAGAACCGCCCATGCGATTGCGAATAGCGTCAACAGTTCCAGCGAATGCGCGAGACGCTGGGTCAGGTACGGAATGACATATTTCATCAGCAGGGCAACCGCGCCCAGCATTCCCACACCCTTTGCGCCGATCATCAGAAACGAGAGATATCCCGCGCCCTCCCCGCCAACAGACGCCCCCACTGTCGTCAGGACAACCAAAGCCAAAATAGCGGCGATTTCGACAAAAGCATTCCCGTTTACCATGTTCTGTATATCCTTTAGTGCTTGGCGGCGGCGAACAAAGCTTTCTAATAACGCTTACTAATAAATATTAAACTGGTGTTGCCAAGGGCTCTATTTCTGAGAGATCAATATTTTCCTTTGCTTATGAAGAGTTTTTATGAAAATTGTCGATGATTCGCGGCGGGCCACGGCCGGTGGTTTGCCGCTACTGCATCAGCAGCAGACTGAGGGCCATCACTCCCATGCCTCCGACCAGGCCGAACAGACTGTCGTGCCCCCTGCCGTAAGCCCTGCTCGTCGGCAGCAGTTCATCAAGACTGATATAGACCATGATGCCGGCCACCCCGCCAAAAAGAATACCCATCACCTGGGGAGGAATCGCCCCATTATCACCGCCAAAAAAGAGGATAATGGCCAGATAGCCGATACCGGCGCCAAAGGGCTCGGCAAGGCCGCTGGACAGCGAATAGAAAAAGGCCTTTTTCCGGTTACCGGTGGCGTAGTAGATCGGTACCGAGACGCTTATTCCTTCAGGAATGTTGTGCAGGGCGATCGCCACGGCGATGGCTACCCCGAGCATCGGATCCTCAAGAGCGGCAAGAAAGGTCGCCAGGCCTTCCGGAAAATTGTGGATGGTAATCGCCACGGCGGCAAACAGACCCATGCGCATCAATTTGCGTTTGTGGGCTACGCCATCCAGTTCCGCAGAACTGGACGACGGGTCGGCTTTGACCGGGATGGCACCAAAATCAGGCAACGGCGCGGTAGGGTCCTGAAGGAGCCTCATTTCCTCTTTGCCATGCACTTCATGAGGGTTTTCAGCGGAGGGGATCAGGTTATCTATCAGACCAATCAGCAGCATGCCGCTAAAAAACGAGGCCGCATTGATCCAGTTCCCCCAATAGTCGCCGTATTGTGCGCTCAGCGAATCGCCCCCCTTGACCAAAATTTCCACAAAGGAGACATAGAGCATCACGCCCGCCGAAAAACCGGTGGCGACGGAGAGAAAGCGATAATTGGTGGTTTTTATGGTAAAGGCGATCATGCTGCCTATACCGGTCGCCATGCCGGCAAAAAGGGTCAGGCCCATTGCCATCCATACTTCGCTCATCGAAACTCCTCAGGCGGGGGGAATTGAATTGGGGATTGAAAACATCCATACAGACCATAAAACCGGCTCGGAATCAAGAGTCATGCTCGGAATATTGCATAGTTATCGCAGTTCGACTCCAATCGCAACCAATCGCCACAATTGACTATTATGGAGTCGATTCCTATTATTGAACAATATGACCATATCATGACAATATCATGACAATATCAGGTGTTGAAGGGCTTTGGTCACCTGGCTGATTTTGCATAAATGATATTGTCGATATGCTGGATTGGAACGCTGACGAAGCCAACATCAAAGAAAAGGAAAAGAGTATGAATGAAAAGCAAACTACATCCCAGACAAAAAGCACCGAACCCTTCTGGAAATGCGGTAAATGCGGCAATACCGTGCAAATGCAGGCGCCCCCGGAAATTTGCCCAAGCTGCAACGAAAAATGTCTTTTTAAAGATGTCTCCTGCTACACTCCGGACTGCGGCGGGCCCGGTTCGATTGACCCAAGGCTTTGATTCTGCAGCTGTTATCCGCCGCAGCAACTCCCCTGCGCTGATATTGTGCGCGGCGGGATCAAGCAAATCCGCAAAAAATCTCGCGGGCAAGCAGAGCAATAAGACGCATAGCACTTCCAGGGGGCTTTCAGGTCAAATATCGCCATCGTGCTGTCAGCGTTTGGCAATGATCCAGACAGCATGAACGATTCCAGGAATGTAACCCAAGAGCGTCAAGAGAATATTCAGCCAGAAGGCGCCGCCTAGGCCAACCTGCAGAAAAACCCCAAGCGGCGGCAGGAGAATCGCGATGAGTATTCGAAATAAATCCATGGTGACATCCTTTTTCTTGACAGCTTATCTACTGATTACCCGATTGCGGCCGGGCTTCCCGCAAATCACTTAAAACGAGAAGCAGCGGATTTAATAGCGCCACTGAGTGAATCCCAGGCGTTGTCGATACCGGCCTTAAGATCTTCCCAGCCGTCATCTCCCGCCTCTTTCAGCTGGTCGAGCTTTTCATTGGCTGCTGCCTGCATCGACCGCAGCTCTTCAATCTGTTTGTAATATTTAAGCTGCGCATCTGCTTCTGCCGCATCTGCCTTGGCTTTAAGCTTGTCGATTTCCGCATTCCACTGGTCCAGCTGAGATTGTAACTTCTTCTCGTAGGCCTCTTTCATGCTCATAGTATCTCTCCTTTGTAATTTTTACACCTTCAGAAAAAAAATGCCGATAAACTGGAAAGCAGTGGCGACTTAATAATAAAAATTGTGTTAGGTGTCGAAAAAGTCAAGTAGGTAACTCAGGCACTGCAAGGCAGCGTACAAACCATATTCCATTTTTCAACCTGTTTATCCCTGGTCTGCCACGGCACCTTCGACCTCGGCGCCATCGGCACGATTGTTGTTTTCGTCCTCCGGCGCAAAATAGAGCAAGGTCCAACCGGCGGCGGCCTTGAAGGGCTGTTCATTTGAATAAAGCTGCAGCTCGCCCTGGGGAGACACGCTGCCAAGCAGCAACCAGTCATCGCTCAGCTTATCAAGAGAGCTTTCCAGACGATCGAGATCAAAATCCTTGCTCAGGCTGGATGTCTGTACTGCCCAGCCTGAGCTGAGCCGCCCCTGTAAGGTGTGAAAATCAGTCGGCGGATCAAAGGCGAAATAGCCGCGCTGCTGCAAAGCCAGGCGTTTTTGCTCCTGCTTCGATTCATGGTAAGGTGCCAGCTGGAATGTGCGATGGTGGCCAAATTCATGTCCCCGTGCCTTGCAGACCAGAGCGTTATAGTAATCATTGTCGGTGGCACACAGTAAAAAGCTCAGATGCTCATCATCGAGCTCATTACCGGCATGTTCAGAGAGAATCTCACCGTAATACACCTTGATGCCGTCCATGCGGATCGGTTTAAGGCGATGATACGATCCGTCAGCTACCACAACGTCAACGTCAAGATTTTTCAGAGTGTGCGCCAGGGCCTGCGTCCAGGGAGAAGCGCCGACAATCAACAGGCCGTTTTCTTCCCTTGCGGCCAGTGCCATTTTCCGTGCCAGCGGCCCCAGGGTCAGTCCATGCACCAGCACGGTGACGATAATGATCAGAAACACTATAGGCAGTAACGCCTCGGCGTCATGATATCCAGCAGCCACCAGTTCCGGACCGAAAATTCCCGCCGTGGCGGCGGCGACAATGCCGCGCGGAGCAATCCACGCCAAAAGCAGCTTGTCTTTCCCACGCATAGGCGCACCCAGAGTGGCCAAGGCGATGGTCAGTGGACGCACAAGCAGCAGGACGGTCAGCACGAATACCGCTGTACGCCAGTTCAAGAATTCAAGCTGGCTGACCTTGAGCTGCGCCGGGATGACAATAAATAACATCGACAAAAGAACAACGGTCAGATTTTCTTTGAAGTAATGCAGGGGCTCGCGCTCGACCAGTTTCATGTTGCCGATGACCAGCCCCATCAACGTGACGGCCAACAGACCGGCCTCGTGCTGAATGAAGTTGCTCAGCCAGTACACAGCCAGCACCAGCACCATGAGCATCGGGGCCTTGAGATGAGGAGGAACCGCGCCACGTCGATAGAGCCAGCCGGTGAGCCAACCTCCCATCCCGCCAAACACTGCAGCCGCACCGATTGCCGCTCCGAGCCCGATCAGGCCCTGTGTCCAGCCGCTGGCGGTGGAGGAAAAATACTCGAAAGTAAGCACCGCCAGCAGAACACCCAGCGGATCGTTGACGATACCTTCCCATTTCAACAGAGACGCCGATTCCTTGTTAAGACGGGCCTGGCGCAGCATAGGCAGAATAACGGTCGGTCCTGTCACCACCAGGATCGCGCCCAGCACCCAGGCGACAGGCCAGCCCAGCCCGGCAGCGTAGTGCGCGGCCAGCGCGCCGAAAACCCAGGCTAACGGCGGCCCGAGAATGGTCAGCCGCCCAACGCCCTGACCAACGCGGCGGAATTCGCTCAGCTTGAGATCCATGCCGCCTTCAAAGAGGATAATGGCGACTCCCAGGCCGATTAATGCAGTCAGTTCCGTCTGT
>NZ_BAAHYZ010000018.1:0-96334 GCF_054657295.1 Desulfocastanea catecholica
AGGGTCGCCTCAAATCGGGACAACGCAATAATTAAAGATATACAACATAACTGTAATAACTCAGACGCCAGGGATCATGGAATTTATACCATCTGCCCTGTGGTGCTGAAGCTTCGCAACCTCTACAAGTGGGAAAACGATTTGGAACCGTGGCAAGAGCCAGAATATGGTGATCTTCTGGATTGGATTGAAGCCAAAGTAATTTACTGTAAATCAGGCTGGCCCTGCTCGATTGCATATTTTTTCATTTTCGATCGCTTCTCCATTTATCATTTTTGGAAGATATTTTTTTAGTCTTCTTTCATCTTCACAATGGCTCAGCCCTGGGCTGTTGTTGCAAGAGGGGTACAACGCAGTACCAGCGCCTGCAGTATAGCCAGAACCTGGGTGCCGATGATGACAAGTCCTGGAAAACGTTCAAAAGAAAGTTTCTGTCCGAGCTAAAGGCTCCAGAACCAAGTAAGGATTTGGACCTGTTGGCGGCATTGTCCCATCAGACGAATAGTCGATTGGCTGTTATTGCGAAGATGAGGCCCGCTGCCGTCGCTCAATTTTGCGGGAGCTTCTCACAAAGAGAGGCGCGGACGTCAAATAGACCGCACCCGGCAACATAGCCCCCCAAGCTTCGCTCAATCAATCGGAGATATCCGTTCCCTCACCCGCTTCAACCAAGCCGAGATAACAAGCCTGGTCGTAAAGTCGCTGCGCCATGCGTAAGGTGGCCAGATCGACCATTCTTCCTTCAACGGCGATTGCACCGCGTGATTGTTGTTTGGCTGCCTGGACGGCCTGAAGAACTATGACCGCTCGGTCAATATCTTCCTGCGATGGGGAGAAGACCCTGTTGATGGTTTCGAGCTGGGTCGGATGAATAGCCCATTTGCCGTCACACCCCAAGGCCCCTGCCATTACCGCCGACTGGTGCAACCCTGCGATGTCTTTGAAGTGCCCGTAAGGGGCGTCAATGGCCAGAAGGCCGTTAGCCTTGGCGGCCATGACAATGCGGCTGAGGGCGAAGTGCCAGCGATGGCCGGGATAGATATCGGCTTCGTTTTCCCCGTGCCCGGAAATGGAAACCAGACGCGCACCAACCGAGGCAGAGTAATCGGCAATACCGAAAACCAGACTGCGCACCCGCCGACCGGCAGCGGCAATGGCCCTGACATCAGCCAATCCTTCGGCAGTCTCGATGGAGGCCTCGATACCGATTGTACCGGGCAGTTGCCTGGCCTGTTCGATCCCGTCCAGCATCCGTTCGACGAAATGGATATCGCCCGGATGATTGACCTTCGGCACGACAATTGAGTGCACCTTGTCACCTGCCCCTTCGACAATTTCCAGCAGGTCCCGGTAGGCATAAGCTGTGTCAAGACCATTGATGCGGATGCTAACAGTCTTCTCTTGCCAACCGATGGTTTGCAGGGAAGTAAGAACCTGCATTCTTGCATCTTCTTTCGCCTCCTGCGGGACACTGTCTTCCAGGTCGAGCATGATAACATCGGCCGCGCTTTCGGCGGCCTTGGTATGCATTTTCTGAATATGTCCGGGAACGGACAAAATCGAGCGATAGGGTTTCATGGAATACGTTTCCTCCTGACGATGATGGATGAAGCTGTACTAACGGACAATCTGCACTCTCCCGGCGTTGGGAAACAGCCTCTATGTATAATCACAAATGGAATTCTGAGGACGTCATTCTCATCGCTATTCCGGGTCGCCGAGTTTGTAACGTATCCGAAGAACGCCATTGTTGCAATCCTGGGAGATTATATGGAACTCGCCGATTTCGGCGGTATTGTACACATGTTCGCCGATGCAGGGGCAGAAATCATAGTCGCCGATACGCACTATGCCAACGGTTTCGACGCCGTTTGGAAGACGGGTGAGGTTGAAATGCCGCTTGGCTTACTTAATGGAAATTATATCCTCGGTTACATCCAGATTCGCGGAAAACGCCTTATTGACCACTGCATCCACTTCCCTCGCTTCGTCATCTATCAGGGCTCTGGCGAAGTGGTAGTCACACTTGGACTTCTTCTTGTTCACGTGGGCGCTGAAGCATCGGCCACAATGGAATTTCCTGACCATTGCCTGATTGAGTATGTGTTCCGCCGAATGCATGCGCGGGACATAAGATTTTTTCTGCGTCTTTTGGGAGAGGGTAGATAATTTGGAATTGTGCAGGGGTTACGAATGATGTATATCAGTGTTTGGATGTCAGGGGCGATTTGGAAATGCCTATTCATTAAAATGGGAAGCTGTAACGCTGTAAGATTAAATAGTGGGAGCCATAGTACAAAGGGTGTACTAAGGGGGTATATTTAAAATAACCAACCCAATAATCTTACCAATCTCATTGTAACTGAATTCAAAATAAACTGAGTTTCTCTCTCGCTCAGCCACATTGAAAAAGGTTTTTCGAGGCTTATCGCAAACCCTTTTTTTCTTCAGCCCGGAAAATCAGTTGAGGGTAAGAGGCTATGGAAACATACCAGGGCGTAAAATTTCAGTACCATTCAACAAAAACAACCTTCCCCTACGACCACCGCTTAGCACTTCTCAACCACTGGGCATATCTTTTTTCGCAGCTTGGTCTGGCACCCGTTCATGCATGCGGCGCCTATGGCAATCATTCCTATAGAACCGGACCAACATCCTTTGTCATAACAAAATCGGCAATGACCCCGGCAGAAGCACTGCAACCGGCCGATTTCTGCCACGTCATCGGTTTTGAAGAGCCGTCTACCACCTTTATCACCGAAGGGAATGCCCCGCCGTCCTCGGAATGTTTTCTCCACAACGCCCTGTACCGGGCACTGCCGCACATCAACGCCATCCTGCATGGCCATTGTTCCCTGTTGAACATGCACGCTAGGGATCTCAATATTCCCGTAACGAAAAGATTTTATGACTATGGCACCCGGGAACTTGCCGACTCGGCACTGGCGCTGGTTACTCCGGACATCTCCTTTTTTATTTTAAAGGATCATGGTTTTGTCGCTTTAGGAGAAGATATCGACAGTGCCGGAAAAGTAACTCTTCGATACTTTTCCGAATTTATCACATTATTGATGAAATCGTAAAAACCGTTTTTACGACACCATCACATTATTACGGACAAACAAGAACTCTACATGTTATTGAATTTATAGAAATATACCAACAAACTCCCGTATATATACTCAGTAGTTATGGGTATTCTCGCCCATTTACTCTTTGTCAATTTCTTTTATAATACAGTATATTAGTTTCACATCAATGAACTGGAATTACGTCGACAAAATGTATCTACATGAAATTCTTTACTAAAAAGAAAAAAGAATTCTTATGATACGAAACGATTTTTTTGATGTTTATCCTGGAGAGAGGAGAGTAAATCATGTCAGACGACTTCAGTAATTTGCGTAACTTCAAGAAGTCACCCCTGCCAGCCGCGGATAATACAGTCATTTTAAAAAAACCCGCCACGGTAAACAAGACAATCAAGACCAAGCCGAAAGCAAGGATGCGTTTTATCATCACCAACAATAAAAACAACTCCTGGGTTGAGGATCTGTACGCCCAGGAGCAATTAAATCAGATGGAGCGGGTGTATCACTGATAGATATTGTCTATGTTACTGGAAATCCCCGACTATCGCTTCCAGGCTTTGCTGCAGAACCCTCAGCCAAGCAAATTACCAGCCCAGTTCCGCGAAGAAATCGCCGGCAAGGTGCACAGTTTTCACCGGCAACTCCCCGGCTACCGGGCCACAGCACTTGTGTCACTCAAGGGACTGGCTAAATCCAGCGGTGTCGGCGATATTTTCGTCAAAGATGAATCCACCCGTTTTGATCTCAAGGCCTTCAAGGTACTCGGCGGCAGTTATGCCGCCGCCCGGCTGATCTGCCGCAAATTGCATGTGACCTTGGCGGAAACCGACTATGCCTACCTGGTCAGCAATGATGCGCGCCGGCAGCTTGGCCGCATGACCCTTACCACAGCAACGGATGGCAATCATGGCCGAGGAGTCGCCTGGGTCGCCCAGCAGCTGGGGCAGGATGCGGTCATTTTCATGCCGAAAGGAACCACCCGCTCGCGAATCGACAACATAACTTCACACGGCGCGACCGTGAAGGTGACGGATATGAGCTATGATGCCACTGTCCGTCTGGCTGCCGAAACCGCAGAGAAAAATGGCTGGTATTTGCTCCAGGATACGGCCTGGCCAGGCTACGAAGAGATCCCCCTGTGGATAATGCAGGGCTACATGACCATGTGCAAAGAGGCGGTGGAACAGATGGCCGAACACGATGCGGCACCGAGCCATGTCTTTGTCCAGGCCGGCGTCGGCGCGATGACCGGCGCGGTTGTCGCCTATCTGGTCAATACATACCCCCGCCAGCCGCCATGTTTTATCATCATGGAACCAAACAATGCCGCCTGTATTTTCACATCCGCCAAGGCTGGTGACGGGAAGCCGCATGCGGTGACCGGTGACCTCGATACTATTATGGCCGGACTGGCCTGCGGCGAGCCAAACCCGATCAGCTGGGAAATTCTCCGTGATTTCCCCAGCTGCTATGTGAGCTGTGATAATTACGTCGCGGCCAACGGCATGCGCATCCTTGCCAACCCCATCAACGGCGACCGGAGGATAGAAGCGGGTGAATCCGGCGCAGTCGGTCCCGGCCTCCTTGATCTGCTCATCAACCACGCAGCGTTCAGCGAAATCAAGGAAAAACTGGCCATCGGACCGGAGTCGACCTTACTCTTTTTCAATACCGAGGGTGCGACCGATCCAGTTAACTCCCGGAATATTCTCTGGTACGGGAAATATCCCGGCGTCTTTCCCGCTGAGCGGGGTGCGACCCAGGCAACTCCGCCAACCAGGCCTTGACCTGCATCCGGCACGGCAAATCGCCCTTATATCAACGCTCGCCTTGCGCTCTTTTCTCCTCCAGCAGCACCCTTGCCAACTCCCTGCCCGCCTCAAAGGCTTCGCGCAGATACTCTTCCTTCTTGTCAATTTCGCCCTTATGATCCACCCCTCTACAGAGAACGGTTCTCCATAACCCGGCATTGAGGACATCAAAGAAATATTTAACAGTCAGAATGGCTCCTTCAAAGAGTTTTTTACCCTTGGTCGCGCCCACCGAAATAAATAATCCCTTGCGGGTTTGCGGCTCCTGGCCAGAGGTCTCCTTGTCGATCCAGTATTTCCGCACCCAGAGCGACTGGCATCGATCCATAAAGATTTTCGTATGCGCACTCACCGAATAAAAAAAGATCGGCGAGGCGAGCATAATGCCGCTGCTGGCCTCGACCTTGGCGAGAACTTTCGGGAAATCGTCGCGAATGCCGCATTCGCCGCTTTTTCTGCAGGCATATATTTCCATGCACGGTGAGATGTTGTAATCGCGGAGGAAAACCTCTTCCACCTCAGCCCCTTCCTGCCGAGCGCCGGCTACGGCCTGTTTCAAAAGGCCGGCACTGTTTCCATCGCGCCGGGGACTGCCGTAAATCGCTATAATCCTGACCATGCAACCTCCTCATGAGTGTTTCATCATGCTGTTAAATAAATGCCGCATCCACGGCATGCAATAATGTTGTAAAGAAACATCCTGTTTTTCTCACTATATCGGCAGTGCCAAAAAGGTTCCCCCATTGTTCTTGGTCATCTCGCGCATCAAGATAGCAAAACGCCCGCTAGTATACTTTGACAGAAAGCCGACCGCATGTATTTTTGCCAGACGCCGGCCGTTTGGCTGCAGTCTGTTCATTTTAGTAATGTCACCAATAACCGGATCGTAGGAGGAGCCGGTATAATCGTCACCAAAAACGTAGATCGCCGTCGATTGGCCCGGTTTGGCGTAGCGTTTCAGGGCCATCTGTATTCCTTCGACCGGGCTGCTGTTCGAGGCGGCCCGCCAGCCGGCAAACACCTGTATGACACTCCTGCGCCGTTGCGGGGTATCAGGAATCCACCGGCCGCTGTAGCCGTCAAGAAGCGCTTTGCCCTGATCGTTTATAATCTGAAACCCTTTTACCTGCGGATGAATCTGCAGAACATGCAAAATTTCCCGGGCGACCCGGTCCCAGATCGACAGCATACTCCCCGAGGTATCAACAATGAAAATGACATAGTCGCTGTCCACCGGAATACCGCCGACCTCCTCATCACGGGTGGTGGTGCTGGTCGCCGGCGCGATAGTCATCCTCTGCAGCGTCGATTGCACCAGCGTCAAGCCTTCCAGATCACCGGCAAGGGAATTTTCCGCACGTTTTTTTTGCGCAAGGTTCAGGGCAAGTGTCTCTGCCGTGCGGCCTAAACCGCCGCTTTCTGCCAGCTGCTCGTCATTTTTCTTCTTTTGCACCTCAATTTCCCCGGCCAGGCTCTCTATCCGGCTTTCCAGGTTTGTCGACCGGCCAAGAAGAGTTTCAATCGCATCGGCCCTCTCTGAGGTTGCCACATCACCTGCGGTATTGGAGATCAACACCAGCAGTATGACCGCACCGAAACCGCAGGATATAATATCGAGAAAGGCGAGGGAAAAGATATCAAAATCTTTTTTCTTGATTTTCATGGCCAGTTCCCGGCGGGACTGATAAGCAGGCCTCCTGTGGTTGCCGCCCAGGCCCAGTATTCATTCACCGCATCGGGATCACCTTCAATCGGCAGCAGAACGACATTGACCTTTACCCCGCGAAGGCTGCTATCCTTCAGGCTTTGTCGAAAAAGCTTGACCCGGCACTCGCCGGAAATGGTGTTCGATCTGCCGAGCAGGGAACTGCAGGCGGCAAAAGGATTCAGACCGGCATAGCGCGAGTCACCGACCGTCGGTAAACCATCGGTGATCAGGTAAAGATCAGTGGCGCCACTCTGGGCCACTGCCTGCAGACCTTTGTGCAGATTGGTGGCGCCTTCAGGTACAATGGTATCCAGGTCCCGGTAGAGCACGGCACGTGCTGCCGGAGTAGCCGTCGCACCCTTGCCGAGGGATTTGACCTGGTCGTTATATGAGATCAGCGTAAGCCGGCTGGTCGCCGGCACCCGGGAAAGCAGCCAGCGGACAATTTTTTTCGTGCGCCGCCATTTTGGCCCGCGTTTCTTGTTCTCCCCCGAGTCGTTTTTTCTTTTAATGATATCAAGAAGCTTCTCGTCGGTCATCGAAGCACTGCTGTCGACAAGCACGGCAATATGATGCCCGGCAACCTTGAGCCCCATCAGGTAAGTCTCTTCCCCGCCTCGATCATCCTGCACAGGATCCTCCATCCGGGCCACCGGCCTGGTGGAAATATCCTTTTTCAAGGCGTCCAGCTGCTCTTTTTTCTGTATCAGGTTCTCATCTTTTTGCGAAAGGGACTGCTCGAGCCGGGTGAGCTCTGCTCTTTGCCGGGCAATTTTCTCCGCCTCCGACTGAGCAACATTCTGCAGCTGGGCCAGGGTCTGCTGCAGTTGATCCTGCTGCAGTTCCAGGCGCTGCAAATCTTCCGTGAGAAGATCGGTTTCCGCCGGCACATTGCCGATATTGTGCTTGACCAGCATAAACACCAGCACTATGGCGCCGAGGCCACAGGACATGATGTCCAGAAAAGCCAGGTTGAAACCTTGCGACGGGCGACGCCTTCTCACGAATTCACCGTTACATTCACCGTTTATTTAATGCGGGCAAGAAGATACCGGTCACAGTAGGCCTGAATATCGACCAGCTGGCCATCCTGCAGGCGCTGCAGTTGATGGAAGAGAAACATCAGCAGAATACTGATCAACAGGGCGACCAGTGTCGAGTTAAAAGCCACACCAAGACTATTGGTCATCCCGGCGATGTCTCCGGCAAGGGCCTTGTCGGCCAGGGACAGCGCCTCACCGATGCCGCGCACCGTACCGATAAAACCAATGGACGGAATGGCCCAGATAAGATAGCGGATCATTGAATTTTCCGCATCCTGACGAATGGCCAGCGCCTCGACACTGCTTTCAACCGCGTCGGAAAGATTTTGTACGTTTCTCGTCCCGGCATAACGCCACAGGGCCGAACGCAGCGTCTGAATGAGCGGTGCACCACTCCGCTCAGCGGAAAGCTCCGTGTCCAGCTTTTCAATGACCATCTCCGGCACCAGGCTCTCGCCTGCCGTTCCCTCGATCAGATCAACGGTAAAAAGGTAATTGTTGCGCAGGATCGCCCGACACTTGCTCAAGATAAGGTAACTGCCCCAGAGCATGAGAATAAAACAGATCTCCTGCTCATAATCCTTCAGGACAATCATCAGGTGACGGGGAGCCGACTGGCCGGCCTGTCGCGCCGTCTCCAGCAGAAGATCCGCTTCCGGACGCACATAGCCGATATAGGCAAGATGGACAACGACGACGGAGACAAGCAACACCAGAAAACTTTTCACTATATCCGACATATCAAATATCCACCGGGAAAGAGGTCGGAGAATTCAGGCTGATCGCCGGCAGCACGGCATACACCGTCACCGCCGTGATGCAAAGAAGTACCAGAATACCCAGCCACACCACGGATTTTTTGCTTAATATCCTGTTTATCTTACTCATTTTTCTCCCATAAGGATAACGTCCGAGGCAAGATACCGTCCAATGCGAAAGCCGACATCGTCCCGCCCGGCGCTCAGCCCTTCGCGAAATGCCGGGCGCAGGGTGGTAATTGTGCCGGAACGCCAACCGGCACCTTTGATGACATGGGCATCGCCGGCTTGCGAGCCCAGCGGATTGATCGCGGTAGTTTGCGGCGGCGGCACGAGCGAATAGACATCGTGCACCCATTCACTGACATTTCCGGCCATATCATACAGGCCCGACGGCTCCCTGGTGAAACTGCCGACCGGGGCCACACCGGAAAAGCCATCGCGATACTTCGGTACATAAAATCGCACCTGCCCCTGGGCGCTTTCATCGGCCGCATTGGTCGCCCTGGGCGGGATGACCGTTGCGTTGCCCCAGGTAAAAATCGTCTGCTGCTCCTTTCCCGCTTTGCGCGCCAGCCACTCCCATTCGGCTTCGCTGAGCAACCGATAGCCGTCGGTGTGCGCGTCAAAGCCGGTCACCCGGCCACCGGCTATTTTATAGAAGGGGTCCAATTTTTCTTTTTCGCTCAGCCAGTTACAAAAGGCCGCCGCCTCCTGCCAGCTGACCGAAGTAACGGGGCTCTCTGGCGAACCTCCACCCTTGCCCGGCTTGAACTGGGCAAACTGGCCGGTGGTAATCTCATACAGACCGACGTAAAAAGGCCTGGTCAAACGGATCTTGCGCAGAAATTCATTGGCCCGCATACCTTTTTCAGACCGGGGAGCGCCCATGATCAAGTCGTCTTCGATGGCAAACAGTTTCAGTTTGATACCGGCGTGGCTGGTATACTCCCGAGGTGCCTCCTGCAGCCGGGCCTGATATTCGCCCTGCAGGGTAACGGAGACCTTTTGCACCGAACTGCCCCTTGGTTGAATGGTTTTGACCACGGAGCGATAGCCTGGCTTTTTGAAAGTAACCGCCTGGGCGACGGCCGGAAGTGTGAGTGTGACCGGGCTTAGGCCAAGGTTTTTGCCGCCGATCCAGATACTGGCTGGAGGCGAGGCAACAAACTCGACCCGACCCAGTTCTTCTTTCAGGTGAAAAGAAAGGCGCTTTTCTTCGCCGACGCCAAGCACGACGGTCTCCGTTGCCGGATAATAGCCCGCCTTTCTGTAGGTGAGACGATATTCTTTCGTCGCATCGAGGACAAGGGCTTCTGCCCCGGTCCCCTTGTGCACCACACCGTTGACCAGCAGGGTTCCGTCCCTTGGCAGCAGTTCCAGATGGACCCGTGATTTTTGCAGTTCGAGCTGATAGTTGCGATGCACCTGTGGCTCGGCCCGGGTAATGGACACCTGTTCCTGCGTCTCGATAGAGTTGGCCGCCGCTACCCGCAGATCATACCGGCCGCCGTTTCGGTCAAGGTGCAGCGGGGTCTTCCCCACCTTTTCCTGGTCAAGAAAGACAGTCGCGCCGGACGGATGCGAAACAACATGCAGCATCCCCGCCACAGGCTGCAGATCCACCTGTTCCTTGGTCTCTTCGCCTCGCTTTATCGCAACTGCTACCTCTTTGAGCTGGAAAAAGGGGTGGTCAATGGTGATTGTGTAGGCGCCGGCGTCAAGTTGCACATCAAGCTTCTCGGCCAGTATCACCTCGCGGCCATCGATTCGCCATGCTGTCCTGGCGAGATCGGCAGCATCGCCGGCTATGTCGAGGACCAGCCGTCCCGGCAATGCAACCAGGGTCAGTGGCAGGACTTTACCGAGAAAGGTGGCATCAATTGTCTGCACAGCATCCCTGAACCCTGGCGCGGCGGCGCGTATAACCGGATGTGCGCGCAGCGAGTAGACGGTGTCGGCAAGGCTGAACGCCAGCCCCTCTGCCACCCTGATAACCGCATGCTCTTTCGCCTCCTGTGGCATAATTTCAATCCGGGTACCACGGGAAACGACCAGCAGCGCGACGATCAGCAAAAGAATTACCGGCACCGTTACACCAACGGCAAGGTACAATCGTTTGTGCCGATCCCTCGCTTGATCTAATTTTTCATTAAATTGGCTCATATGCGTTCGTTTCTGCGGTCATTTCTTCGGCATAGATCTTTTGCAGAAAAGCCCGCCATTGGCCAAATTGCTCTTTGGCATTACCGGTCAGCTCAACACTTTCTTTTTCAAAGGCAACAACCTGGGGAGCCAGGGCCATATCAACGGATTGGCCGAGCTCGCCGAGCGCATCCCGGTGTATTTTTGCTTCCTCACTGGTCTGAAAACTCCCGGAAATCAAGGTTGCTCCCGCCACGCCGCCAAGAATTGCCCCCGTCGCACCGGCGGCACTGCCGCCGGTGGAACTAGACCTCGATCCCGACACCGCCGAAAGGACCGCCAGACCGACCAGAAGGACACCGCCTATCGCCTGGCCCATGGCTTTTCGGCTGGCGGCACGCTCGGCCTCGGTCTCAAGCAGGCTCTGCTCCTGCCACATCAGGTAACTCTCATTCATCTCCTTGGCAAAAGCGGCATAGTTATCCTGCAGGTTGTCGACAAAAAGCTGATCGCGCACGCGGATGGCTCTCACCCGCTGCAGCATGGGGTCCTCGTCACTGGGTTTACTCACCAGGGTAAATTTCCCTTTCTCCGTGTTCATATACGGCAGAAAGGAACTCTCGGAAAAGTGCGCGCCGAACCGGATATCGGCAAGATCATGCAGCTCCGCCAACTCCTGCGGAGAATGTTTACCAAGCTCGGCAACAATTTCCGCGGCAGCCTCGGCAAAAACAGGCTCGTACGGATCCTTGCCGTCATTTCTCAGATCTCGATGAAAGGCTGCGGCGACCTGATGCGCAAAAGATTCAGCAAACCAGCTCTTGCCGGCTATATCGACGACCTCGATGTCTATCTCTACCTGCTCACCGTTCGATTGCTCAATTCGGCCAAGAATATACAGATCTCCCGTGGCGGTGCTATCCGGCGTTACCCGAACCGCGCCAAATTTCCCGGTCGCTTCCAGTTGCTCCTTCAACTTATAGGCAAAACGGTTCGCCTCCGCCCGGCGCAGTTCAGGCCAGATCTTTTCTTTAGCATAATCCGCCGGGTCTTCCGGCAGACCGGGATCAAAAACGGGAATAATCACATCAGGTTTTGCACTGGCCGACACCGCTTCGATCGGCTTGGAAACGCTCTGAAAAGAAGATGAAGGAGGAGGGCCAACGGTGGAGGACGCTCGGTTTCTGGTCGTACAGCCTGCAAGAAGAAAGGAATAAATAACCAGGACAGTGACTATTTTTTTAAAAAGCATGATATCGTTCTACTCTTATCTGGAGGCCAGGCCTTTGTATTTTCTGTATTCATTCCACAGCTGGGCGCTTTTCACGGGATCCGGTTCGTTCTCGGCAGCATAGCGTATCTGTGCCGCCAGGGCATCGTCATTTTTCGCTGATGGAATATCGTCGGGAAGCTTGCCGTTTGCCAGTGACGAATTTTTAGCGGATTGGCTTTTTGCCTCATCCATAGCCTGGGATCCCGGCAAAGACGCTGTATCAGCAGATTCCATGCCGTCGGCGGAAGGGATTTTCCGAGAGGTTTGTTCCGCTTCCGTTCCCGACATTGTCGAACTGGCAACAGAGCCGCCTGCCGACATGTTGCTCTTTTCTGAGCCTGAGTCCGCGGAATTCTGGCCTGGGCCATTGTCTGCACCGCCGCCGCTGCCGTTGCCGCTGCCGTTGCCGCCGGCTCCCGCGGCAGACTTCGCCGCCCTGGCCGCCGCCTGACACAGCTCAAATCTGCTCAACGACTCAAAAAAGGCCTGATCCATAAGACGAAGACGTTCTTCTCGCGTCAGGGTCGGATCGTCCGAATAGTCAACGTGCACCTTGGTACAATCAACGGCTTCGCCAAGACTGCTTGCTGCGCAGGTGTTCTGCTGAAAAAACAAAAAATGTCCTAGGTAACTGGAGAAAACCAGAGCGGCAAATATTTTTGCGCTTATCAAGACGTGCCTCCATCGTACAGATAAAGAGGTTCTTCCGGTAATACTGGTGGATTCCGGATCAAGCCCGGAACGACAAGCTCTACCCGCCGCCGTCATTCCGGACTTGATCCGGAATCCAAAAAAGTACAAAAAATTCTAGAAGTGCTTGCGGATACGTTCGTACCCTTTCTTGAGCTCATCGGCGGCCAGTCCCAGCGCAGCACGCGCCTCTTTTGCGGCTTTGCCCGCTTCGTCGGCCACGGATTTATATTGCGACTGCAGGGAACTCCATTTCTTTTCAAGCTCTTCGAGTGCGTCTTTCGCCTCGGCCTTGCCAAGATGGGCCTTGACGTTGATCTCATCACGAAGTTGTTCAATAGATGCCTTCAAGGCGTCAAACCTGCTTTTGTTCTCGGTCATTTTTCTTCCTCCTCCGCTAATAGTTAATCGAGCCTGCTCCTCTTTGCTATTTGTTCTAAAACAAGTAATACCATGACATGATCTCTGTCAAGAAAGAGGAGTTTTTTTCTGTCGCAGGGAGACGAAATGCTCCGTATCTCTTATACACCCCTACTTGGCTTCAACACTGCCCAGCGGCGATCTCCTGGTAACCTTAAGGATCACTTGAACATTTTTTGGCGAATCGTCGGCCAGTTTCAGAGAAGACGACTGCAGCACCAGCTTGACGGTTACCTTGCCGTCGGCAGTAATATTTTCCAGAGGAATTTTTTCGGTATAAATGGTTCGAATATCTTTCAGTGTCTGGTTGCCGCCTCTCACCTTGACCGTCTCAGGAATGGTCCGTGCTTCCTGCAGGAGAAGACCAGGCGGCAGTTTACCTGCCCAGTCCGGTTGAATGGGCAGATTTTTCTGCACCGGCACGTCGAGGACCACCTCGAGTTTCTGTGGTTCCAGCTGCTTCAGTTCAATTCCCGGCGGCACGACGATACCATCCCTGGCAATGGTGACCTGATTCTTGCCGGCCTCGGCATTGGCCAGATTAATCTTGACCTGCACCTGATCGGGGCTGACGGACCTGATGAGCGACCCGGACCCGCTGATCTGCAGCTTAACGCTACTGACGGATGAGGAAAGAATTTCCAATTTCGGATCCCGATTGACGAACTCCACCGGCACATCCAGAGTTTTAAAGGTTTCAACCCCCCGGGCAAAGCTCGACCAGATGGTGGTAACGCCAGCGAGACAGATCAACCCGGCAAGGCAGAGCTCAAGTAACTCCCTCTTCGCACCATTTTTCACCGGGACTGCACCGACATATTGACGGAGCACCCGATTCAAGGAAATATTGTCTTTGATGGGAATAATCGATTTATCTTTAAATACGGTAACCTCGCCCCGTTCCTCGGAAACAACAAGGACCAGCGCATCGGTCAGCTCAGTCAAGCCGACGGCGGCACGATGCCGCGTGCCGAAGTGCGACGGCAGGCGGTCATTTATTGATAGAGGCAGAATAGCAGCGACCTTGACAACCTGTTTTCCCTGGATTATTGCCGCACCGTCATGGACCGGTGTGCCATGCCAGAAGATGCTCATCAACATTTCCCGAGAGAGCTTCCCCTGCCATTGAATACCTCCGTGAACCACCTCATCGATGCTTTTTTTGAGGGGTAAAACTATCAGCGCGCCAAGTTTATGGCGAGCCAGTTCGAAGACACTGTCGGTGATAATTTCCGTTGGTGTCTGATTTTGACGCCGGGGAATCCCCCAGAAAAAGGATTTGAAACTGCGGGCCTGGAAGACACCGGCAATGTCATTGCGAAAGACGATGATGATAATCAAGGCAGCCGCAGCAATGATACCCTGGATAGCCCAGCTGGTTACAATCAGGCCCATTCTCCTGGCCATGCGCTCGAGAATCCAGAGTAAGCTGATGGCCATCAGCATGCGAACGACATTGGTCCCGCGAAACAGCACGTAGAGCCGGAAGAGAATATAACTATTGAGAAGAATATCTAATATATCCTGCCAGCGAAAGCTGACCAGAGAGAGTACCTGTGCGTCCATAAAGTTAATCCGTTAAAGTCAATCCGTTATACTGAATCGTAAGGTGCGAAGAAGTTTGTCGTTGTCGCCGATAATTTCAACCTGCCACGGCCCCTTGTCCAGTTCCCGCAGCTGTATCGTGGAGAATGAGGACCAGCGCGGCGGATTAAGGGTCAGCTGTTTGACGGTGACGAGATTACCTTTGCGATACCATTTATGATGGATGACACTTTGCACCGGCACCGGGTCAAACTCGGTAAAACAGTAGAGTCGGCCCAGATCGATCGAGAAAACCACCGCCTCATTGGCCGGCAGAAATTTCTGAATGGACTCGCACATAACGGCTTTTTTCAATGTCGGTTCTTCGACAAGAACATTGCTCTCTTCGGACCACACGGTCCCGGGCACAAACAAGACCAGAGCCAGGAAAAGCGGATAAAAGATTTTTCTGCTGATGGTATTCATGAACACGTCACTCAGGTAATCGTTTTTCAGGTTTCACTTTTCACCAATGCTAACAGTGCTAACACTGCTAACAATGGGCACAGATGGAGGCATCTGTTAATGGAATAAGCAGTTTTTTCACTAAAATACTTGTTTCTACAAATAGTTATGACATAAATACCTTTGTTTTGAAGAGCATAAAATATCGAAATTACATTTTCAGCACTTGAGTTATACCGTAATAAACAGGATAATCAAGGACGACGCAACCGATAACCAGAAACCTGATCGACACCCTCATGATACAAGACATAACCTCCAAACTTTATGCGGATTTGCCCCAGGAACGACTTTATCACTACACCAGTTTCACCGGGCTTCTCGGCATCGTTGAAAGTGGCACGCTCTGGGCAAGTGATATCCGGTATATGAACGATTCAGCCGAGCTCAAGCATACCGCCGATCTTATCCGAACGGAAATCACCCGCCGGATAACCGCCGGTCATGCCAAGCCGGATCTGCTCAACCGATTTCTCGACTGGGTTACCCATCGTATCACCAACGGCCATATGCTTTTTGCCTCGTCCTTCCGATCAAACGGCAATCTGCTCAGCCAGTGGCGCGGCTACAGCAGGCTCGGCAAGGGGGTGAGCCTCGGCTTTGATCCCGAATCAATCCTGCGCTGCGCTCGACAGCAGTCTTTCCAGATCGGCAGATGCATCTACAGCAGCAAAAGCCAGCAGCGTTTGATCAGCCGGATTATCGATGCCGTTGAGGCTCTTGCCGAAAAACATGTCCCGGAATATACTCACCAGGGAAAAAGTGCTGACAATTCATATCATTGCATCTTTCAATTAATAGAAACTGACCTGCTGCGCATCGCCGCCATCCTCAAGCATCCTTCTTTCAGGGAAGAAGAGGAGTGGCGAATCGTCTCTCCGGTCATCACCGATTACGTCAAGGCCCCGGTGCTGTTTCGCGAAGGTGCATCGATGCTCGTGCCCTACATTGAATTCAAGCTCATTACCGAGGACAATTCACCCATCGCCTTAGAGCATCTTTTTTTAGGCCCCACGCCCAACATCACCATCTCGATGAACTCCTTGACCATGTTCCTCGCGAAAAACAGCATACGACCAGACAAGGGCATCTCTTATTGCCAGATTCCCTACCGTGCCAGGTAGGAGAGTCTGCCAGACCGACCTGCTGAACAGAGTCATGCAGGCCAGTACCGCCAATACGCGCTTTTTCAATAGGTGCTTTGGTAACTTTTTTTTCTATGGAGACGGATTATGAACAGATCACCACGCCACAAGAGCCACATTGTAACCCTCGCCCTCGCTTTCACCTTGGCCACTGCCACCACTTGCCTGGCGGATAAGCCGCCGTGGGCCGGCAACAAGGGTCAAGGCGGAAAACATGAACAGAAAGAGCAGCGGGGCGACAGTCAGGGCGGCAAAAATGGTTATGTCCGGGAACAATCCAGCTCCGGCATCAACATCCAATTCAACTTCAGCGACCAGCAGCGGCACACCATCCATACCTATTATCAAGAGCAATACCGTTCCGGTCACTGCCCGCCGGGGCTGGCTAAAAAAAATAATGGCTGCATGCCTCCCGGCCAGGCCAAAAAATGGCAGCGCGGCCGGCCTTTGCCCCAGGACGTTATCTACCATGATCTGTCGCCGGAGCTTATTGTGCGACTCGGACCACCGCCGGCAGGCCATCGGTTCGTGCGCGTTGCATCGGATATACTGCTGATTGCCGTCGGCAGCGGAATGGTCATCGATGCAATTGACGACTTGAGCAATATGTAGCCAATAATTTCACCCGGTAGCGGGGCACCACCATTCCCTTGTAGTGCATTGAATATTTACGGAATGTTCGGTGGCCCGGCTCTGCTGGCTTGTCAAGAAGACCGTTCAGGAAATAAATTGTCGCAAGGCGAAATAGGCCAGCGGCAGGAAAATAGCGGGAATCAGGTTGCCGACACGGATAGTGGTTATCTTGAGCATGTTCAAGCCGATGGCCATGATAAGCAAACCGCCGACGGAGGTCATCTGTTCGATGGTTTCCGGCACCAGCAGGCTTTTCATGAAGACCGCGGTGATGGTGATCAGGCCCTGATAGAGGAACACGGCGGCGGCGGAAAACATCACGCCCAGGCCCATCGCCGAGGCAAAGATGACCGAGGTCACTCCGTCGAGCACCGACTTGGCAAAAAGCGTCTGATGGTTTCCGGTCAGCCCGCTTTCCATGGAACCGATAATCGCCATCGAGCCCACACAGAAAACCAGGCTGGCGGTGACAAATCCCCTGGCAAAGGACTTTGAATCGGCTGATTTCGAGACAACCTTTCTTTCGAGAAAGGCGCCCAGACTCTCCAGTTTCTTCTCTATCTGCAGACTCTCGCCGAGCAGGGCACCGACAATGACCGAAAAGATAACGACCATCAGGTTGTCCGAGACCAGGGCGCTTTTGATACCGATCAGCACCACCGACAGACCGACCCCGCTGAGAATGATTTCTTTGTAATTATCGGCGATCCCCTTGCTGAAGAGAAGGCCGAGCAGGCTGCCGGCGATGATTGCCAAGGCGTTGACTATAGTTCCCAGCATATTCGTTTCCAGATGGTGTTAGAGGTTTTTCTTCTCGCCGTGCAGCAAAGCAAGCAGTTCGGTCGCCGATATCTTCCCGGCGGCATCGGTGCCTTCGAGCAGGCTATCGGCGAGATCGCGTTTTTGTTTGTGCAGGTTGACAATTTGTTGTTCGATGCTGTCCTTCATTACCAGACGGTAGACGGTCACCGGCCTGTCCTGGCCGATGCGATGGGCCCGGTCCGAGGCCTGGTCCTCCACCGCCGGATTCCACCAGGGATCCATATGGATGACATAATCGGCGGCGGTCAGGTTGAGACCCGCCCCGCCCGCTTTGAGGCTGATGAGAAAAACATCGCCGCTGCCGTTCTGAAAGGCGGTGATCCGTTCCCGGCGCTGTTTTATCGGCGTGGAGCCGTCGAGATACTGGTAGCTGATCTTCTCCTTATCAAGATAGTCGCGGATGATACCGAGGTGGTCGACAAACTGGCTGAAGACCAGGGCCTTGTGCTTGTTTTCGAGAAGCTCGCGCAGGGTATCGCCAAAGACCCGCAGCTTGGAGGAGGCGATATCCGCCTCCGGCAGGAGCAGATTCGGATTGCAGCACAGGCGGCGCAACTTCATGATCTCGGCCAGGATGCGCAGATGCTGCTGGCCGGCGGCCTCATCCTGATGGGCGGTGATGGTCACCATGGCCTTCTGGCGCTGGGCCTCGTAGAGCAGCTGTTCCTCCGGGCTCATCTCGACCTCCAGGGTAATCTCGGTCTTGGCAGGCAATTCCTGGAGGACATCGCTTTTCAAGCGGCGCAGAATAAAGGGGCGAATCAACTTGCGCAGACGCTGCCGCGCCTCCTTGTCCTGATCCCGCTCGATGGGCAGGGCGAATTTTTCGTTGAATTTCTTGAAGGAGCCGAGCAGGCCCGGGTTGAGAAAGTTAAACAGGGTCCACAGTTCGCCGAGGTGATTCTCCACCGGCGTCCCGGTGGTGATGATCCGGCATTCGGCGCGCAGATCCATGGCCGCCCGGGATCTTTTCGTCTGCATGTTCTTGATGGCCTGGGCCTCATCGAGGACCACCGTCTGCCACGCCACCGAAGCAAGCAGCTCCCCTTCCAGGGGCAGCAGGCCATAGCTGACGACGAGCAGGTCGAAGGGCTGCAGATTGTCGAGGACCTGTTTGCGCTCTCCCGGACCAAAGATCTGCACATTGAGGGTCGGGGCAAAACGGCCGGCCTCCTCCAGCCAGTTCGAGGTGACCGACAGCGGCGCGACCACCAGGGTTGGCCCCTGCCCGGCGCGCAGCAGGATCGCCGCCAGGGCCTGGACGGTTTTGCCCAACCCCATGTCATCGGCGAGACAGGCGCCCACTCCCCAGGACGACAGGCGGGCCAGCCACTGAAAGCCGGTGGTCTGATAGTCGCGAAGCTGGGCCTGGAGGGTCGAGGGCACCGGCGGCGCGGCCGTTTCGGCCAGGCGCCGGCACTGCTCCTTCCAGGCCTTATCACTGTGCATCTGCCCGGCATCGCGGGTGAGGTCCTCCAGGGCCAGGGCAGCCACCGGCGCAAAACGAACCCCCTTGCCGTGTCCCTCGGAGTAGGCCTGTAATTCGGCCAGCCGGCCATGTAACGACCTGGTGAGTGCCAGGAAAGTACCATCATCCAGGGGGATAAACCGGCCGGTTGAGCGGCTAAGCATCTCCAGGAGCGGCCGCAGCTCGAGGCTGAGCGTGTCATCGATAGTCAGGGCGCCGGTGGCCTTGAACCAGTCGCGGTCCTTGCCGATGCGCAGGGAAAAGTTTTTCCCGCTTACCTGCCGCCGCACGGCCATCTTTTCGCCCTGGGGCCATTCCATGATCACCTGGTCGCCGCATTCCTTGAGTTCCAGCAGCAGCTCCAGCGAATCTTCCGGATCGTCGATCTGCCACTGGGTATTGTTTTCCTCCAGACGCTGCAGGGTAGGACAACCATCGATGATCCCGGCCAGCCGTTCTTTTTCTCGACTCTGATCACGCACCGCCTGGACGGATTTGCCGTCAATCACCGCCATCACGCTCTTGCTGCCTTTGCCCGGCCGAAAACTCGAGCTGCCGTCGGCGATGGGTTTGACGAGAAATTCCAGGCTGATACCGTCTCGATAGGGAAGAATATGCGCGTGCGGCCGGCAATCGGCCGGAACGACGGCGGCCTGGTTTGCCCCTGCCAGATCGGAATGCACGGTGATAAGCGGTGTCAACGCCTCCACCGCTTTTCGAGCCAGCTCTTCGCCGACTTTGGGGATGGTCATCCCTTTCCCCAGCAGGTTGATCAACTGCAGGTGTTCGGTCGTGAAGCGGATAACTTTAAAGCGCGTCGGGGTGTCTTTCTGCACCATCAGGCCGCCGTTGACCTTGGCAAGAGATGGCGTGACGGACAGTTTCAGGCCGTTCTTTTCCTGCCTGATATGCAGCTCCGGCTCGGCGAGAACCAGTTCCACGTTTACCTCGGGGCTATTCTCGAGAAATAACAGGGGATGTCCCACCAGCGCCGGCAGCGCCTTGTCCAGATCCAGAGTATATTCGGTCGCGGTATGCCTGCCCCAGCCGGTACGGTAATATTCCTCCTTGATGGTCCCGCACACCCGGCGGTCCTGGTCGGTCAGTCCCGGCATGTCATGGTAGTCCTGATACAGTGTTTTCAGGGCTACCGGCCGGCCCTTGGTCCAGGCGCCCTTGACGGACATTTTCTGCAGCCTCGGCGAGAGATGACAGAAATGGAATTCTTCGCTGAAATTGAACAGCCAGATCAACCGCTCTTCGGCGGCAATGGCCTTATCCTTACCCCCTGTGCTGAGATGCAGCAAGGCCTGCAAGGTCTTTTCCCATGGCGGCTGCAGCCGGACAATGTCCACGCAGCTGCTGGTCGTGCAGGCGGCGTGCAGCCCGGCAGCGACCTCGCTGCTGGTCTTTCGGTCATGACCGAGGGCGGCCAGCAGTGCGGAATATTCCGCCGCCAGCCAGATGTAGCCACTGTCCAGCGCAGCATCCCTGGTTTGCCGCAGCAGGGCGATGTCCGCGGCAGTTGTTTTGTCACCGGCCCAGAAGCGAAAAAGCCGGCTACACAGGATATCTGTCGGGTTCTTAAGTAAATAAACATTGCCTTCCATATATCTTTCGGGAACAGCCAACCCAAGCTTCTCGTAAAAAATCGGCCCCAGGTCCCTTATCACCCGAAGCAGCGGATATCTGTTTTTTTCGGCAAGGTTGATGTACTCCAGCGCCTCGCGGAGCGCGTCCGCCTCACCGCACTGCAGCAGGGCCAGAAGATGAAAGATTCCGGCATAATTCTGCAGAAACACCTTCCTTTTGCCGGATATTTTCTTCAACAGATGATTGGCCTTGGTAAACAGGTCACGGCTTGCCGGATAGTTGCCCATGACAAATTCCAGACTGCCGGCCCAGGCGGCTTTTTCCAGCTGCACATCGTCATCGACCATTTTATCAAGCAGGTGTCGACTGATGGGTGGTTCTCCACGCAGCAGGTAATGAAAGAGGACGAAGGACACCAGAGGTTTTTTGACCACCTCGCGGCCATGGTTGCCAAGGACATAGTCGAGAATATCATCGGATGGCTCCAGGCAGATTTGGGCTGCATGAAAAAGATCCGTTAAAATTTCCACCCTGATGGCACGTTTGATCTTCTTGAATATGGCCGCGGAAAAAGGCCGCGCCAGGAAGGTCAGGAAGGGATTATTCGTGTGAAACTGCTCATTGAATTCGCTATAGGCAACAGAGTAGGCAAGGTACCTGACCTCCTGTATCGAACCGTTCAAAAACAAGGCGATATGGAAATCACGGAGAATCTGGCGGTAACTCCTGTACGGCTCGCGTCTATTTGTCACTATTTTCGGCAGGGACAGGTATTGCTGCAGGTACTGGACAATAGCCGGGTAGGTGTTGTCGATCAGGGTATCATGAAACGCCTGGTGCCATATCGACTCGGCACAGCAAAGACCGGCGGTGTTTTTCACCACCAGCCCCTGCGCCGTCAGCTCGTTGATTAACGGCTTGAGACCGGCCCGGGTAATGCGGCGGCCATCGGCATCGTTACAATGCAGATCCTCCAGGAAAAGGCTGACCATATCGAGGCGGCAATCATCAACACCTACGGCGAGAAGCTGTACTATGGCCTTTGCCGGCCGCGACAAGGCGAGATAGGCCTCTTCGGGCGAGACAGGGTCTTTTTTCTGGCTATTCATTGCGACGGTTCACTGTATTGATCATTATTATCGCCAAACTCCCCCGAGGCAGGCACGCCATGCATGCGACTGCGGCTGTTTTAACAGACCGGCAATAATAGCCTGCCAAGCTATGATGTACAAATGAAAATTTGGCCGATTCCGGATCAGGCCCGGCATGACCTTAAAAAATCTTTTTCACTATGGATGACCCAGCCATTGTCACAAAAACCCTTTTCATGAGGACATTCTCCCGCAGCGGATGCATTTACAAAAAAAACCAAAATTGACAGAAGTACAAGAGGTTTCATTTTGTCCTCTCCGGTAGAGATGAACTACTGAACCTTTCTCATCAACTGGCCGAGATCAACCGGCATTTGCATTCGACACAGACACAATTCCGCGCTTTTGTAAAAAATGACGAGAATTCACTGTAAGTAAAGAAGAGTTCGGCGGCGTCTTCGACAAGGTCAGAGCGCAGTGGCAGGACCGATACCGTTGCCTTAGTATTATCGCCTTGGTTGTATCAATCCACACCTTACCTTTCCATTCGGTAACCACCCCTCAAATTACAGAGGTGAAAATTTCGCTCGAAATGGTAGAATCAAAATCAATCTCAAAAGATTCAATTGATAAAGGCATAAGATATGTATCAAATTAAAAATACGATAGAAATAGACAAATTTTTTATTTTAAACGAAGACGAAACGACTTACCATTCTCGCTGCTCAGGTGAGCTGCTACAAAATCCGCAACGATATCGCCTCATAGACCTGTTTTCAGGGGCCGGCGGGATGTCGTTGGGTTTCTCCGAGGTTTTTGGACAACCTTTTCAGGCCGTTTGGGCAAACGACTTTAATCAATTTTGCGTAAACACATACAATGAAAATTTTGGACCACATTGTATTGTCGGAGACATTGTCGAAATACTTGAACAAGGAAAAATCGAAATCCCCAAAGCTGATGTCGTAATTGGTGGTCCTCCTTGCCAGGGTTTCAGCCTTTTAAACAAAAATCGTGAAAATGACCCACGGAAAGAGTTGTGGCGACCTTACTTAGATGTTGTAGAGAGATCCGAGGCATCAATTTTTGTCATGGAGAATGTTCCTCAATTGCTTGGAACATTAGAGAATGGTGAAATTGTCGAAGCGGCAAGGTCTTTAGGCTTTCAAGTCTGGCAGGACAAATTAATTGCTGCGGATTACGGAGTTCCTCAAACTCGTACCAGAGCTTTCATCATCGGCTGCAAATTCACAGATCCATCCGTTTTGTTCCCACCCCGAAAAACTCATTTTAATTCCAACGGTAACGGAAAGCCGTTAACACTTCCTTTCAATGGAGAAGAATACCTATCAACACCCCCGAGATGGACAACAGTAAAAGACGCTATTGCTGATTTACCACCTCCGGAAGGAACAGAATTTAGAAATACTGATCCTCCGTTGGATTTACACTTTGGGAGGAATCCGACCGATCTCAGTCGGAAAAGATATAGGGCAATACCGCGTGAAGGAATGAATCGTTTTGACTTACAACGTATTGCTCCTGAGTTAACACCTAAATGTTGGATCCGCAAAAAATCAGGAGGCACTGATCTGTTTGGCCGACTCTGGTGGGATAAACCTTCCGTTACGATACGTACTGAATTTTTCAAACCGGAAAAAGGCCGATATTTGCATCCTGAACAACACAGGCCAATCACCCACAGGGAAGCAGCACGCTTTCAAAGTTTTCCCGACAGTTTTAAGTTTTTAGGTTCAAAGGTTGAAATTGCCAAACAAATCGGCAATGCAGTACCACCTCTCCTTGCTGCGCGAGTGGCAGATGTTGTTAGATTACTACTTGACCAAAAATATAAGCAATGGACGTCTTCTCAAGAGAAAAGCGAAGTCAAATTATGTCGCGCGTTGGCGGCAAAAATACCAAACCTGAAATAGCTGTCCGCTCTTCGCTTCACCGCATGGGATACAGGTTCAGGCTTCACAGAAAGGATTTACCTGGAAAGCCCGACATAACACTGCCGAAGTACAAAAAAGTTATTTTTGTCCATGGCTGTTTTTGGCATGGCCACGCAGATTGTCCCCGTTCTAAAAGGCCGACTACAAATCAAGAATTTTGGCGTGAAAAGTTGGATAAAAATATTAAAAGAGACAAAATAGTCGTTAACGCTCTTAAACAATCCGGTTGGGAGGTTTTAACTGTTTGGACATGCGAAGTGAACGACACGAATAAACTAAAATCAAAACTTCTTTCGTTTCTCGAAAACACATAAGAGAATATTAACGATGACATCTGAAGCGATCAGAAAAAAATTACAAAGACTATTAACCAATTTTGCACAAGAATTAAAATCAGACAGTTTACGCAACAAAGTTCTTGCTCTTGTCCCCTGTTTTAACCATTTACGAGATTTGGGGAAATCCTTAATACCATCCACCATTGCAAAAAGTGCTCGGGACAGAATACTTCATTATTTTTTAAAATACCCGACTGTTATGATCAGTGGTGATGAGTTGCTTGTCGTTTCAGGTATCCAAGAATATGCCCGTAGGATTCGTGAGCTGAAAGTACAGTTTGGGTGGTCAATTGTCAGCGGCCTGACAGCCAAACAAATGGCGGAAGAAAACGAATTTCCTCTTCCGAATATTGACGTAACATTAATGGGGCCATCCGATTATATATTACTTTCCTCCCAACAGGATAGAGATGCTGCCCATCGTTGGAATCTTGCCAATGAAATAAGAAGAGAGAACATTGCTGTCCGAGACAAAATTTTAAAATATTTGCGGGCGAATGTCGGTCAAAAAGTTACCGGCGAAGAATTGAAGTATCTGGCAAAGGACAGGTCGGAATGGGCAAGGAGAGTCAGAGAGTTACGCACAGAATATGGTTGGCCTGTAGTCACTCGGAATACAGGTCGTCCTGATCTTGACGTAGGGGTTTATTTACTTGAGGCAGATCGTCAAAGTCCTGAACATGACCGGCATATTCCCGATCCAGTTAAAAGAGATGTCCTCCGTCGGGATAAATATATGTGCACTATCTGTGAATGGTCCCACAAAGAATGGAACAGATCCGACCCTAGACATTTGGAATTACACCACAAAAAACATCATATCAAGGGCGGCGACAACTCAGAAGGTAACCTTGTTACCGTGTGCACGGTTTGTCATGATGAGATTCACCGCAAACAATAATAACGAACGGCAAGGCCGAAAAACTGCATCAACTCGGATGGTCAAAAACCCTCTTAAGGGCCGAATATTATAATACATCAATGACCGCTTTGACTTTTCTTTCCTTTACACCAGAGCAGCTCGAGGTCGATTTTCCATTTCCTTGATAATATGCAGAATCGTCTGGTTGACCGGAGTCGGCACGCCGTATTCGAGCCCCATGGACACAACCTTGCCGGCGAATACTTCCACCTCGGTTTTTCTGCCCGCCTCGATATCCTGCAGCATCGAGGTCTTTCCTTCTGGGGCCAGCGTCGAGAGGACGGAGAACCATTCGTCGATGTCTTTCTGGCTGAGGTTGACGGAAGCCCTGCCGGCCAGGGCGACGACTTCCTGCATCAACAGCAGCATCAAGGCCCGGGCGTCCGGCGAGGAGTGGAAGACCCCATAGGGCGCGCGCAGCACCGCCGAGGCCTGGTTGACACCAACGTTAATCATGAATTTCCACCACATGACAAACATCATATCGTCCGGGACCTCATGCGGGATCGCGGCGCGGGTCAAGGCTTCCTGCAGGCGGGCCACCCGGCCGTGATCGTCGGGTACCGGGCCTTCACCGAAAATGATCTTGCCGGGCCTGGCGTAGGAGAACTGATTGTCCTGCCGCACGGCGTCAATGCCCACCGCGATGGCATAGACCATCTTGTCCATGCCGCAAAGCGCACCGATGATCCGTTCGCTTTCAAGCCCGTTCATTACCGACAGGATAGTCGTCTCACCACCGACCACGGCCTGGATAAGAGGCAGGGCTTCGCGGAGGTGCGCGTGTTTCAGGGCGACAAGAACGAGGTCGACCGGCTCCGTCACCTCTTCCGGCCGCCGGACGTCAATACTATACGACTTGCCGTTGACCGTTAATGGCCCTTTGCTGAGCTTTTCGTAGCGCTCGCCCTGGGCCAGAAAAAAAAAGGAGAAACTCCCCGCGTCGGCAAACATGGTCGCATACGCCGCGCCCATGGCCCCTGCGCCGACAATGGCGATCGTGTTGATTTTTTTAACAATCATCGAATGAAATTCATAAAGATTTTGCCTTCTTTTTCCGGCGGCGTAATAGAACCTTTGCCATGCTCAACCAGCTTCATCAGCCAGGCCATATTCCGGCCGAGCGTCTGCATGATCTGTGTTCCCTCTACATCCTGGGTCGCTTCTCCCGGCTTGGTGCCGTGGATGACGTTCCAGTAGTTGGATGTCGGCAGAAGCATTTCCGTATAGCAGAGAAAATTGTTCAGCTGATTGAAGGCAGGCAGACCACCGGACCGACGTACCGCAACCACGGCCGCGCCGACCTTATGGCGCAGCATGCTGTTATTGACGCCGGTTACGTAAAAAACCCGGTCGAGAAACGATTTCATCGTGCCGCCGATGGCCGAAAAGTGCACCGGGGAGCCGATAATGATGCCGTCAGCAGACTTCATTTTCTGAATATATTCGTTGACGACATCATCGACCTGCACGCATTGTTCGTTTTGCTTTTTCGCACACTGGCCGCAAGCCAGACAGCCGCGGATGGCCTGGTTGCCGACATGGAGGATTTCCGTTTCGATGCCTTCTTTTTCCAGGACATCGGTAACCATTTTTATCGCATGGTAGGTATTGCCGTTTTTGTTGGGGCTGCCGTTGATTGCTACTGTTTTCATGGAGTTCCTCTCATTTTATGGTCAATTTTAATATATTTTGATTCTGGACAGTTGTGGTATAATCACCGATACGAGGCAAAAGGTCAACAACGCAGAGGATGTGGGAATATTTTATTCCTGGGCAATTCCTGGCGATTTTATTAAAAACAACAATGTGTTGTAGAGTATGACAGAAAGAGTCCCAGATGATATCAGGCGAGATCTGCACAACGCCTGCGCGCTGCATCAACAGGCCACGTCCGACTATGAGAAGTGCCAGGAATTCAGTAAATTGATGTCCGATCTCCTCGCCAGATTAGAGGACGCCGGGTGTTTCGATACAGCCGACAAAGTGATGTCGGTTTTGCTCGACTGCAGTCCCAAGCCCGGCACCCACTGTGAAAAATCGACCGTTGTCAGTCAACGGACCAAAAAGCTCGGCTAAATATAATGATGCGTAGAGCGAAGAAGCGGAAGTCTCACCCCCCCGAGTTCAAAGCAAAAGTGGGTCTTGAGGCACTGCGAGGGGTGAAGACGATCGATGAGATAGGCCGGGAATACGGTGTTCATCCTGAACAGGTCGGGCAGTGGAAGAAGGCACTTGAGGAACACGCCACAAGGTTATTTGAAGGCAAGCGAGAGCATCAGGAGCCGGAGCGTCTGCACATCGACGAGATTCTCTCTGACGCAACCGGAGACAGACAGCATGAAGAACAGTTGCTGGCACGGGAACAGTGGTTCAGAAACCTGGTCGAGACCATCCCCGGAACAATCTTCCAGTGCCTGCCGGACAGGGAGTGGACCATACTTTTCATCAGTGACGAGGTCGAACGTCTGTCCGGCTATCTCGCCTCCGATTTTATCCACAATAAGGTGCGCACCTTTGCCGGCTTGATCCACCCCGACGATGTGCAGTATGTCGAGGATGCGCTGGGCCAGGCGGTCAAACATCGTCACCTCTATACCTTAGAGTACCGGATTGTCGATCGATACGGTCATATTCACTTCGTCTATGGACAAGGAAAAGCCACCTACTCGGATGATGGTACCCCCATCAGCCTGTTCGGGACCGTCATCGATATCAGTGCTCACAAAAAAGCGGAAGAGGCATTACGCAAAAGCGAAGAACGCTATTCTTTTGTTATGCGAGGTGCCAACGATGGTTTCTGGGACTGGAATTACCTGACCGATGAGATCTACTTCTCACCGCGTTACAAAGAGATTCTTGATTATCGACCGGATGAATTTCCCGATCATATCGACGAGTGGTGGAAGCGGATCCACCCCGATGACATGGACCTTGTCATGGCAGCGATCGGGCCTTGCGTGAAGGGGGAGAGAGACAGTTTCTGGGTGGAATATAGAATGCAGCAGAAGGACGGCCATTACGTCTGGGTTATAGACCGGGGAGCCAGCATCAAGGATACAACCGGCAGGGTCGTCCGGCTGGCCGGCACCAAGACCGATATTTCCGAGCGTAAAAAGGTGGAGGCGTCCCTTGCCGCCGAGCGGCAACAACTACAAAACATTCTCGATAACAGCCAGTTAGGGGTCACTTTTACCAGCAATGGGATCATCCGTTTTGCCAATCCCAAATTCCTGGAAATGTTTGATAGCCATATAGGGGATCCCGCGGTTAACCTCTATGTCGATCCGCAAGAAAGGGCTGCAATTGTCGCAAGAGTGGCAGCTCACGGCAGGGTGGAAAACTACGAACTGCAAGCGTACGACCGGCAGGGCCAGATCAGGGATATGCTCACCAATTACATGTCGTTCACCTACCAGGGAGAGGAGGGAATCCTCGGCTGGTTGCTTGATATAAGCGAGCGGAAAGCGTCGGAAAAGCGTCTTCAGGAAAGTAAAGCACGGCTCGAAGCGGTTACCAGAGGAGCAAAACTTGGCATGTGGGACTACCTTCCGCAACAGAGGGAAACGTTTGCTAACCAGACATTGGCCAGGATGCTGGGATATGATCCGCGAGTACTACTCGAAACCACGGCAAAATGGTCCCGCGTTCTAAGAGGTATCGAAATCTGGTCGGATTTAATGCATCCCGATGATCTGGCAGCGGCTTCGAAGCTGTTCATGCAGCATCTGCAAGGCAAGACAGATTTTTTCCGTGCCGAATTTCGCATGCGTTGCGCTGACGACAGCTGGAAGTGGATTCTTTCTGCCGGTCAGGTAGTGGAACGTGACAGTGCGGGACGAGCCCTGCGCATGACGGGAATCCATGCCGATATTGACGAGTTAAAAAAAATGCAGCAAGAGCTGGAGGTGGCCAAGGATACGGCCGAAAAGGCGACAGAAGCCAAGTCGAATTTTCTCGCCAATATGAGCCATGAGATCCGCACCCCGTTGAACGCCGTTATCGGCCTGTCCCATCTGACACTGCAGACGGAACTCAACCCCAAGCAGCGTAATTATATCGAGAAGACCAATCGCTCCGCGGAGTCCTTGCTCGGCATCATCAACGACATTCTCGATTTTTCCAAGATTGAGGCGGGCAAACTCGAGGTAGAACACATCGATTTTCGTCTCGAGGAGGTCTTCGACCATTTGGCCAACCTTGTCGACCTCAAGGCGGAAGGGAAACACCTCGAGCTGGTGTTTGACCTGCCACCTGATCTGCCCACCGCCCTTGTTGGCGACCCCTTACGCCTGGGGCAGATACTCGTCAACCTGGGCAATAATGCGGTAAAATTTACCGAGCAGGGGGAGGTGGTGATCGGCGTGGAGACGGTTGACCAGGACGACAACAAGATCAAACTGCATTTCACGGTACGCGATACCGGTGTCGGCATGTCCCCGGAAGAGCGACGGAAGCTGTTTCGGTCCTTCAGCCAGGCGGACACCTCGACCACCAGAAGGTACGGCGGTACAGGACTTGGTCTGGTTATCTCGAAAAAGTTGACCGAAATGATGGGAGGTGAAATCTGGTGTGAAAGCGAGGAAGGTGTCGGCAGTACTTTCCACTTTACGGTGCAACTGTCCAAACAACCGGACAAGATCAGCAGTCGCTTTTCAGTGGCGTCGACCAACCTGCGGGCGTTGCGGGTGCTGGTAGTGGATGATAATAGGTCGGCCCGTGAGATCCTGGCTTCCATGCTGGCCTTCTTCGGCCTGCGCGTCGATCAGGCAGGAAGTGGAGAAGCCGCATTGACCCTGCTGGAAGAAGCCAATGACGACGATCCCTACAACCTGGTCATCATGGACTGGATGATGCCGGGCATGGACGGGATTGAGACTATACGGGCCATCCAGTCCGATACTCTGCTGAGCGAGGTGCCGACGATAATTATGGTTACGGCTTACAGCCGGAAAAAGGTAAGCCAGTCCACTGCAGAAATCAATATCAGCAGCTTCCTGACAAAACCGATTACGCCTTCCACCCTGTTGGAAGCTATTATGCTGGCGATGAGGCTTGAAGCGACTGACTTCGCTCGAGTCAATAGTCGCCGGGAAGCAATCAAAGCCGTTCTTGCCGGTCTGCGCGGTGCCAGGGTACTGCTGGTGGAAGACAACAAGATCAACCAGGAGCTGGCTGTGGAACTCCTGACCGCCAACGGGATTATCGCCGAAGTTGCCAATGACGGGCAGGAGGCTCTGGAGCTGCTGGAAAAAGAGCAATTTGATGGGGTGTTGATGGACTGCCAGATGCCGGTGATGGATGGCTACGAGGCGACCCGGCGGCTACGCAGGCAGGAGAGATTCAAGGACCTGCCAGTGCTGGCGATGACCGCCAACGCCATGGTGGGTGACAGGGAACGAGCCCTTGCCGCCGGGATGGACGATCATATTGCCAAGCCCATCAACGTCCACAATATGTTTACCACCATGGCCAGGTGGATTACCCCCTCTCTGCCACTCAAGCCATTACCTCCTGCCGACCCCGTAAAGGCCGTCACCGAGGCGGATATTCCAGTGCTTCCCGGTATCGATACAGCGGCAGGACTGGCTCGCTGCATGGGCGACCGCAGATTGTATCGCAAGATCCTGCAGACGTTCCATGATGACAAGATCGATTTTGCCAATCACTTCCGTAAGGCACAGGCAAGTGACGACCCGCAGGCAGCCGCCCGCCGCGCCCATTCCCTGAAAGGGGCGGCGGGCACCGTGGGTGCCACGGCAGTGCAAAATGCTGCCGAGGCACTGGAATCCGGGTGCCTGGAAGAGGCCGGCAAAGAGCAAATCGATCAGCTGCTGAACGCAGTGGTATCCGAGCTTTCCCCAGCGCTGGCAGCCCTGCAAGCACTTCTAAAAAAAGGACCCACCAATCTTGGGTGAGTGCATCCAAAATGGCAAGGTTAATGGCGATAGCTGATAGGCTGACAAACTTTCGTCAAAGAACTGAAAAGGGATATTGGCAGCACCGAAACCCAGATCCGAAATCGGTTATCAGAAGGCTGGTGGCCGAAGCAGCATTGTGGACGACGATTTTTCATCGTTTTGCCCAGTGCCGCGCATCACAGCCTCAATCTTCCGTATCTCTGAACAGCTCTCGGCCGATGAGCATCCGACGGATTTCACTGGTACCGGCACCGATTTCATACAGCTTGGCATCACGGAGCAGTCGGCCGGTCGGAAATTCGTTGATATACCCGTTCCCACCAAGGCACTGGATGGCCTCAAGAGCCATCCAGGTCGCCCTTTCAGCCGCATAGAGAATAACCGCGGCCGCATCTTTACGAATGTTACTACCGGTATCCGCAGCCTTGGCCACAGTGTACACGTAGGAGCGGCAGGCATTCCAGGTGGCGTACATATCGGCGAGTTTGCCTTGCATCAGCTCGAATTCGCCGATAGGCCGACCAAATTGTTGACGCTGATGGATATACGGCAAAACGACATCCATGCAGGCAGTCATGATTCCTAAAGGACCGCCGGACAGAACCAGTCGCTCATAGTCAAGACCGCTCATCAACACCTCAACGCCACGATCAAGCTTACCGAGGATGTTTTGCGCTGGAACAGCACAATCGGTAAAGACCAGTTCGCAGGTGGGCGACCCGCGCATGCCAAGCTTGTCCAGTTTGGGGCTGGTGGAGAATCCCGCCATGGTTTTTTCTACCAGAAAAGCGGTGATACCCTGGTGCAGTTTTTCCGGCGAAGTTTTGGCATAAACCACCAGCACGTCGGCATTCGGGCCGTTGGTAATCCACATTTTTGTGCCGTTCAAGACATATGTATCGCCCTGTCTGACGGCTCTTAGCCGCATGCCGACCACATCCGAACCGGCCCCCGCCTCGCTCATGGCCAGGGCGCCGATATGTTCCCCGGAAATTAGCCTGGGCAGGTAGCGTTCTTTTTGTGCAGGGGTTCCGTTTCGGTTGATCTGGTTAACACAAAGATTGGAGTGCGCGCCGTAGGCAAGGCCAACCGAGGCTGATCCCCGACTAATCTCTTCCATGGCTATGGCATGTTCGAGATAGCCCATTGCCGCCCCGCCGTATTCTTCCGGAACAGTAATACCCAAAAGGCCTAAAGCGCCCATCTTCAGCCAAAGTTCCGGCGGAAAATGATCCTCCCGGTCAATCTGCGCTGCCAGAGGGGTAATTTCCGTGCTGACAAAACCTTGTACCGATTCACGCAGCAGGCTCGCGGTATCTCCCAGACCAAAATTCAATTGAGGAAATGTCTTCATAGTCGCTCCAGGTTATCAGAAGTTCAGCTCTTTGATGTCAGCAAAAAAATCAAGGGCTTCGGGATTTTTCAGGGCGTCTTTATTTTTTACTTCCCGGCCATGGATCATCTTCTGCACAGCGAGCTCGACCTTTTTCATATTCAGGGTATACGGAATATCAGGCACTTTTATTATCTTTGCCGGAACGTGCCGCGGTGAGGCGTTCCATTTGATGTTTTTTCTGATTCTTTGCTGCAGTTCATCAGTTAATTCATAGCTGGCTTTCATCTTAACAAAGAGGATGACCCGGCTATCATTTTGCCATTCCTGTCCGACCACGACGCTGTCCTCGATCTCTTCCATCTGCTCCATTATCCGGTAGATCTCAGCGGTGCCAATTCGGACGCCGCCAGGATTTAAGGTGGCATCGGATCTGCCGTAGATGATGACACCGCCCCGCTCGGTAACTTCGATGAAGTCGCCATGGGTCCAGACGCCGGGAAACCGTGCAAAATAGGCTGATTGATATTTCTTGCCGTCCTCGTCGTCCCAAAAATAGATAGGCATGGACGGGAAAGGGGCTGTACAGACAAGTTCACCTTGCTGGCCTACGACCGGGGAACCATTCTCGTCATAGCTGAAAACCTTCATGCCAAGGCCGCGGCACTGCAGTTCGCCTTCATATACCGGGCCCATCGGGTTGCCGAGAGCAAAGCAGCCATTCAGATCGGAACCGCCGGAGATCGAGGCGAGCTGCATATCTGTCTTCACTTCCTCATAGATGAAGTGAAAATCTTCCTTAGAAAGAGGTGACCCCGTGGAAAGCAGCGACTTGAGAGGGGCAAGATCAAATTGTTTGCCCGGTCTTACGCCGGCCTTTTTAAGGGCGGCAATATATCCGGCACTTGTGCCGAAAATGCTGATTTTTTCCTCTTCAGCCATTCGCCACAAGGCATCCGGACCAGGATGAAAGGGGTTGCCATCGTACAGAACAAGGGTTGCCCCAACGGCCAAAGATGTGGTCAGCCAGTTCCACATCATCCAGCCACAGGTGGTGAAATAAAAGATCGTATCGTCTCGTTTCAGATCGGTATGCAGCAGCAGCTCCTTGAGCTGGTGCAGCAGGACCCCGCCCGCACTTTGCACCATGCATTTGGGCAGGCCGGTAGTGCCGGACGAGTACATGATATAGAGAGGGTGCTCGAAAGGCAGCTGGGCAAATTCTATTGCCTTGGAATTGTTGCCGATAAAATCCCCGTAAGGAACCGCGTTCGGTAGATTGGCAAGATCTGGTGTCACCTGGGTGTAGGGAACAACAATGATTTTTTCCAGGGACGGTATCTGTTCAATAATTTTTGCTATCTTGGCCAGGCTGTCAATAGCTTTGCCTTTGAAAAAATAGCCGTCAGCGGTAAAGAGGATTCTTGGTCTGGTCTGGCCGAATCTATCCAGTACACCTTTAATACCAAAATCAGGCGAGCATGACGACCAGATTGCGCCGATGCTTGTTGCCGCCAGCATAGCGATAATTGATTCAGGCATATTCGGCATGAACCCGACAACCCGGTCGCCGGCAGCGATTCCCGCTTGACGAAGAGCCGCCGCAACCTTGGCGGTAGCAGCATAGAGTTCACTGTACGTAAGACTTCTGCGAACTGAGTCTTCTCCCCTGAATATCAGGGCTGTCTTTTCATCCCGATAGCGCAGCAGATTTTCGGCAAAGTTCAACCGGCTCATGGTGAACCAGTGTGCACCGGGCATTTTGGTCGGATCGTCAATGACGCTTTGGTATTCTTTCGAGGCTTTGATACCGGCAAAACGCCACATCTCCGCCCAGAAGGCTGCAATATTTTCTACCGACCACTGATACAGGTCATTGTAGTCGTTACAATGTATTCCGTAAGTTTGGTTCACGCTCTGCATAAACCTGTACATGTTGGAATCCTTGATTCGCTGTTCCGACGGTTCCCATAACGGTTTCACCATAGCCTTCCTCTTGGTTTGAATCTCTATCGCTCTCAATTCTTAGACAGTTTCATTGCCAGCTCGCGCAGTTTGTATTTTTGTATCTTACCGCTGGCGGTTGTCGGGTACTCGTCGACAAAAAAGATATATCTGGGAATCTTATGGTATGATATCTGGTCCTTACAGAATTCGATGATTTCTGTGTCGGTGGCTTTTTCCGAAGCCTTGAGCTGGATAAAGGCGGCCACCTCCTCACCATATTTCTTACTCGGAAGACCGACGACCTGCACATCTTTGACCTTTGGGTTGGTGTAGAGAAATTCTTCAATCTCGCGCGGATAAATGTTTTCTCCGCCGCGGATTATCATATCCTTTATTCTGCCGGTGATCTTGCAGTACCCGTTCTCATCCATAATAGCCAGGTCCCCGGTGTGCAGCCAGTTGTCCTTATCTATTGCATTTGCCGTGGCTTCAGGCATCTTGTAGTATCCCTTCATCACGTGATACCCTCTGGTACACAACTCTCCCTGCTCGCCGACAGGCAGCTCCTTGTTGGTCACCGGGTCGACAATCATTACCTCAACGTTGGGCAGGGCTTTGCCAACCGTGGTGGTTTTCAGTTCCAGGGAATCCTGATCCCTGGTCTGCGTGATTCCTGGCGATGCCTCGGTTTGACCATACACAATGGTCATCTCGTTTGCCCCCATATCCTTGATGACTCGTTTCATCACTTCAACAGGACAGGTTGATCCGGCCATGACACCGGTACGCAGACTCGATGTATCGTAGCTGTTGGCATCCATCTCTTCAAACTCGGCGATGAACATTGTCGGCACCCCCAGAAGAGCAGTGCATTTTGAGGCCTCGACAGTCTTCAGAACATTGACGGCTGAAAACGAGACGACCGGAGCCATGGTGGTACCGGAGACCATGCAGCATAGGGTTCCGATAACACAGCCAAAGCAGTGGAAAAAGGGAACAGGAATACACATCGCATCGTCCGGGGTCAGTTTCATGCATTGAGCCATACTCAGGGCATTGCCTATCAGATTGGTATGGGAAAGCATAACACCTTTAGGGAATCCCGTCGTTCCCGATGTATACTGCATATTTATTACATCATCAGGTTTGAGCGAGGCAGATCTCTCCTTAAGCTGCTGATCCGACACCTGTTTGCCCATTTGCAGCACATCGTCCCAGTTATACATCCCGGCAATTTTTTCTTTGCCAAGATAGATAATATTTTTCAAAAAAGGGAGTTTTTCACAGTGTAATTTCCCCGGTTCACTGTCCTTTATCATCGGACAGACATTGTTCAGTACCTTGAGGTACTCGTCGGCGTCTCTTACTCCACCTGTCAATATAATTGTTGTAGCATCAGATTGTAATAAAAGATACTCAAGTTCATTGCTGCGATAATTGGTATTCACCGTTACCAGGACCGCCCCCATCCGAGCACTGCCATATTGCGTATAGATCCACTCAGGAAGATTGTTGGCCCAGATTGCTACCTTATCGCCCTGGGCAATACCGAGGGCCATGAGCCCCTTTGCAACATCGTCGAATTTTTCTCTCAATTGGCGAAAGTTCTTGCTGATGCCCATGGTATGATACTCTAGTCCTCTGTTATCTCCGAAGTTTTCCGCTAGAATATCGACTACATCACCGATGGTCATTTTGCCAACTAAGATATCTGGTTTATTCATTTTTTCCCCTAGAAAATGTGATAATAAGTTGAGATACATGCCTGGCAAACCTCCCGGAGGGGGCCGACAGAAGGTATTTCCCCTCGACTGGCCCCCTCCGGGATTGAGCAAGATGACAATTCTTTCTGCCTTTCCGACAGAACAAGCCTTCCCCCTTAAAAACTAAACCCTTCCGGGAGCTGCTCTTTTGTCGTACCTTCCGGTACCCATGACAGATCGAGGATGGTGAAAGTTGCCCCACTTGTCTTAAAGATCGGCACCACCTTCATGTCAAATGCCGGATCACCAAGGCTGAGATAACTCATCAAGATAGTCGCCACCCCGTCAAATTCAATATTGATGAACTTGATGGGCTTTTCAAGGCTGTTGAAGGCCCCTGACCGCGCACAGACCATAAAGGTATGAATGCGTGCTGTCTTCTTGGCAATATCTGTCAGATCGATAATCGTATTTCTGCTGAGACAATCGGGGCAGTGGACACGAAACGGCAGGTATATCGTTCCCTTGGAGTCACAATCCGGGTCATCACAGCGAGTCGCCATCAGTTTCCCCTGGCTGAGTGATTCAAAGAATATTGCTTCTCCACCATAGGAATGGATATAGGTCATATCTCTCGGGTTCGTTACGCCGAGGAGTTTCCAGCTGTCATCGGCGTCGCGTATCGGGGTGTTTGGTGTCAGGTGGTGAAAATCACCTTTCAGTTTGTATTTATTGTCTTTGACAAAAACCTGTCCGAACATGCTCATAGTATCTCTCCTTTATGCATCTTTCTTTATCAAATGATCGGGGTCCATAAGGATAGTGGACGTGACATGGGAACCAACGCCGGCATGGCTGATCGCCATGCCTCTTTTTGCGCCGACGACCTGGAGGTTGGTCCAGTCACTCGGTTTTTCCCGGTTAAATTTTTTCCACAGTTTTTCATCGCCATGGGTCTCTTCCCATCGGTTCCAGATATGTGTTGCAACTTCGAGGGTCTGCATGATACCTGTAGCCCCAACCGAATGCATGCAGCCGATCAAGCCACCGGAGAGATTGGATGGCAGTTTGCCGGGCTGACCGGTGTGCGGGTTGGTATGGTAACAGTCGCCGGATTCAACATAATCCCGGCCGTAACCATAAGGCCGTATGCCGACATCCTCGTAGGTCTGGACATCACTGATGGTGAAGGCGTCATGCAGCTCGACCAGATCGAGGTCTTCGGTCGGGTCGGTGATTCCGGCCATGCCATAGCCATAAAGAGCTGCCATCCTCGCGGCGAGAAATCCGGTAAATCCGGGATATCGATCCCCTCCTGGGAATCGTTCGCCCAGATCTTTGTACTGATCTGCCGTTTCATTTGGTAACAGCGGGATGTCCATATCCAGTCGATCGGCAGGACGAAGGGTATGCGAACCGGCGGCTACATAGAGGCGTAAAGGCTTATTTTTAGAATTTTTGGTCAGTTCTAGCGCGGTGTCTTCATCGCAGAGAATTGTACAGGCTGCGCCGACGCTCATCAGGCAGCAGTCGAGGGCCCGCAATGGATAGGCGACTACCGGGGAGTTTAATACATCATCGACGGTAATCTTCATCGGTGACTGGGCAAACGGGTTGAACCTGGCATAGCCATGGTGTTTCACGGCGATTTCCGCCAGAGTCCTTCGGAAGGAGTCTTCTGATTTACCAAAAATCTGCCAGTAACGCTGGGCCATGACCGCATAATATCCGGTATAGATATGGCCGAGGGGTGATTCCCAATCTTTATCCGCCGCACACGAAATGAGGAAATTCCCCTCGTCGGTGGGCACCTCGTCCATCCGCTCCCAGCCCATCACCAGAACGCAGTCAGAATACCCTGAGGCTACTGCTTTCATGCCTTCCCATATGGTCGATCCGCCAGTGGCACCACCGGTCTTTACCCCGACGTTACCAAGCGGATCAAGACCGAGGCGATCGTGAATGACCGATTCTCCAAGCAGCTGGTCGCCAAAATGATCAGCGAAATGTCCATAATAACACGTATGGATGTATCGTTTCAACTCAGCCGACGAGAGTCCCAGCAGTTCTGAAGCCATCTTGAAGGCATCGATGCAAAGTTCTTCCGTTCGCTTGTCCGGAAAGGCTCGATCAAACTTGGATTGCCCGGCCGTTACCAGATATACTGGTCTTTGCAGTTTGGGAATCTTCAACTGTTGTTTGCTGAATGTGATCATACCTCGGTCTCCTGTTGGTTATGGTTTGCTTGCGTAGATAATTATTTCTAAGCAACGAAGCCGTTGTCAAACAATGACATGGCCGGAGTACTGCCTGGAGGGGCACAAGGATCGGTAACGAAATGAATAAAAATAGCCAGGTTGTTTCGTAACGGCTCCTAAACTGTTCCCACCCATAAAACAAAACTGATGGTGGTGCTGTTATTGGTAATTTTCTGGTTTACCGGATTGGACCAGAAGTGGACCGAATCACCCTCTACCAGAGGATGGTTTTCATCGCTGAGCATGAGTTCCACCGATCCTTTCAGTACACAGAGAATTTCCTGACCATTTTTGATATTTTTCCGGACGGGGATAGATTTTCCGGGCTCGATGACCAGGATGGATGAATCGATGACGGTTCTGTTTTCCGGAGGGAAAAAACGTCGGGTCACAAAGCCGGTATGGGAAAGATCGATGTCATCCCATTCCGATTTCCTGATGATAATGATTTTTTCCTGTTTATTGACCTGAGTGATGAGATTACCGGCATCGATGCCGATGGCATTACAGATTCGGATAAGGGTATCTACAGAAGGGGAATTGACATCATTTTCAACCTGGCTGAGAAAGCCTTCGGATATGGACGCCTTCTCTGCAACGATTTTCAGCGTCAGTTTCTTGTTCTTCCGGGCTTTTCTGATCAATGTCCCTATGTTCATGCCCTCTCTTCTCCAGATTACCCAGGATTCCTCGATAATAATTCACATCAGCAGAAGTCGACAATTTAAGCATCGGTTAAGCTTATGCATTGGTTAATTTTAACTGAACAAACATTTGACCTTCTGTCAATGAATATATTTCTTCAACCTCAATAAAAAAAGCCTTCGGATGTGGACACCTCCTTCACAGCAATTATCTTATTTATTTTCTTTTATTTACTGGTTATTCCGACCAATATCCTTACATACACTCTCTGCCTTCCTGAGCACCCGGGATCTTTAGATAGTATTTGAGATTATCGGAAGTCAACATATTAAGCATAGATTAAGTTTATGCCTGAGTTAATTCGGCTGGTTACATCGCAACCTTTGGCAATGGCACGAAGCAACTGCGAGACCTTGGAGCGATCAGGCGAAGGTTTACCAGGGAAGAAAACCACATGAATCGGCACTATGGCAATTGCCGGACGAACACCTCGACGAATTCGAAGACGGTGGAGAACACAACTGACAGCTCTCAGGGGGGGGGGACTGACGTTTTTTCTTTTCCATCACTTTTTCACAACAAAAAAAAGGGTTTCAGAGAAGAACTCTGAAACCCTTGAATTTACTGGAGCCAGCAAGCGGAATCGAACCGCTGGCCTGCGCTTTACGAGAGCGCCGCTCTACCAACTGAGCTATGCTGGCAATGATGTTAAAAGAGAGCAAGGAGGCCTGCGCCTTGGGTCCCCGCTCATTTCAGTACGCCTATATAGCAGGTAATCATTGAAAATTCAACTATTATGAAATATAACCTATGCATAATTTTTTAGGCAAAGAGCAGCTCACCCCGAGAAAGATGCAACGTCACAATCGATGTACACGTCAACAAACGGTAAGCCATCCTGGGAATATGTCCAACGCTTTTTACCTCATAGTCCTTCTCTTTCTCCTTCCGGGCTGTACGGAAGACACGGCAGACGAGCAGACAGCCGTTTCACTTCGGCAATGTATCGACTGCCATGCGGTGCACCCCGACAGCAACCATCAGCAGACCTGCATCTCCTGCCATAAAGGGAACAATCAGGCCGACAGCAAGGAGGTCGCCCATGCCGGCTATGTCCCCTCCCCCGCCCACCCGGATCATCTGGCCAAATCCTGCGGCCCCTGTCATGCGGATATTACCGATAAAATAGCCAGTTCGGTGCATTTCACCCTGGCCGACAGCACCAACCTGTTCAGAAAGGCGTTCGGTGCTAAAACCGATCTGGCCGAATTTCGGGCAACCCCGAAGAATGTTTCCCCGGCAAGCGCACTGGAGCTGGCCGATGATCTGCTCCGCCGCAGGTGCTTTCGTTGTCATCCCTACAGTTCAGGCGATGCCTATCCTGCCGTCAGTCATGGTACCGGCTGCGCCTCCTGTCATATGGCCTTCAGTGAAGGAAAAGCCGTCTCGCACACCCTGGAAAAACCCGGGGATGCCCAGTGCCTGTCCTGCCATTACGGCAATTATGTCGGTTTTGATTACTATGGCCGTTTTGAACACGACCTCACTATCGAATATCGAACGCCCTACACCACAAAAAATAAATATTTCCGGCCCTATGGTGTCGAATATCACCAGCTGCAGGCGGATATTCATCACCTGCGCGGCATGCTCTGCATTGACTGCCATAGCGGCCGTGAGCTGATGCGACAAGGTGAAGAAAAACCGTCCTGCGACGGCTGCCATGACGGCAAGGAACTCATACGTTCTCTGCCTGCCGGGGTCGAAAAGCAGCAGAATTCTTACGTTCTCCATGGCCGGGACGGCACAGACCACCCTCTCCCGCTGATGCGCCATCCGGCCCACGAGGGGCAAACGGAAAAAATTACCTGCCAGGCATGCCATGCCCAGTGGACCTTCAACGATGTCGGCAAACATTTCCTCAGGTCGGATACCGACGATTTTGAGGAGTGGTCGCATCTCTCCGTCCAGGGAAGTTTTGAAATTGAGACCATTATCGACCATAACAATGATTTTGATAAAACAGAGCTTCCCGCGGAAATGACCGACAAATTAACCGGCGCCCCGGAAACCGGTCTGTGGCATAAGGGCTTTACCATGCGACGCTGGGAAGAGATACTCCTCGGACGCGACGACCAAGGAAAAATCAGCACGATGCGCCCGCTGCTCGACTACTCCCTCTCGTGGATAGACGAAGAGGAGACCGTCCGCTTCGATTCGGTCCCATCCTCTGCCCAGGACAAAGGCCTGCACCCCTATGTGCCGCACACCACCGGGCCGGCCGGGCTTTTTTACCAGGAGCGTCTGGCCCGGTTTCTCGACAAGGAACGTTCTGCCCCTGCAGAACCAAATACCCCGGAGCCGATCAATGCACCTGATTAGTCATCGACGGAGCACTGCATGATACGTTTGACTCCAGTCGCCTCGGACGAAAGATACACCGGCACCTTGTTATGGTGTCTCTTCCTGCTGCTTGTCCTGCCGCTCTTTTTCGTTCCTGCCGCCCAGGCCTCCGGACACAGACCTGCCGCCACACAGAACCCGTATGTTATCGACAATAAAAAGTACTACCCCATTCCCTCGGCCGAAGGCTATAGCGAAAAAGGCGTGGCCTCCTGGTATGGCGGCAAGTTCCACGGCAGGAAGACGTCGAATGGAGAAATTTACGACATGCATTCGATGACCGCCGCCCACAAAACTCTGCCGATGAATACCATGCTGCTGGTCAAAAACCTGGAAAACGACCAACAAACCGTGGTCCGCATCAATGACCGCGGACCGTTCGTGCGCGGCAGAATTGTTGATCTCAGCTATAAGGCGGCAACCGCGCTGGGCATTCATGAAAAAGGGATCACCAGGGTACAGGCCATAGCCCTTGGCCAGGAAGCCGTCAGTAAATGGGGCGAACCGCCGGTCCTGGTCTATCAGGATCTGTCGGTTGGAGAATTTTTTGTGCAGATCGGCGCCTTCGCGGAACAACGCAATGCGGATAAATTACAGAAACGATTCAGTGATGCCGGGCATACGACGGCTGTTCGCAAGTCTCTCGGCACCGTGTCAATGCTCTACAGGGTACTGGTCTACGCTGGGAAAACAATGCAGCACGCCAAACGGGCGGAAAAATCTCTGCTTGAACGCGGCTATGTCGGAGCATTTATCATCGCCGAATAATTCCGGGTCGAGCCCGGAATGACAGCGGCAAGAACCGCAGCTTACCAAAGAGCGGTTTGATATACCAGCTGCAACAGGTTTTTCAGGCGGGCATGGTCCTTCACCCCCGGGTGCGACTCTACCCCGGAGTTGATATCCACCGCGTACGGGTGCACCGCACTGATGGCGGCAAGGACATTTTCAGGCGACAGTCCCCCGGCCAAGAGGATCGGCCCATGCAGCTGCAGCTGCTCGATAATTGACCAGTCAAAAATCCGCCCGGTCCCGCCTCTTTCGCCCTGCACGTAGGTATCGAGCAGAAAGGCATCGACGCAGGCATGGTAGGCAGCAAAGTCGTCCGGCCGACTCTCGGCACCGACACGAATGGCCTTGATAAGACTGCAGCAAGGAAGTTTTTGACGTAATGCCCAGCAGTAGTCGACCGACTCATTGCCATGCAGCTGCAGGGCGGAAAGCCCCGTCGCGGCAACGGCGACCACCTCGTCGATTGTCGCATTGACAAAGACACCGACCCTGTCGACAAAGGGGGGCAACTGTTTGATTATCTGTGCCGCCTTCTCCGGAGCAATGGCGCGGGGACTTTTGCTGTAAAAGATAAAACCCAGCGCGTCAGCGCCGCAGTCCGCAGCGACCAGGGCATCTTCCAGGCGCGTGGTACCGCACACCTTCACCCGTGTTCTTCGCGGTACTTTGCCGACCACAGACGACATCCTTATTGACGCAGAGACTGCAGCAGCGGACTGTCGGCGCCGGCCCGCATCAGCGTCTCCCCGACCAGGGCCGCGCTGATCCCGGCATCGCGCAACCGCCGGAAATCATCGGCGGTTTTCAGCCCCGACTCACTGACCACCGGAATATCTTCGGGAATGAGTCTTTTCAACCTGAAGGTCGTTTCGAGGTCCATCGAAAAGTCCTTGAGATTACGGTTATTGATGCCGATCAGCGTACTGCCCCCTTCCAGGGCCCGTTCCGTTTCCCATTCGTCATGCACCTCGACCAGCACATCCATGCCGAGTTCCCCGGCACAGGCCTGATACTCGCGCAGCTGGTTGAGATCGAGGATGGCGGCGATCAACAGGATGGCATCCGCCCCGTGGACATGGGCTTCCTTGATCTGCAGTTCATCAATAATAAAATCCTTGCGCAGAACAGGCAGGGCAACCGCCTCGCGAACCTGCATCATATAGACGAGGGCGCCTTGAAAAAAATCGACATCGGTCAGAACGGAAATCGCCTGCGCGCCATTTTCCTGATAGTTAACGGCAATATCCACCGGCCGGAAATCGGCACAGATAACCCCCTTTGAAGGAGAGGCCTTTTTCACCTCGGCGATGATCGAAACATCGGCATACTGCATGAGCGTGCGGCGAAAACCGCGCGGCGGACCAATCTCCCGGTCCCTGAAGGCGGACGGCAGCTGGATCCCCTTGGTGCGCAGTGCGGCGACCTCAATCTTCTTTTTTGCCACTATGGTATCTAAAATCATTGCCATAAATCACCAGACCCTTCGTTACGCTGACGCTTTACCGGCGGTGCGGGAATAACCGACGAGCTGTTCCAGTTTTTCAAGCGCCGCCCCGGAGGCAATCACTTGCCGGGCCAGGACAACACCGGCCTTGATGCTCTCGACCTTTCCTGCGGCAAGAAGAGCAGCCCCGGCATTGAGAAGAACCATGTCGAGCCGTGCACCGGGCTCGCCCCGTAACACTGAACGAACCAGTTCCGCCGCTTCCGCAGCGGTCGCTCCGCCTTGTATATCGGCAATTGCTGCCCGGCTGAGCCCGACATCCTCGGGCTCGATGGTGTAGCTGGTCACCTTCCCCTCAAAGCCATCCGCCACATGCGTGGTACCGGTAACGGTCATCTCATCCATATTCCCCTCACCCCAGACAACAAGGGTGCGTTTCATGCCAAGCCGGACCAGCACCTCGGCAAGAATTGTCGTCAGTTCCCTATCAAAAACGCCGGTGAGCTGGACATTGGCCCCAGCCGGATTGGTCATTGGCCCAAGAATATTGAAAATAGACCGGATACCGATTTCCCGCCGTGGTCCGATGGCGTATTTCATCGCCCCATGGAGCATCGGTGCAAAAAGAAAGCCGATGCCCACTGTTCGGACACACTCGGAAACCGCCTCTACCGAGAGGCTTAAGTCGACGCCGAGGGCCTCAAGGACATCGGCGCTGCCGCATTGTGACGAAACCGCCCTGTTGCCGTGTTTGGCCACGGGAACACCGGCCGCGGCGACAACAAAGGACGTCGTCGTCGATACATTAAAGGTACCGGAACAGTCTCCGCCGGTGCCGACAATATCAATCAAGACCGCACCGCCGGCGGTATCGACGCCTGCGTCGACGAAGGTGGCTTTTTCGCGCATGACCCGCACCGCACCAACAATTTCGTCGATGGATTCACCCTTCATCCGCAAGGCGGTGATAAACGAACCTATCTGGGCGTCGCTGGCGAAGCCGCCCATGACATCGTTCATGACCGAAACCATTTCCGTTTCGCTCAGATCCTGACCAGTGACAACTTTGCCGATTGCTTCTTTAATATTCATGATTTTTTTATTAGGTGTTTTTCCGGGCAACCGTATTATCGGCGTAACAGGTTTACATAATCGGCCGCCAGAAAATTTTTCAAAAGGGTTATGCCCGCCGGAGTCATGATCGACTCGGGGTGAAACTGCACCCCTTCGATCGCCAGTTCCCGGTGCCGCAACCCCATCAACTCGTTTTCGTCGGAGCGGCAGGTCACCTCCAGACAGGCCGGGAAGTCACTTTCCTGGACAATGAGGGAATGGTAGCGCATGCCGTCAAAAGGATTCGGCAGGCCGGAAAAGACGCCTTTGCCATCATGGGTCATCGGGCTGGTCTTGCCGTGCATGATGCGTCCCGCCCGAACAACCGTGCCGCCAAAGGCCTCGCCTATGGCCTGATGGCCGAGGCAGACACCGAGAATCGGCAGCTTGCCGGCGAAATAGGTAATCGCCTCAATGGAAATTCCGGCCTCTCGCGGCGTGCAGGGACCGGGGGAAATCAACAGTCGATCGGGCTGCAGTTCTTCAATTTCCCGCACGGTGATCTTGTCATTGCGAAAGACGCGAATGTCTTCGGTGCGGCCCTCTTCCAACCCATTCGCCGCCACAGTCTGGACGATGTTATAGGTGAAAGAATCGTAATTATCTATGATAACGAGCATGTTTCAAAATCCCTTCTCTGCAAGTTCAACGGCACGACGCAAGCCCAGCGATTTATTGACCGTTTCTTCATACTCTTTTTCCGGCTCGGAATCGGCGACAATGCCCGCCCCGGCCTGAATCCATAAATCCCTGCCCTTCATGACAAAGGTCCGGATGGTGATGCAGAAGTCCATATTGCCGGAAAAGCCGAAATAACCGACAGCTCCGGCATAGGGCCCACGTTTGTCCAGCTCCAGCTCATCGATAATCTGCATCGCCCTGATCTTCGGCGCACCACTGACCGTACCCGCCGGAAAACAGGCGGCCATGACATCGAATTGATCTTTGTCATCGGCAATCTCACCTCGGACCCCGGAGACAATGTGCATCACATGGCTGTAACGCTCGATGACCAGCAGGTCGTGGACATAAACATGACCGCCTTTGGCTACCCGGCCGACGTCATTGCGACCGAGATCGACGAGCATCAGATGTTCCGCCGTCTCTTTCGGGTCGGCGAGCAGCTCACGTTCGAGTGCCAGGTCCTCTTCCGGCGTCGCCCCTCGTTTTCTGGTCCCGGCGATCGGCCGCAGCTCGATGTTTTTGCCTTCTTTGCGCACGAGAATTTCCGGTGACGAACCGATTTGAATGACATCGCCCAACTGGAGATAAAACAGATACGGACTCGGATTTATATGTCGCAGCGCCCGATACAGTACCATGGGGGCCAGCTCGGTTTCCGTGTGAAATCGCTGGGACAGCACCACCTGGATGATATCACCGGCATGGATATATTCCTTGGCTTTAACCACCATGGCTTCGAACTGTTCTCTGGCCATGTTCGAGGTAAAAACGTGCGAAAGAGAAGTGTTGTTGCCGCTTGCTGCAAAAAAATCCGCCGAGACGGGCCGCTTGATTTTGCCAATTACCTCATCAATACGCGCAACCGCATTATTATAAAGCATATCGCCATCGTCGTCATCCACCTGCACCCAGCAGACAACGGTCACGGTCTGTTTGAAGCTGTCATGCACCAGGACGATTTTCGGCACCATGAAGGAGGAGTCGGGAAACTCCGTCGCCGGGCGGCTGTCGGGGAGCTCCTCCATGAACCTGACCATATCATAGCCGAGAAAACCGACCGCGCCGCCGCAGAACCTCGGCAGATGGTCGTATTCGGCGGCATCGAGATCGCTGATTAAGGATTTAAGGGCACGCAGGGGATCGGCGGAAAAGGTCCGGCTTTCGCGCAACCCTTTTTTTACTTCCGAAAGCGTGATGGCCTCCGCAGTAGAGGTAAAGGTGACCAGGGGATCGTAGCCGATAAAAGAAAACCGCCCCCATTTTTCGCCGCCCTCCATGCTCTCGAAAAGAAAAACATGGCTGTTACCATCGGCAACTTTGGCAAAAAGGGTTAACGGCGTATCAAGATCCGCCACTATTTCCCGGCACACGGGAATCAGCCGGGCCACGGCCATGTCACTCTTGAATCTCTGTACGTCCGGTAGAACCATTCTCGTAGGCATCGGCTTAATTGGCTTATTGTATGGATAAAAAGCTCTGATAGTCAGTATGGACAGTAACATACCAGTTATCGGCTCTTCTTGTCCAGCCTCTTCCTGGCAGAAAAAATAAAAAAAAGAGCCATGGAATCCAGCGATTCCATGGCTCTTTTTTAATTTCTATCAACCGTTTCTTGACAAACGGTCAGCCGGCGATTAGGCGGCACTGTCCATTTTATTCACCCGTTTGGCGAGACGGGAAATTTTACGGGACGCGTTCCGCTTATGAATTGTTCCCTTGGCTGCTGTCCTGGCAATGACTGAAGTAGCTTCTTTCAGAACATCCTTTGCAACATCTGCTGTTCCGGCACCCACAGCTTCATCGAGTTTGCGGATGATCGATTTCATTTTGGTCTTGTTCATTTTGTTACGCAAACGAGCAGCCTGAGCTTGACGGGTTCTCTTTTCAGCGGATTTATGATTTGCCACGTAGGTGTTCCTCCTGTAAGTATCGTATCTCTTTAGAGAGATGAATAAAATATATTTTCAATGCATCAGTGACCGTAATCGCTGCAAGGCGCACTGATCCTGAATAGTCCATATTGTGAAGGGCATAATTTATAATGTAAGAAAAGGACATTGTCAACAGATATCATCAGGTATTCGTCATCAATTTCATGTCGATTTTTTTGTGCCTTCGCATTAAAGCGCCTGCCCGGCCCCCTCATTCCAGCGTCCCCAGGTAGTTGAATGTCGACAGCTTGCCATAGCGGCCGGAGTTCGACAGCCGGTCGTTCAACTCCAGCAGTTCCCGCTTGGATTCGCTCCCACCGGAGATATCGACGACAACATATTTTATGCCCATCTCTTTCAATTCTTCGAGATACGGCAGCAGCGAAAAGGGTTTTTCCGGAAAGGTCTGGGTAAACCCTTCTTTTTTTCTGATGACATAGGGCTCATCTCTCGGGCTGAGGATCTGCCGCTCATACGGAAAATGATCGGGTGCAAGCCTTGAGGTATACAGGGCAGGAGCACCGTACACGGTAAGACCAAGCGGTATGCTTCGCCTCTTGCGGCCTGGCCCGGAGACACCCTCGCCTCCCCGGCAGCCGCGCAGCAGCTCCTGCAGGGCGGCACGATCCATCTCAATACCTGCCTGTGCGGCTTCAAGCCCGATGTCGCCGACCATGGCCACCGCCTGATTGTTGAGCAGATTCGCGGTGTAGTCACCAAAAAGGTGCGCCTTCTCCCCGGCAAAGAACAGCTTCTGGCTGAGATGGCCGAGTTGAAAACTTCGAAAGCCGGTACGCAGAAGCAGCTGAATCTGTTTGCGCACCCTGGCCAGATCATTTTCCATGATCAGGGGAGGAAGCGCCCAGGTGACCAGCCTGGCTTTTGCGCCAAGGGCCCCCTTCATCTTGCCGGCCTGGAGCACCGTCTGCTTGTTGAAACTGAGCAGATATCGATCGGGTGTAAAGGGCAGATCGCCCTGCAGCAATTTCAGCGAATCGGTTTTCAGCCACCATTCCAGGACCATTTTTTTTCTTACCGGTCGCAGGTGCGCCAACCTTTTTTTGGTAAGGCCCTGTATCGCACCTCTCCCGGCGACTTTTCCTGAAACTTTCTCTCTCTGTTCCGGCATCCCCGCCGTACCATCGACAGTACACACCTCGGCGACAATCCCCTTGATGGTACCGGCCAGCTGTTTTCTTTTGCCACTCAGCTCTCGGCCAACCTGTTCGGTCTGCAGCACCGTGCTGTTCAAGGAACCGAGGCGGAAGCCACCGTCAATTTTGTACACCTCGACATGTCCGGCGGTATCGGCCTGAAAATCGGGCGGCAACTCAATGGACACCTTGCTGCCCGGAGCGGCGCTTTGTTCCTGCTGACCGAGAACGAAGAGGGATTTCAAACGAAAGGCGGTCCGTTCTCCGGAGGGCTCGACATGGAGCCGAAGCCTGTCGCCGACGGCGAGGGCACCCTTGGTAACAAATTTACAGGTAAGCTGTTCTCCGGCCCTGCGGGTCACGGTAAAGCGGCCGAGATGCATGCCCATATTCCCCGAATGATGCACCGTTATTGCTTCCGCCGGCTGCGGGGTGAAAAAGTAGCCGCTGGAGGTCTTGCGACTCATCGCCTGTTCCGCCAGGACCTTCGCCTCGACAAGCGCACTCTCTTCATGCCCCGGCGCGGCATCGAGAACCTTCCGATAGGCCGCGACAATCGATTGCACATAGTGCGCCGAGCGCAGACGACCTTCAATTTTCAGCGAGGCGATACCCGCCTCCTTGAGAAAGGGGATTGCCTCGAGACCGGTAAGATCATTCATCGAGAAAAGGTAGCGACCAGAATCACCTTTTTGCGGCATGCTTCCGCCTTTGGCACCAGCACTTTTGCCCCGGGAGCTATAGGCGCGGCGGCACGGCTGGACACATCGGCCGCGCAGGCCGCTTTTCCCACCGAGATACGACGAAAACAGGCAGAGCCCGGAATAGGAGAAACACATGGCGCCGTGGATAAAAATCTCAATCTCCGTATCCCCTCTCCCGGCGCTGATGGTGCCGATTTCCTTGAGGGTCAGTTCCCTGGCGAGCACCACCCGTTCACAGCCAAGCTGCGCCTGAAAACGTACCCCGTCCGAGTTATGCACGGTCATCAGCGTCGAGCCGTGCAGCTTCAACTTCGGAAAATAGTCCCGTACCAGCCGGATCAATCCGAGATCCTGGACAATGAGGGCGTCAGGGCCCAGCTCCTGCAACAGGGCGAGGTTTTCAATAACCAGCGGCAGTTCTCTTTCCAGAAGCAGACTATTGGCAGCGACATAAAGCTTTTTATTCAGGCTGTGGCAATGACGGATCATCGCCCCGATCTCTTCAAGGCGCAGATCCCTGGCAAGATTTCTCGCGTTAAATCCAGGGGCTCCGACATAGACAGCATCGGCACCGCCGTCCAGAGCAGCGCCGAAGGTTTCAACGGTTCCCGCAGGGGCAAGCAGTTCCATGGCAGCCATCAGCTTTCAATGACCACTTCGCCGTCCGGACCGTCGGCATCAAGCAGGACCGAGATTCGTTCATTCGGCAGAATAGCGGTGTGCATGCCGGTAAAATCCGGCTGAATGGGTAATTCCCGGCCACCCCTGTCGACCAGGGCGGCAAGTTGAATGGAGGTTGGCCGACCGTAATCCATAATGGCATCCATGGCCGCCCGGATAGTTCGCCCGGTAAAAATCACATCATCGACCAGCACCAGATTGGTATTGTCGACATCAAAAGAAATGTCGGTGGTCTTCACTATCGGATTCTGGCTCATCAGGCTCCAGTCATCGCGATACAGGTTGATATCGAGCGAGCCGAAGGGTACCGGCAGGCCGCTCTGCTGTTCAATATACGCGTGGATTCTCCGGGCCACGTAGACGCCGCAGGTATGAATACCGACTATGGCCATGGCATCACCGCCAAGGTTTTTTTCCATGATCTGCAGGGAAATTCTCTGAATGGCCAGATCGATATCCAGAGACGACATAATGACACGTTTTTTCACACTCACAACTCCACCCTTTTCCAAAAAAATTCTACTCCCAGCTGGTCAACTCTATTGATCGCCTCGGGAAAGGCGACACATTCAATGGCAAAGACCATGTCGGCAATGGTGTCGGCATCATCTTCGTAGGCAATTTCGACACATTTCTGCAGGATAATCGGTCCTTCGTCATAGTTTTCATTGGCAAAATGCACCGTGCAGCCGGTGACGGTGCAGCCCCTTTTCTTCACCGCCTCATGCACATGATGGCCATAAAATCCATCGCCGCAAAAACTGGGGATCAACGAGGGATGAATATTGATGACCGCCCGGGCCAACTCGGCCGGCGGCGTATACAGTTTCAGATAGCCGGCAAGACAGATGATATCAATATCATAGTCCTGGAGGATCTCGTTGATACGCGCGTTATCGGCGGCATAAAAAGCGGGATAGCCGTATTTCGCGGCCTTCTTCAGGCCAAGCACATCGGCCACGTTGGAAATGACCACCTGGATCTCTCCGGCAAGACTGCCCTGGTGAATACGTTCATGAAAATTATCGAGGGTGCGTCCACTGCCGGACAATAAAACCGCCATCTTCAGCATGGTTCATTCTCCGGAGAAATAACGATTATTCTCTACATCGACCTTTTCCAGCCAGGTGGAGATGGCCGTATCGTAGGCCGCTGTCAGGGCAAAGACCTTTTTCATCAACCTAAACCGTGTTTTCAGGGTGGTATTGCCCAAGGCTTTGATCTCCTCGATGACCTGGCCATAGTCGGCAGGATCGACGATCACCGTGACATCGTGGAAATTTTTCGCCGCCGCCCGCAGCATCGTCGGACCACCGATATCAATATTTTCAATGGCATCGGCCAGGCTGCAGTGTGGATCGGCGACGGTCTTGGCAAAGGCGTAGAGATTGACGGCGAGAAGGTCGATGTTTTTCAAGCCATGCGCCGCGCACTGCTGCTGGTGCTCGCTGTTGGCTCTCTGGTTTAAAATACCGCCGTGCACCTTCGGATGCAGGGTTTTTACCCGGCCGTCGAGCATCTCCGGAAAGCCGGTGAACTCCGAGACATCCATGACCGCCAGCCCCGCGTCACGCAGTTTTTTTGCCGTGCCGCCGGTGGAAAGCAGCTCTATTCCCAAGGTTGCCAGTTCCGTCGCAAAACCTTCAATACCGGCCTTGTCGGTCAGGCTGATCAGTGCTCTTTCAATTCTTTGCATAGCTTACTCCTGTTCATCTTTTCTGGTGAAAGATTTTATTTTTCGCCGGTCGCGCTTGCTCGGTTTTTTCGCCGGTCCGGTATAGCCGCTTTGCGCCATCCGCCGAAGCTCCCGTTGCTCCTCACGGACCTTGATACTCTCGTCCGATTCGACATACAACAGGGCGGCTTCCTTAGCTGGTCGCCTGAACTTTGCCAGAGCCAGTACCGTGATGTGAAACTCCATGAAGCCAATGGTGATGCGCAGCTGATCACCCACTGAGACACTCCGGGCAGCCTTTGCCCGGTTGCCGTGCACATGTACTTTCCCGCCATTTACCGCAGCGGCGGCCAGGGAACGCGTTTTAAAAAAACGGGCAGCCCACAGCCATTTATCCAGTCTGCATGCTTCGTTATTGCTACCCATCGTCCAGACCCTCTAGCGGCAGTATCGATCAGTGGAATGAGAAAACGCGTAGAATACACCGATTTCAGCAGAAACGCATGAAAAATTGGGGTCACGGCAAGCCCGGAGCGGAAAAGAGTCTTGTCGAAGACAGTCAAAAAGGGTAAGTAACAAACGTCTTACTACAATCGACTATTGTGCGATTGCCTACGATGGAAGTAAAAACGTGTGACAGCGAACACTTCTCCGTGAATTTCATCTGAACAAGATTAATCGATTAAGCCTATGCATATTCAGACGGTTGGCCTGAAGGGTCTCAAGACGCCGGTTCGAGTGAAGGAAAAAAGCGGCAACCTGCAAAACACCATAGCGACGATTTCCATGCGGGCCCGTCTCTCAGAGAGCCACCGGGATAACTGTGTCGAGATATTCACCTCGGTTCTCAATGACTATCTCGGGGAACTTTCCGTCACCAGTTTTTCATCGATTCTCGCCCGACTGAAAGAAGATCTGCAGGCCAAGAGTGTTCGGCTGGAAATGACCTTCCCCTATTTTATCGACAAAAAGGCGCCGGTCAGCGACACCCACAGCCTGATGGAGTACGCCTGTGGGTTTTCCGGCGGCATCGGCGATGACGAAGGGTTTATCCTTTCCGTCTCCGTTCCGGTAACCACCCTGTGCCCGTGCTCGAAAGAGATCAGCGCCGGCGGCGCCCATAACCAGCGTGCAGAAGTGACACTCAATGTCAAATTCAACGACTTCATCTGGGCGGAAGATCTCATAGCGTTGATCGAGCAGTCGGCATCCTGCGAACTGTATGCCCTGCTCAAACGGCCGGATGAAAAATACGTCACGGAAAAGGCCTTCAACAATCCGATGTTCGTTGAAGATGTGGTCAGGAAGGTGGCGGTGCTGGCTCTCAGCGACCCGAGAATCACCTGGTTTTCCGCCGGGGTGGAAAGTTTCGAATCAATCCATAAACATAGCGCTTATGCCTATGTGGACAGCGACGAAATCAGATAAATCCCTTACTTTTTGGTACTGCCGAAGCCACTGAAACGCCTACGAAAGCTGCCGGACTCTTTTTCCCCGTCAAGCATCCGCCGCAGCATCTGCAGCTCCTTGCGGGCCAAGTTCAGTTCCTGTGCCAGCGCCTCCTGCTCGGGCAACGTCGCATTGTCGTAGTTTTTCTGCAGCGACTCGACCTTTTGCTGCGCCCGGTAAAGTTCCAGGGCCAGGGCTCGTATTGACATAATCTCCTCAAAATTTTCTCGAACATCCTCCTGGACAGGTTGCCAGGGTCGGCAGTTCACTTGCAGCCGGGCTCAGTCAATTTTCCGCAGCATTTCTTCTTTTTGCACCGCCGCTTTGACAATACGGAACACTTCGCGGTTATGGTTGTGCAGCCTGGTCTTAACATATTGAAAGACGGTCCGACGCAGGTCGCCTTCATCGACCGGATAGTGCCGCACAAAGGCATCAAGTTCCTCTCCCTGCCAATCCGGTTCCCAGATCATCCCCGCCTGCATGCACTCCTGCTGATCGGCAATGGCCTCATTGATGATCACATCACGTAAGCGTTCGACCTCCCGCTGCATTTTGGTATCTTTTAGCTTGGAGCCTTTTCGGTCGGCAAGAAAGTCGAAGATCTCATCGACGGAATCATCACGCATGACCTTAGCGAGATATTTAATCTGTCGCTTAAGTGCCCCGCCTTTCTGACCTCTGCAGTTGATGATCTCATCCTTAACAGTCTGGCCGATGGGCAGTTTTTTTAAATCCTTGTCCGACAGCTCCGCCAGTTCCGCAGCAGCGCCTTCCTCATCCTTAAAACGTCTTTTTTGTGCAGATTTACTTATTCTTTCGGTCATTATTGCTCATATGAAGAATTGATTAATTACTAACAGTGCAGACAAAAGGCCTTATTAGACGCCATCAGGGGGCCAGCCTGACTAGAGGTGCATCGTATTCCCTGGGCGGCTCCAGACCCAAAAGGATGCAGAGGGTTGCCGCGACGTTTGACAGTCCAGGGTTCTCCACCCCGGTCAGCTCGAACCTGTTGGCCCCGGAATAATCCTTGATGATAAAAGGCACCGGGTTCAGTGTATGGGCCACCATCGGGGTGATTCGGCCATTTTTTTTGGTCCACATGCAATCGGCATTGCCGTGATCGGCGGTGATGACCGCGATACCTCCGGCCTTTTCGACTGCCCGTAAAACACGCTGCAGACAGAGATCGACGGTTTCAACGGCGATGCGAATAGCGGGCACCACCCCGGTATGGCCAACCATATCGCCGTTAGGATAATTGAGACGAATAAACTTGTAGGCGCAGCTCTCTATCGCGCTGACCACCTTGTCGGTGATTTCGCCGGCTTTCATCCACGGCTTCAGATCAAACTCCACCTTGTCGGAGGTGATTTCTTCATATTTTTCCAGATCCTTGTCAATATACCCCGACCTGTTGCCGTTCCAGAAATAGGTAACGTGGCCAAACTTCTGCGTCTCGGATATCGCATAGGAGGTAATTTTCGTGCCGCACAGATACTGTCCCAGGGTGTTGTCGATGACCGGAGGTTCAACCAGATAATTTTTTGGTATCAGCGCGTCCCCATCATACTGCATCATACCGGCATAATACACCTGCGGCAGTCGAATCCTGTAAAATTCATGAAAATCCTCTTCGTCAAAGGCCCGGGAAATCTCGATGGCCCGATCGCCGCGAAAGTTAAAAAAGACCACGGCGTCACCGTCCTCGATGGTCCCGACCGGGCCCTGTTCATCAGCCACGACAAAAGCGGCCATATACTGATCGGTCATGTCCGGATCTTCCTCGTAATAGGCCCGCACCGCATCAGACGCCGCGGCAAAGGTGCGGCCGCGTCCCAGGACATGGGCCTGCCAGCCGTTTTCGACCACCTGCCAGTCGGCACCGTACCTGTCCATGGTCGTCACCATCCGTCCGCCCCCCGAGGCTATCCGGTAGTCGCGGCCATCAGCCGAGAGAGCAGCGAGTTTTCGCTCGAGCGGCTCGATATAGCGCAGAGCACTTTTTTGATCGACATCACGACCATCGAGCAGGGCGTGCACCCTGACCCTCGCAAAACTATCCGCCGCACACCGATCGAGTAAGGCATACAGCTGCTCGATATGACTATGGACATTGCCATCGGAAACAAGACCGATAAAGTGCACCGTTCCCCTGGAATGAGCGCGTTTGGTCACCTCCTGCCAGGCCTCGCCGCCAAAGATAGCCCCTGACTTGAGAGCGTCGTTGACCAGCCGTGCACCCTGAGAAAATACCCTCCCTGCGCCAAGCGCATTATGACCGACCTCGGAATTACCCATATCGCCATCGGACGGCAGGCCGACCGCCGTGCCGTGCGCCTTCAGTTGCACCATGAGCGGTTCCTGAAAAAGTTCATCAAGAACAGGGGTATACGCAACAAACACACCATCACTTTCATCCCGTGCGCCTATGCCCATACCATCCATGACCAGGGTTACCAGCGGACCGTTAAAGCTCTTATAGCCGGACAGAGGCGGCAATGTTTTTGTCGTCATTTTACATCCTTTCAGAAAAGTATAAGTGAAATAAGATTACTTTTTTATCTCACCGGCGTGAAAATTTGTTATACTTGTTTGTGGTTATCGGTCATCTTCGTGACTTGCCGAAGAGACTGTTTCATGTAAAAACAAAGACAATGTAACCACATACATTGTAAGCCAATTATACAGAAGATCAACACATATGAAAGATCAACTCCCTGTGCCGACGCTGAAGATGGCAGTAACCGGCGATGCCCTGCCCCTGTTTACCACTGTTTTACAGTCAGGCATAGAAATAAAGACGGCCCACGGCGAGACGCTGGGCAAATTTTTAAGCAATTTCCCCGGTTTTACCGCAAAATATCTGGCAGATACCGTGCAGACCATTTTCCTTAACGGCACCGCCGTTGACGACCTTTCGCTGCCGCTTACCGGAAGCAATCCGGTACTGGCACTGTCTGCGGCCATGCCGGGCCTTGCCGGAGCAATTTTCCGCAAAAATAGCTTCCATGCCGCTTTGCGCACCGACACGAAAACCTTACCTTCGGAATCTGAGCAGAAAAAGTCTATCTCCGTCACCCTGAAACTCTTTAACAGCATCGCCAGAGATCGAGGCGTGGATTTATTGAAGACAGGTCTCTGCCTGCAAAGCGAGCAGTTGGCCACCTTTCTCACCAGCAGACCGCACCTCGCGCAGCACATCGTCCGCATACAATTTGCAGACAAAGAAATAGCGTACCAAGAACTGCTTGCTGTTCTTGGTAAAACATCCAGGGTTAATCTCAACATAGTCGGCACAAATGGGTGATCAAATGGGTGATCAAATGGTTGAAAAATCACCTACCAAAGACATGCTCGGCCGCAGTGGTTTGCTGCCTGTGGACGAGGCACTGCATATTCTCCTCGATCACCTGACCGGCATCAGAACCGCAAGCACCAGCATCCCGCTCACCGAGGCCCTTGATCGAGTCACGGCGGAACCGATTCTCTCGCCGGAAGACCTGCCCGCCCAGGTGCGGTCGACCATGGACGGCTACGCCGTACGGGCGGCGGACACCTTCGGCGCCAGTGAATCGATGCCCTGCTATCTGAACATCACCGGCGAGGTGCTGATGGGTACGGCACCCGGCGGTGATGTGCAGAAAGGCTGTTGTTTTAAAATCCCCACCGGAGGCCTTCTGCCCGCCGGCGCCGACAGTGTGGTCATGCTGGAACATAGTGTGCCGGTCGACGAAACGATGATCGAGATCATCAAAGGGGTCGGGTCCGGGACCAATCTCATCCAGAAAGGAGAGGATATCGCCAGGGGCGAGATGGCGCTGGCCGGCGGTCACCTGCTTCGCCCCCAGGACATCGGCCTGCTTGCCGGGCTGGGCATTACTGAAGTCCGGGTGACTGAAAAAGTCCGGGTCGGTATTCTCTCCACCGGGGACGAAATAATCGCCCATACCGCAAGCCCTAAAGCCGGACAGATCCGCAATATCAACGCCCTGGCCCTGGCCGGAGTGATCAGCCGCGCCGGAGGCATCGCCCGCGACTACGGCATCGTCTCGGACCAGAAAGAAATCTTCCTGCCGGCCATAAGAACAGCCATCGAAGAAAATGATCTGGTCCTTTTTTCCGGCGGCAGTTCCGTCGGCGTCAGAGACCTTGGCGAACAGGTGGTCGAAGCACTCGGTCCACCGGGTATTCTCGTGCATGGCGTTACCCTGAAGCCAGGTAAACCCGTGTTGATCGGCCAAAGCGGCAGTACACCGATATTTGGTCTGCCCGGTCATCCGGTCTCCGCCCTGGTCTGCTTTGATTTTTTTGTCAAACCGGCGATCGAGCAGCTTTCCGGTCGTGTACTGCGGCCGAAACTGCCAGGCCCCTACATCATGGCCGGTTTAACCCGCAATATCAACTCCGCACCGGGCAGGCTCGATGTGGTCCGGGTAAAAATGATACAAGAAAATGACTCCTGGCGTGCCGAACCTGTTCTCGGCAAATCGGGTTCTATCTCCACCCTTTCTCGCTCCGACGGCTACTTTCTCATCGACGAGGACAGCCAGGGGGTCACGGAAAACACCGCCGTCAAGGTCTATCTCTACACATGAGCAGAATGAACACAATGAGCCAGCGAAACATTTACGTCAGCAACAAACCCCTTTCGGCAGCAAAAGAGGTATGGCAGGCAGCCCTTGAAAAACACGGATTTTACTCAAGAGATCCGCTGGAAACAATCGCGGTTGACGACAGCCTCGGCAGAATCACCGCCAAGCCGGTGTTCGCCCTGCGCTCGTCTCCCTCGTACAATGCCGCGGCCATGGACGGTATAGCCGTCCATTTCAGTGACCTGACCGGGGCCAGCGAGGCCAAACCACTTCGTCTCGGCCCGGGCAAATTTATCCCGGTCAATACCGGCAATGCCATCCCCGAAGGCTTCAATGCGGTGGTGATGATCGAAGACGTGCATTATGTCAGCGACACCGAGGTCGAGCTGCACATGCCGGCCACCCCGTGGCAGCATGTGCGGACCATCGGCGAGGATATCGTCGCCACCGAGCTCATCCTTCCCGAAGGCCATAGAATCAGGGCCATCGATCAAGGGGCGATGCTCGCCACCGGGGTGACTGAAATCTCGGTACGGCGGCCGCCGAAGGTCCATGTCATCCCGACCGGCAGTGAGCTCATCCAGCCGCACCAGCAGCCCAAAGCCGGCCAGATCATCGAGTTCAATTCGCGCATCCTTGCCGGCTACTTAAATGAATGGGGGGCGGATGCCGACCGTGGTTTACCGGTTGTCGATGATCCCGAGCTGCTAAAAAGAGCCCTGCTTACCGCCGCAGACGAAAATGATCTGGTAATTCTCAATGCCGGGGCCTCGGCCGGCACCCGTGACTACAGTGCCAAGGTGCTCGCCGAAATAGGCGAAGTGATCGTCCACGGCGTAGCCATCAAACCCGGGAAACCGGTGATCCTGGCGATGATCGGCGATACCCCGGTCATCGGTCTGCCGGGCTATCCGGTGTCGGCGCTGTTGACCATGCGCATCTTTGTCCGGGAGATGATTTCCCTTTTTCTCGGCCAGGGGTTGCCGCAGTCGGACTATGTCGAGGCGACCCTGTCCAGACCGCTGCATTCGGCCATGGGTGTCGATCAATTCATCCGCATCACCCTTGGCCGGGTGGGTGACACGCTTATGGCGACCCCCTCCGGCAAAGGTGCCGGGGCGGTGATGTCGCTGGTTCGTGCCGACGGGCTGCTGACTGTCCCCTCCGGCTGCGAAGGGATCGGCGCCGGCGAGAAGGTGCAGGTCGAGTTATTGCGACCGCAGACCGAAGTAGACGCCACCCTGGTCTGCATCGGCAGCCATGACAATATCCTCGATCTGCTGGCCAACCACCTGCACAAACAGCGGCCTATCGTGCGCATCTCTTCGGCCCATGTCGGCTCAATGGGCGGCATAATGGCCATAAAACGCGGCGAGGCACACATTGCCGGTACCCATCTGCTCGATGAACAGACCGGTGAGTACAACATCAGTTTCCTCCAGCGTTTTCTCAAAGGCATCCCCCTGCAGTTGATCAATCTCTGCCACCGCGAACAGGGCTTGATCGTCGCCCAGGGCAATCCTAAAAATATCCGGGGCTTTCAAGATATCGCCAAAGAAAAATATACCTTTATCAACCGACAAAACGGCGCCGGCACCCGACTGCTGACGGACAAGGTTCTCCGGGACGAAAACATAGCTCCTTCGGAGATTATCGGCTACGACCACGAAGAATATACCCACATGAGCGTCGCCGCCTCTGTCGCCAACGGCAGTGTCGACTGCGGCCTGGGCATCCGCGCCGCCGCCAATGCCTTAGGCCTCGATTTTGTGCCCATCGCCCTGGAACGCTACGACCTGATTGTCCCGGGCCGACATCTGCACGACAGCAAGGTCGTCAGCGTCCTTGAACTGATCCGCAGCAGCACCGCCTTCCATGCGGCGATCCTCGCTCTTGGCGGCTATGATCTGCGGGATTGCGGCAAAGTGATGTACGAGCAATAACGCCATCATAGCGGGAAAACATATTTATGCAGATAACAGTAAAACTCTTCGCGTACTTTCGCGACAACCGGTTCAAGATTGAGCAGCGAGAACTCAGCGAAGGCACCACCGTGGGCGACATTGTCGATTCACTCGGCATCGATCGCCAGGAAGTCGGTGTGTTGATGATCAATTCCCGGCATACGGAATTCGACGTGCAGCCGATCGAAAACGATGTCCTGGCCATTTTCCCGGTTATCGGCGGGGGCTGAGAGGGTGTACACGATTTAGGAGACTGAATGGAGAAAGAATCCGGGAAAAATAAATTTTCCGAATTACGTAAAAAGGCCCAGGCTTTTCTGGCGAGCAATCCAGAAAAGGCGGACGTGTACCGAGCGGATATCCGTCAACTGGTCCACGAACTCGACACCTACCAGATCGAACTGGAACTGCAGAACGAAGATCTGCGCACCGCCCAGCAGGAATTGGAAAAAGCCCGCCGCCGCTATGCCGATTTCTACGATTCTGCCCCGGTTGCCTTTATAACCGTCAACGACAAAGGCTTGATTGTCGAGGCAAACCTGACCGCCGGAGATATGCTTGGGATGGCCAGAGGACAGTTGCTCAACCGACCATTGTCCGACTTTATCTTCCCGGATGATCAGGATATATTTTATCTCCACTGGAGAAAACTGCTGGAGACGCGTCGGCAGCAATCCTATGACCTTCGCCTGCAGAGAAGTGATGGAACGCTGTTCCATGGCCTGGTAGAGACCGTGGCACATTCAGCAGGTTGCGACCTCTCTGCCCAGTTCCGCATCGTTATCAGCGATATTTCCATCCGCAAGGAGGCCGAACTGGCCAAACTTCGCCGCATGAAAAACCGCTATCGGGCCATTGTTATGGATCAGAGGGAGATGATCTGCCGCTTTGATCCCCAGGGCAGAATTACCTTTGTCAATGATGCCTATTGCCGACATTTCGGGGTCAACCATCAGGACATACTCGGCACCAACTTCATGCCTGCTGTTCATCAAGACGACCTGCCGCTTGTCGAGGATCATTTCAAGAATTTGACACAATTTAAGCCGGATAAGACCATTGAACATCGGATGCACATGCCGGACGGAAAGATACATTGGCAGCAATGGTGCGGCAGAGCTCTTTATGATAAGGCAGGGCAGATTATTGAATATCAGGCGGTCGGCAGGGATATTACAGAGCTGAAAGAAGCCGAGGAAAAATTGCAGAAAGAGGTTCACCTTCGGCAACTTTTCATGGACGCCCTGCCCTGTGTCGCTCTTCTCCTTGAATACCATAGCCGCCGGATAGTTGCCTCCAACAAGGCCGCCATAGCTGTTGGGGCCGTACCAGGCGAACATTGCTATGCAAGCTGGGGACAAAGCGAGTCCCCCTGTTCCTGGTGCCAGGCCCAGAAGCTCTGGCAAAACGGTATGGCCCAGCATTCTCAGTTCTGGGGGAAGGGCATTTACTGGGATGCCTACTGGATACCGGTCGGCGAAGACCTCTATCTCCATTATGCCTTTGATATCACAGAAAAACAAATGGACAAGGATGCCTTAAAAAAAGCATATGATGAGCTGGAGCTACGGGTTGCCGAACGTACTCTCCAGCTGCAGGAATCGCACACCCAGCTGCTCCATTCCGCAAAACTTGCCGCCATCGGCAACCTGTCCGCCTCCATCGCCCATGAGTTCAACAATCCCCTGCAGAGCGTCATGACGATTATCAAGGGAATATCGCGGTACGTTGCCCTGGAAAAAAATGAAGAAGAACTCGTCGCCCTGGCCCTGCAGGAATGCCACAGGATGAAAAATCTTATCGCCGACTTACGGGATTTCTTCCGACCGACTTCCGACAAACCCAGGCTGGTTGACCTGCATGCTGCTCTTGACGCCCTCCTGCTGCTCAGCAAAAAAGACTTTCACATGCGTAACATTAGCGTGGTGAAAAAATATGGCGGCAATCTTCCCCCGATCATGGCGGTTGGCGACCAGCTGAAACAGGTTTTTCTTAATCTTCTCAACAATGCCGCCGATGCCTGCGAAGGCGGCGGCGTTATCACCATCAGCACCGAAGCATGCGACAGGGACAACGTTGCCGTCCATATTGAAGATGACGGCACCGGCATACGTTCAGCCGATATGGTGCATATCTTCGAGCCATTTTTTACCACCAAACCGAAACCGAAAGGTACCGGCCTTGGTTTACCCGTCAGTTACGGCATTATAAAAAATCATGGCGGTCGTATAGAGGTAACCAGTGCAGGGAATAAAGGGTCACGATTTTCCGTGTTTCTGCCCATCGAGAGTGTACATAATGCCCAATAAATCAATACTGCTCGTTGATGACGAAGAAATCATTCTGGCCTCAATCGGCTGGATTCTTGAAAAAAATAAATTCACGGTAACCACGGCAAAAAATGGCTGGGAAGCCATAGACATTCTCCGGGAAAGACCTTTCGACCTGGTTATTACCGATCTGATAATGCCCATGGGTGATGGCATAGCGGTGCTCAAGCAGGCCAAAAGCCTCAATTCCGATATCGGTGTTATCATCCTGACCGGGCATGGCGGTGTCCCCTCCGCCGTCGAGGCCCTCAAACTGGGGGCTGATGATTACCTGCTGAAGCCCTGCGATACCGATGACCTGCTGAACAAGGCACGGCACAGCTTTGAAAAACAGGACCTGGTGGCCAAACTGCGCGACCGGAATGTGCGGCTGAGCAACGAGATAATCGCCCGTAAGGCCACCGAGCTGCAACTCCAGCAAGCGCGTGCCGATCTGGAACAACAGGTCGCGGCAAGGACAGCAGAGTTAACCGATACCGTGCTGGAGTTGCAAAACGTCTTAGAAAGATTACTCATGCGAGAAAAGGAATTACAGGAAACAAACCGCGAACTCCTGGACACCAACACCGCCTTGAATGTCATGCTGAAGAGAAGGGACCAGGAGCATGACTTCATCAGAAAGGAAATTGCCGAAAAAACCGTGGAGATGGTCCTCCCTCTGCTGAAAAAAGCCCAAAACAAAGTGTCCGGCCCGGCCAAAGATTATATGCAGACCGCGCAGGCAAATTTACTCGATGTTTTCTCAATGCACCCGCATGATACCGTGCTGACAAATGCCAGGCTGGCCCCAAGGGAACTGCAGGTTGTCCACTATATCCGCCAGGGCAAAACATCAAAAGAGATTGCCGATCTGTTAAACCTTTCCGTGCGAACCATAGAATCCTATCGCGAAAACATCAGGAAAAAACTGAGGATTAAAAACCAGAAAAAAAACCTCAAAAAATTCATTACTTCCATTCGTTAACCCGGTGTTTCATTACCGTATTTTTTCAGCAATTACCGCATTGCCTTTCCCGCCCATATAACCCATTCTTTACCGCAGAATACGCTGAAATGTCTGTCAGGTCAGCACCGTCCCCCTCCCAAAGGAGTATGCTAAGAAATATCATAACGCCGCTTTTTCCTATGGGTTAAATTTTACGGTAACGAAGAATCAGGTGGGGAATCAGTGAAAAATCTTACTGCAGCAGCCATGCATCGCGATGCAATCAACCAAGCAGCAGAGAGTGATAATGGCCCGCAAAGCCTGTTTGTTTACCAGAAAAACCTGTTCAAGGGTGAAGATATTATTCAACATAATTCCTCCAGCCATTCCTCTGGGCAGAAACGGAAATCAACCAGGCTCCAGGTCAAAGGCATAGTGGCGCTGACCAGTTTTGCCAAACCGGTTGTCACCAACATTTATGACATTGCCCCTGACGGTGTATCTTTTTTACATGCCAACGCGTGGGATATCTGCAGTAATCAATTCAAGATGGATATTCTCATCTTTGACAACCACAGTGACTCGGAATATTTCATCAGTCACGTCACGGGACGGGTTACATCAAGGAAACTGGTTACCGACCTGAAAAGCAACAAGCCGGTCTGGTTATTCGGTGTTGAGTTTATAGATTTTGACAGTGCAAAACAGGAGATGCTGCAAACATTCTGCAGTCGGGCACAAAAACCAACCGATCGACTTCTCGGCGAATATATACCGTCAAGATCCTATGATTCCTGATAAGGAAGATGTTCGTGGCGGACGGGAGAGATCTTGTCCAAACAAAGGAAACATCATTTAACGAGGAGGAAACGTTATGTTTGATCTACTGCCGTTTAAACGTCAAAGCGCGGTACCGAATGTTTTATCAGAGATGGACGAAATGCTGAAAAAGATGTGGTACGGTTTTCCCTTTCATAACCTGGAGGAAGACATGGATATCGGCTGGAGTCCACGCCTTGATGTGAGCGAGACGGACAATGGCATGGAAATTGTCGCCGACCTGCCGGGGATGGATAAAAAAGACATTAATGTCTCCCTTGAAGACAACCTGCTGACCATCAAGGGGGAAAAGAAAGAAGAAAAAGAGCGTAAAGATAAGCACTACCACACCATTGAGCGGCGCAGCGGATCTTTTTACCGGGCCATTAGGCTCCCGGTCGAGGTCGAAAAAGACAAGGTCGAAGCGTCGTTCAAGGATGGTGTACTGACTCTTCGCCTGCCTAAATCGAAAGAGGCGAAGAAAAAAGTTGCCCAGATAGAAATAAAATAGGTTGTCGTGAGCGGTGTCAGGGGGGCAGGAACAGATGAACCGCAAGGCAGAGCGCTATCAACTGTGTGGCTGGATCCTTTTTATTACCTGTGCGCTTCTTTTCATCGCTGAAAGCTTTATCAACAGGCAGCCACTCCTCTTCATCGGCAGTCTCATTTTTTTACTGGCCTGCCTCCTTTTTCTTGTTCCGTTGATTGACACTCTCAGAAACGGCAAGGACCGAGGTAAAAACTCTACTGGGGGTAAACCGTGAGGGTAATCCACAAAATTATCGTGCCGATAGACTTTCTGCAACATACCGAACAACTTGTGGAATATGCTGTGTACATTGGAGAAAAATTTCATGCCGGCCTGCATTTCATCCACATCATAGAACCGCCGCATTACTACGGAGACTATGAATATCCTTCTCTTGGCGTATATGCCGCCGAGATGGGGAAACATGCCGAAAACAAGATGAAACAATTTGTCGAGAAATACCGCAACAGCTGTTCAGAATGTGAGGGTAAAATTGTCCAGGGGAATATCGCAGATTCCATTATCAAATACGCCAAAGACCAAGAAGCCGACCTGATCATTATCGGAACCCATGGCAGGAAAGGACTGGAAAAAATGTGGCTGGGAAGCGTTGCCGAGCGAGTAATTAAAAGCGCACCGTGTCCGACACTTACGTGCAATCCCTACAAGTAACATTACAATTAACATTGGCAGTGAAGTTGGCAACAAGAGTAACCATTAATCAACAGGAGTATTACTAATGCCGGAAGGAAAAGTGAAGTGGTTTAACGATGCAAAAGGGTATGGTTTTATTGAGCAGGATGGCGGTGGAGATATCTTTGTGCACCATACCGCAATTCAGGCCGTTGGGTTCAAATCTCTCACCGAGGGAGAGCGTGTCAGTTTTGATGTCAAAGTCGGCCAGAAAGGCCCGGCTGCAGACAAGGTCGTAAAGCTTTGATACATCAGCCACTGATGTTTTCGTTGGCAATGTTGCACAAAACATCAGTGGCATGTCGGGACCGACTGTGGTCCCTGTTGTCCCTTGTCTCAAATTTTTTACCATCATGAGGTCAAGAAATGCACAGCAAGGCTGTTCTGCTGGTCGATGACGAACGACCTATTCTACAATCTCTTGGCAACTATCTGAAGAGAAATGCTTTGTATGTGAAATCTGCGCTGAGCGGCGAAGATGCTCTGGCGGAATTTCATACCACTTCTTTCGACCTGGTGATAACCGATCTGGTCATGACCGGTATCAATGGCATAGGACTCCTGAAAAAGATAAAGACATTCAATTATGAAACAGGGGTGTTCATCCTCACCGGGCATGGCAATATGGACCGGGCGATTGAAGCTTTTCGTTGCGGTGCCGATGACTTCATTGAGAAACCATGTGATGCGGAAGAACTGGTGTTGAGGATGGATCGTTTCTTTATCAAGCAGGAAGCGCTCAGAAAAATCAAAATTTACGAAAAATTTCTGCCGATTTGCATGTACTGCAAAAAAATCCGCGACGACAGCGGCACCCAGAAAGGAAAGGGAAAATGGATGCGCATCGAGGAATACCTCTGTCAAAAATGTGGCGCTGACCTGACCCACGGCTGCTGCCCCGAATGCTTTGCGATGCACAAAATTGATTGACGCAAGCCATTCTCGGTCAAGCTCCTGGACGTGCGCACCGCATCGAGGAATCTATTCCCACGCCCTCAAGTTTAAACTGAGGATAGAGACGGGAGAATGCGCAAAAATCTTCTCCGACGTCGTGCCGTACATATAGTCCTGAAAATTTGTCCGCCCTTTGGAGTTGACGACAATAAGATCAGCGTCCTCCTCATCGACAACCTTGAGAATTTCCTCAAATGGTACGCCGCCCCTGATGATGACCCTGGTCGGAATCTGGTTCGGCACCCATTTCGCCAGCAGATCGTGCATATTTTTGGTTCGCCTCCTCGTCTCATCAAGGATAAACTTATCCAATGAAAACACGCAGAGGTGATCGTCGTCAAACTCCTTCTGGATAGATTCAAATAACCTCTTGTTAATAATATTTACCGCGACAATCTCTGCCGAGTTTCGTTCGGCGATTCCTGCGGCACATTCAAGAATCTTTGGAGAATAGACGGAAAAATCGATGGCGGCGACAATTCGCTGTATAGTTTTCATTATAGTTCCTCCCGATTATCGCTTTCGGCTGAATCGTTCCCGGTTTCTGACGCTGAGAACCGGAACAGTTGAGTGCCTGAACACTTTCTCCGCATTGGACCCAAAAAGAGTGCCGATAAGATTGCTTTTCCCTTTACTGGCAATGACGACAAGATCTATTTTTTCGGCTATTATAGTCTTCAATATGGCATCAAAAGGGATGCCGACGTCGATAAGAATGCTCATTCGTGCCGTATCTTCCGGAAAATGTTTTTTGATCATCTCTTCGATTGCCTGCTGCCGTTCCGCTTTTACCCGCTCCAGGTATTTTTCGACCTTGAACCCCCCAGGAAAATGGGTGCCGACATTTTTCAGGTAATCAATATCCCTGCTGTCGATAACATTAAACAGCATAATTTCCGCCGTTAATCCTCGCACAATTGCCACGGCGTTTTCGACGGTCATCCTTGAGTAGTCGGACAAATCGACACAAGCCATAACCTTATTTATCTCTTTCATATCATCCTCCCCTCCAGGCCTTCATCTATATTGCCTGTTTTACCTTTTGGCAGCCGTACAATAAACACCGAGCCTTTTCCCGGCTCACTCTCCACTACTATCCTTCCGCCATGCTGACGAACAATGGCGCGGGATGCCGCCAGTCCAAGGCCATGGCCACAGATATCCTCTTGCGATTCTACCCGGTAGAAGGCATCAAAGATGTAAGGAATTTCTTCAGCTTTGATTCCCCTGCCCTGGTCCTGAAAAGAAATGATTATCTCGGTAGCCGTTTCTCTTGTATTGATGGTTATTTCAGATTGTCTCGGTGAATATTTTATGGCGTTATCAATAATATTGCTAAATACCCGAAAGAGGCGGTTTGCATCGGCCTTTATCGGCGCAAGCGAGCCGCCGCCAAGCGACAGTGCGATATTTTTCTCCTCGGCCATCAGCTGATGCATGGCTATCACCTGCTGCAGAACATTTTCAACGTCGGTCTTGCCCAGTTCCAGCTGAATTTGCCCGCTCTCCATGCGGCAATACTCAAGAAACTCGCTGACCATTGATTCGAGACGTTGTTCCGTCTCGTCCATCACCTTGAGATACATGCGCAACTTTTCATTCTTCTGACAAATTTTCTCCTTTTTCAGCCTGGCAATCAAACCACTGATCCCAATCAGGGGGGATTTCATGTCGTGGACGATCATGGAGAAAAAATTGTTTCTTTCGCGATCTCTTCTTTTTTGACGGGAAATATCCTCAATAACTGCCAGATAACCAATAAATGCATTGTCCTCATTGAGAACAGAAGCAGCACTGATTTTAATGGTAATATGCTCCCCGTGGCGATTGGTCATTTCCGTCTCCAATTCTGCCGATGGCATATTCTCGTTCCCTCCTGTCTGGAGCGGACAGGCATGTGCACAGAGACTGCTGTTCAATATTTCATAACACGGTCGTCCTATTGCTTCCCTTCTGGAATATCCAGTCAATTTCTCTGCCTGGCTGTTAAAGGAGTTGACCTTGAAATCGTAGTCCAAGGTCACAATGGCCACCGGGATACTGTCTAAAATTAACCGATAGAATTGATTGTTTAATCTGGTGGCCATGTGGTTTTTCCTGAAATATATTCAGCGTCCTGGTTTATCCGATAATTTTCGGACTTAAAATTTTACCCTCTACTTGAACCAATGCAACCCCCGGCAATGCACTCACTGGTTTTTCGATTTCCGCAGTAAAAATCTTTCTGAGCGGAGAGGTCGCGAATCATACCGACCTCAAGACCGTTTACTTTACAATAACATCTTTTTCTCTGTATGACTGTGAGAAAAACCAGATAGGATCCGTTAATAAATAATCTTGCCGTTTTGCCCGGTTCAAAACAGTTCTTTATGCCGTTCCAGCTGCGCCGTTGAAGCCATGTTATTATTTTACCTGGAAGAGTATGTAAAACCAAAATAACAAAAAAATACCCCTCGAACAAATTGAAAGAATGACTATTTTAGAAAGATAAATTGTTAGCCTTAACTGTGCATCAATTATTATCTCTAAGTGCCGGTAAAGAAATGAAAAAAAAATCTTTCGTAATGTGAAGCAGGGCATAAGGTTACGTCAGGCAAGAGAGGCATATGACAGCTTCAAGGAATTGTCATTACCGAATGATCCGATCAAAATTTACCGAGGAGGTTCTAGATGAAAGAAATCAAGAGAATTGTCGTTCCCGTGGACTTCTCCAAAATCACTGCAAAACTCATTGATTACTCTACCTACATGGCAGAAAAGCTGTCGGCGACCATTCATTTCATCCATGCTGTCACCTATATGACGGGGGATGCCATGATAGGCGCGCCTTTTGCGGTGGAGTATGAGGCAAAAATGCTCGCTGATGCACAGACAAAAATGGCGAATCTTCTTGAAGACAACAGGGAGAAGGCCCCAGGTTGTACCGGAGAGGTAGTCGTCGGTGACCCAGTGGATACAATTGTTGATACCGCCAAGGGCAAGGAGGCGGATTTGATCATTATCGGCACCCACGGCACCAAGGGACTGGAAAAGATCCTGCTTGGCAGTGTTACGGAACGAGTCCTGAAACGAGCACCCTGTCCGGTACTGACCATGAATCCCTACAAAATCACCTAAAAAACAGAGCCCTGGACAAACAAAAAGGCAGCCCCACCTCGTGAGTGGGACTGCTTTTTTCTGCTGTTATGTTCTGTCTTGTATGGCCAGCTTTTTATGACCGGCGAAGGTCCTCTCTCTACATCAAGCCGCTGAAAAAATCATTGCCTTTGTCATCGACCAGGATAAAAGCAGGAAAGTTAACAACCTCAATCTGCCACACCGCTTCCATGCCGAGTTCAGGGTAATCGATGCATTCGACCTTTTTAATATTTTCTTCGGCAAGAATCGCCGCAGGTCCACCAATCGAGCCGAGATAAAAGCCGCCATGTTTTTTACAGGCGTCGGTGACCTGCTGCGACCGGTTGCCCTTGGCAATCATCACCATCGAACCGCCATGTGACTGGAGCAGATCGACATAGCTGTCCATGCGCCCGGCCGTGGTCGGACCAAACGATCCGGATGGTTTGCCGACGGGAGTTTTCGCCGGCCCGGCATAATAGATCGGATGCTTCTGCAGATACTCGGGCAGAGCCGCCCCGCTATCGAGAATTTCCTTGAATTTGGCATGGGCAATATCACGGCCGACGATAATGGTCCCGCTGAGCAGGAGCATAGTGCCGACCGGATGTCTGGTCAGTTCAGCCAAGACCTCCGGCATAGGTCGATTGAGGTCAAGCCGCACGCCATGCTCGTGTTTGACGCGATATTTTTCAGGGATCAGCCGGCCAGGGGCGGTATCGAGTTCTTCGAGCCAGAGGCCGTCTTTATTGATTTTCGCCTTCATATTTCGATCGGCCGAACAGGAAACCCCCATGCCGACCGGACAGGATGCACCGTGGCGGGGCAGACGCACCACCCGGACATCATGGGTGAAATATTTGCCGCCGAACTGTGCGCCGATACCGAGATTTTGGGCAGCCTGCTGCAGCTTGCCTTCGAGCTCGACATCGCGGAAGGCGCGCCCATGCTCATTGCCGGAAGTCGGCAGCGCATCATAATATTTCGCCGAGGCCAGTTTCACTGTTTTCAGGTTGGTTTCGGCACTGGTTCCGCCGATAACAAACGCCAGATGATAGGGGGGACAGGCAGCGGTGCCAAGGGTTTTCATCTTCGCCACCAGAAAAGCCTCAAGGGTCTGCGGATTAAGAAGGGCTTTGGTTTCCTGGAAAAGATAGGTCTTATTAGCGCTCCCGCCCCCCTTGGCAATGAAGAGAAATTTATATTCCGAGCCCGGCGTGGCATACAGATCGATCTGTGCCGGCAGGTTTGTCCCGGTGTTTTTTTCCTGGTACATGTCCAGGGCAACCGTCTGGGAGTAGCGCAGGTTTTCTTTGGTATAGGTCAAAAAGACGCCCTTGGACAGCGCCTCGGCGTCGTTGCTTCCGGTCCAGACATTCTCCCCCTTTTTGCCCATGATAATCGCCGTACCGGTATCCTGACAGAGGGGCAATTCAAATTGAGCGGCGACTTCGGCATTTTTCAAAAAGGCCAGTGCGACGCCTTTTTCGTTTGCTGAAGCGGCCGGATCATCGAGAATCCTGGCGACCTGCTCGTTGTGGGCGGAACGGAGCAAAAAGGAGACATCTTTCATTGCCGCCTGGGCAAGGGTTGTCAGCCCTGCCGCATCAATTTTCAGAATTTCCCGACCATCCCATTGCTCCGTACTGACAAAAGTTTCAGAACCTGCAATCTTTCGGTACTTCGTCTGATCCTCTCCGAGTGGAAAAGGCTCCTGATAGGTAAAGTCAACCATGTTCGTCACTCCTCACTTCATCATTATATCATCATTACAGGTAGAAAATGCCCAATAAACAGCCATTTCCATCGACATCAACGTACACAGGACAGGTTATTGTCATGTGCGGCAGCTTGCATTTTTTTATTAAAGAGGCTTTTTGCAGTTTATTGAAGTATTATATTTTCAATATACAAAAATCAGGTCGAGACTCCGGACTATCTGGCCCCGGTAAACGGGAACCAAGCCGGGATTCTTTTCAATACCCCCTGCAGGGGTGCTCTGTTCAGTACCCCCTTAAGGCACTGAAAGAGGAAGCCAGTTTACTGTATCCAGCTCTAAAGGCAAAGGATTTCCCCGGCACCAGCAAAGATGGTTCTGTTTATCCCTGGCGGCAAGGCGCTGAAACGTATGTCTCAATAGCATAAGTGATTGATATGGATCAGACTCTCAAACAGCAGGTTCTCGGTTATATCCTGGAGACGGGCAGTGACGAAACACTGACGAGAAAGTTGCATGAACTGCACACAGTGAAAGGTGCCGCAGTTTATCAGACTTTTTTCAAACTGCTCGCCGGGATCGATATCCCCCAGGAAACGAGTGAAGAACACTGGGACAAGGCCCTGAAGCATCGACTGGAAATGATGCAGCTCGTGGGAAGAAATATCGATATGACCACCGCACTCAGCGACTATCTGCAAAACGCCACCATTTTTTTAAATCACCCGCGCCTTATCGAGGCGGGTTATTACGAAAATGTTTTGCATGAAACCATCCACGACAAACTTACCGGACTGTTTAATCGCCCATATTTTGACGAAGCGTACAGTCAGCAGATTTCTCTGGCCAGACGATACCACGACGACTTTGCCATCCTTTTTCTCGATATCGACAACTTCAAGGATATCAATGACAGCTACGGTCATGCCGCAGGAGATGAAGCCCTTAGACAGATAGGTGAAATTATTAACCAGCAGAAACGAGACAGTGACATCGCCGCCCGTTATGGCGGTGAGGAATTCGTTCTGCTCCTGACGCATACGGACAATATCAGTGGCTATATTTTTGCTGAACGACTTCGCCTGGCAGTGGAGAACCTGAAAATCTATTATCACGACCAGTGCATGAAAATAACCATCAGTGGTGGTATCGCCTCTTTCCCCTTCAATTCGGACAACCCCGAACAGTTGCTGCAGATGGCCGATAATGCCGTCTATTTTTCCAAAGGGGCCGGCAAAAACCGAATATCCCATTTCAAGAAAGAGAAAAGACGCTATCTTCGGGTAAAAATTCATCAGCCGATCCTGGCCAAAGAGCTTGATTTCAGCAATTCTGAGACCTTTTCCGGCACCAGCAAGGATATTTGTGTTGGCGGAATACTCTTTGAAAACGATGCACCGTTGCCTCTCGGGGCGCTGATCAAGGTCAAGGTTGCGGTAAGTAAGGGGCCGCCGATGCTCCTGATCGGCACCGTGGTTCGAGTAGAATCCCAAGAGAACGGCCAATACGATATCGGCATGACCACCTCCTTTAAAGAAATGGATAAAATCGCCAACAACGAGATCGGCAGTATTCTCCGCAGCGAAAACCTGCCTTAAAGGTCGCCATATTATAAATAGTGTTCCTGATATCACGAGAAGAAGCCATGAAAACGACTCATGTCATAGTGGAAGGGCGGGTTCAGGGTGTCTGTTTCAGAGATTATACCTGCAGACAGGCGCGCCAGCTGAACCTGTGCGGCTGGGTGCGCAACAGAGACGACGGCACGGTGGAAGCACTCTTCACGGGTGGTGAGAGTGATGTGACAGCCATGCTCGAATGGCTTTGGCAGGGATCGCCGGGATCACGAGTTGATGCTGTCCGCAGCCGGGACGTCGCCTCGGAAGATGCCTCTCCCACCTTTGAAATCCGCTATTAAAACATCATGTTTCTTGAGATAGACCGATTCAACCTCTGGTTCAACAGCTATAACGAGGAGAACCAGGCAGTGCGGCAGCAGGTTCTCTTTGATGTCTCCCTCACCCTTGCAAAAGGACAAACCGTCGCCCTGGTCGGGGAGTCGGGTTCCGGCAAATCGATAACCGCTCTGTCCATCCTTCGCCTCCTCGAAGACAGCTGTAATATCTCGCAGCAGGGCGAAATTCGTTTCCAGGACCGGAATGTTTTCGACCTCTCTGCCGAAGAGATCCGGAAAATTCGCGGCAACAGAATAGCCATGATCTTTCAGGAACCGATGACCTCCCTCAATCCGGTCTACACCATCGGTAACCAGCTGCTGGAACCGCTGAGGCTGCATCGACACATGGCGAATAAAGAAGCGGAACAGGAGGCCATCCGGCTCCTTGCCCGAACCGGCATCGAAGATCCCGCCGACCGTCTCAGCTCCTATCCTCATCAGCTCTCCGGCGGGCAGCGACAGAGGGTGATGATCGCCATGGCCCTTGCCTGCAGGCCCGCACTGCTGATAGCCGATGAACCGACCACCGCCCTTGATGTCACCATCCAGGCGCAAATTCTCGAACTGATCCAGGACATCCAGCAGGAATACGGCATGGGGCTGCTGCTCATCACCCACGATCTGGCAATGGTCCGAAAACTGGCGTCGACGATTTACATCATGCAGCATGGCCGGATAGTTGAAAGCGGGCCGGCGGAACAGCTCTTCACCGCACCATCCGACGCATACACGCAAACGCTGATGGCGGCCATCCCTAAAACCATAAAAACAACCACTCCGCCCGGTCCGGAGCTGCTCCGAACCGACAGCCTCTGCTGCCGCTTCGAAACCTACGGCGCATGGGTCCACCCTTTCAAACGGAAAAAAAAGATTATCAACGCCGTTGACCGGGTCAGTTTAACCCTGCACAGAGGAACCACCTGCGGCATCGTCGGGGAATCCGGATCGGGAAAAACCACGCTGGGCATGGCCATCTTAAAACTGGTGCACAGCAGCGGTGATATCTTCTTTGACGGGCAGAATATTCAACCCTGGACCAACCGCCGCCTGCGTCCCCTACGCAGCGACATGCAGGTCATTTTTCAGGATCCGTTCTCGTCACTTTCGCCCCGCTTCACCGTGCATGAAATCATTGAAGAGGGTTTGAAAATCCATACCCCGGCGGCCACCAGGGAGCAGCGCTATGCGCAGGTGCTCGATACCCTGGTCGAGGTCGGCCTGGAAGAGGAGATGGCCTTTCGTTTTCCCCATGAATTTTCCGGGGGCCAGCGCCAGCGGATCGCCGTTGCCAGGGCCATCGTTCTCAAACCCAAATTTCTTGTTCTCGACGAACCGACCTCCGCCCTTGATGTGACGATCCAGGGACAGATTATCGAGCTGCTGCTGGATCTGCAGAAAAAATACGAGATGACCTATATGTTCATCTCCCATGATCTGCGGGTAGTCCGCGCGCTCTCCGACTATGTTGCGGTCATGCAGCATGGCCGGATAGTCGAGGCGGGACCGGCACGGGAGATTTTCACCTCCCCGGTGCAGCAATATACCCGGAGGCTGTTTGCCGCCGCGCTGGAATTTTGACAGGAGAACCGGCAGCCGCCAACCGTGACACATGGATGAAGCGGGAGGGAAAACGGCTTGTTCCATCCACACGGCGACCTGGTTCTGTCCCTGATTCTCGTGAATTCATTACATTATTGCAGAAAAAAACGAGCTTGATGCTTGACAAGCCCTCGCCAAATAGACTATCACTAATGCAAATTAAATGCATTGATTGCCGCAGAGACGTTCTTTACGCTGTAAAATTCTGTCCGCTTTACCACAACCAACTGATCTGGGGAAAATAATTACCCCGTGAAAAAACGCATGGCGGAAACCTTAAAAAGGCTGTCCCATGCACGTTACGAAAAAATTGACCAGCCATAGAAACATTGCCGAGAGGATGATGCAAAGACCAATCCGCCCCCTGCTGTTTCTCAATAATATCATTTGTGTTGCCTGCTGTGCAGGTATCGCCCTCTCCGCTTCCCAGGCGTCGGCCACGCAGAATCAGGACATTTCTTCATTTCCCACTATCGATTTTTCCGAGCAGCAGTTTGTAGATGAGGTCAAAAAATACCTAGGTATCCCCTATCGGCTTGGCGGAACGACAAAAAAGGGTATGGATTGCTCCGGCTTCACCAGAATAGTCTACGACCGGCTTTTAGGCCTCGACCTTCCCAAAAACTCCACCGGACAATTTCGCTTTGCTGAGATGGAAAAAGTCGATTCCGGCGATTTGCAAACAGGTGATCTGATTTTTTTTGGCAACAGCAAGAAAAAACAAGTCAGTCATGTCGGCGTGTACCTGTCCGACGGACAATTCATCCATGCCAGCAGCAGCCAGGGCATTACCGTCTCAAGCCTGGAGAATCGTTATTGGAAAAAGCGATTTGTCGGTTCCAAGCGCCACATGGCCTTGAGTTCCAGTCAGGATACCGATGAGCTCCTTTTTGAAAGTCACCTGGAGATACCTGTTGGTCAGGATGGCACTATCAGTGCGTACACCCGCGACGAATTCCGGACCAATTCTCTTGTCGCACAGAACTATCTCGACTCGTTTGATCAATATAGCTCATCCGAGATCTTTGGCCTGAACCACACGCCGCTCAATTTCTACGAAATCGGCTATGGCCAGGCGATCACTGATGGTTTTGAGGTGAGCATGAGCGGAATCTACGAAAAATTCGACAATCACACCGTCTGGTCTGGATTGGATCTTTCCAGTCAGTATATGAGCTATGAAAGGGTTGACTCGTCGACCAAGACATCAGTGCGGCAAGGTCTGAAACTGGCCGGTGATTTCAGACCGAGCAGTTGGCTGAGCATTACCCCATCCGTGACCTTCTTTACCTATTCCAGTGACAGCGACGTACTTTATGATACACCGAAACGAACACTCGGCCTGAATACCCTGCTGTCACCCGCTCATAATCGCTGGTCACTGGCCATGTTGCTGCAGTATTCGGATCTGGACGCGCCAGCCAGCACTGCTTCGTATGACAACATGTTCAACTCCTCCCTGGATATGGCGGTCAAGCTGGGCATCAATCTTACCGACAAGGTACAATTCTCAATCATAGGCACACACGATAACCGAACAGCTACCTACGATCTCCCCGAAGATTCTTCCTTTATCCAGACTACCGGCAGCAGTAATCTGTTCTTCAGCCTTGATTTGAAATATTAGCCGGCAAGATTGATCGGGAAATTCACGATCCTGCCCGAGGGAATTTGCCAGTTTCCTCGGGCAGGAAGAGATCCAGCGACTTCTCGACAGCGTGGGAAAGGTTACACGCCCTCTTCCACCGGCTCCGGCTGCTTGGCGTGGCGACATTTATCACCGGCAATATCATCCTTAAACAGTGAGAAACCGCGCTCCATGGCACAGAAATCACCGCACATGGTGCAGGTGGCTTCGTTATCCGGCATTCTGCTGTTACGCACCTCGTGCATCTTCTCCGGGAACATCGACAGCTTGAAATATTCGGCAAAGTCACTGTCCCGCCTGGCCAGCGCCGCCCTTTTTTCCAGCTCACGTCGTTCCGGGTATTTAGCGATATCGCCAATCCGTGCCGCCAGCCTTGTCGCCCTGACCCCTTCGCGAACATCGTCTTCATTCGGCAGGGCCAGATGCTCCGCCGGGGTGATGTAACAGATAAGATCGGCTCCATGCCAGGCTGACTGGGCCGCCCCGATGGCTGCCGTGATGTGGTCATAACCGGCGCCGGTATCGGCCGGCAGGGGGCCGAGCACATAGTAGGGCGCCTCACCGCTCATTCTTTTTTCCAGCATGATATTGCCGGCGATCTCATCGAGCGGCACATGGCCCGGTCCCTCGACCATCATCTGGCAGCCCATCTCCCGACCGAGTTCGGCCAGCTCGCAGTTAATGATCATCTCCGCCATCTGCGCCCGGTCGTGGCTGTCATGGATGGCCCCTGCCCGGATACCATTGCCGAGCGACAGCACCGCATCATACTTTTTCATCAGAGCACAGACCCGGTCGAACTGTTCGTACAAAGGATTTTCCTGCTTATGGTATTCCATCCAGGAAACCATAAAGGTTCCCCCCTTCGATACCAGCCCGCCATAGCGAAAACCCTGCTTGCGCAGCCGCTCCACGGAAAACTGGTTGATACCGCAGTGAATGGCCATAAATGACAACCCGTCGGCCAGTTGCCGCTCGATGAGTTCGAATAGATACTCCGGATCAAGTTTGTTCGGGTTATGATACTTCCGGCTGGCCTCGGCAAAGGCCTGATACAGCGGCACATTGCCGACCGGCAGGGTGCAGCTGTCGAGCACCGCCCGGCGAATGGCATCGAGGTCGCCGCCGGTCGACAGCTCCATCAGGGTATCGGCCTGTTCCCGTTCGGCAATTTTCGCCTTGCGTATTTCCAGGGCGACATCGGAGATATCCGAGGAGGTACCGATGGAGGCATTGACCTTAGTGCGCAACCCCTTGCCGATACCGCATATCTTCTGCAGCGGTCTGTTCGGATTACAGGGGATGACGATATGGCCCGCCGCCACCCTGGTTCTGATCAGCTCCACATCAATGTTTTCTTCTTTGGCAACCTGCGCCATCTGGCTGGTAGTGACCCTTTCCCGAGCCAATTCAATCTGTGTTTTCATGGTACTCATTCTCCCGTTTGTGAATCCTTGTCGTGCGGGCAAAAAAAAAGCCCGTGCCATGGTGTAACACACCACGGCACGGACTTATTACGGACAAGAAAGTCTTATTCTCCCAGGCAGGTCTTCTGACTTGCGGATCGCTCTTCGACTGCACCTTCCCGCCGATGTCACATGGCAGTGGTTAAAAGCAGTCGTCGTCCCCGCTTACAGCGCTGGCCCAACGTCACGGATTTGCACCGCGTTCCCTTTTCACCCCCGGATAAAGTATATCCAGGCGGCACCTGGTCGATATTTTTGAACTGCGGGGCAATAGTACCGAAGAAAAATGTAAAAGTAAATCACAGAATTTTTTTTGTTCAATCGACTGATGACGACAGAGGCACTATGGTATATGTTCTTGACCGTAGACATTTTCCCTCAAAAAGTTCACAGCACATTTCCTATGTTTCCAGAATCAACACTCTCCTCCGCCCCCCATGCCCCCGGCGTGTACATGATGCTCGACGGCAGATCGGCCGTGGTCTATGTCGGCAAGGCGAAGGATCTGTTCAAGCGGCTTTCCTCCTATGCCCATTTCTCCGGAGCGGAGTATAATAAAACCGCCGTCATGCTCGACAAGGTGCGCAAGGTCGACACCATTATCACCAACACCGAGAAAGAGGCGCTCATCCTGGAAGCCTCACTGATAAAAAAACATAAGCCGAAATACAACATCATCCTCCGCGATGATAAAAATTACCCCTACATTAAGGTAACCGTGCAGGAAGAATGGCCACGGGTTTTTATGACCAGGAGGAAAAGTCGTGACCAGGCCCGCTATTTTGGCCCCTACGCCTCTGCCGGGGCCATGTGGTCGACCCTGCGGCTTCTAGCCTCCCTGTTTCCATTGCGTAAATGCAAGGGCAGCAGGCTGAAAAAAAGAGACCGGCCCTGCCTGAACCGACAGATCGGTAAATGCCTCGCCCCCTGCGCCGGCAACGCCGATCGACAATTGTATCTCGACCATGTCGCCAAGATCATCATGCTGCTCGAAGGACGCAGTCAGGACCTGGTCGGCAGCCTCAAGGAACAGATGCTGACGGCTTCCGGAATACTTGATTTTGAGAAGGCGGCCACCATACGGGACCAGATTTCGGCCTTGTCCCGAACTCTGGAGAAACAGGTCATTTCCGCCGACCACAATAAGGATCAGGATGTGTTCGGTTTTGCCAGAAAGGATGCCGCGGTGACCATTGCCATTCTCTTTATCAGAAACGGCCTGATCAACGGCAGTCGGACCTTTTTTCTAGGTGATCCCTACGGCGACGATGCAACGATTCTTTCCCAGGCACTGAGCCAGTTTTACGATGCGCACAGCCTGCTGCCAAAGGAAATCCTGCTGCCCTTTGCACCAGCTGATCTGTCCTTGCACGAGGAGTACCTCAGCGATAGCGCGGGCGTAAAATTACACCTGAAAATTCCCCAGCGAGGAGATAATCAACAGCTCGTCGCCATGGCCAACACCAATGCCCTGCAGCTCTTTGAAGAAAAAGAGCAGAAAAATCGATCATGGCAAAACCTTTGCCGGGCAATGGAGAAAACCCTCCGCCTGAACCGACCGCCAAAGCGCATTGAATGCCTCGATATCTCGAATATCAGCGACCGGCAGGCGGTCGGGGCCTTAGTCTGTTTCACCGAGGGCGAACCGGATAAGGCCAATTTTCGTCACTACAAGATCAAGACAGTCGACGGGCCGAACGACTATGCCATGATGAAAGAAGTTCTCGAACGCCGCCTGCGGCGCGGCATGGAAGAAGACACCCTGCCCGACCTGTTTGTCGTCGACGGCGGCAAGGGACAGCTGGGCATGGCCCTGGCCGTTGCTAAAGAATTAGGCATCACCGATCAAATTGACTGGATCGGCATAGCCAAAGAGAAGCAGGACGAGGGAGAAAAACTCTATAAGCCGGAAAGAAAAAATCCGGTCCTGCTGCCCGCCCACAATCCCATTCTGCTCTACCTCATGCGCATACGCGATGAATCGCATCGGTATGGAGTCACCTTTCATCGCAAACTGAGAAACAAGGCCACCCTCGCCTCCGATCTGGATCAGATACCCGGCATCGGCAGCGAAAAAAAGCAACAGCTCCTGCGCCATATGGGCAGCCTGAAACGCATCAAAACAGCGACGCTGCCCGAGCTTATGGCGGTAAAAGGTATTGGCAAAGAACTGGCCGGAGAAATCATCCGTTTTTTTCATCCAGCGTAATCCATTGAGTATTCGAGCATTTTCCCTGCTGCTCCGCAACGTCAAGCCATACACAAAAGTTCTCTTTTTCTCCTCCTGCCTGGCCGGCCAATTCCCTTGACACGTACCTGGCAATGTTATACGTATATAGCTATTATATGCGTATAACATTACTACCGGCAACAAGGAAAACGAAATGGCAAAAAAGGTGACCATCAGTATCCCGGACATGCTGCATGAAAAACTGGAACAGTGGCGGGAATCATTCAATCTGTCAAAAATGTTCCAGGATGCGGTATCGGACGCCATTCAAAAAAAAGAAGAATTCCAGAAGCGTATTCGCGAAGATTTAGACCTTGGCCAGGTGGTCGAACGTTTGCGTCGGGAAAAGATGCAATCCGAAGGCAATTATTTTGAATCCGGCAAAAACGATGGCATTCAATGGGCGAAAACCGCCCACTACGACCACCTGCAATACGCCCTGCAATGGACCAACCTGGAAAATGCCACCAAGGATCAGATCCTCGGAGACTATTTTAGCCATGTTCATCTGTCCAACCGTCTTTTAGACCCGAATACCTGCTGTACATCCGAATATTTCCTCAACTACCTGCAGGGGTGGAAACAGGGCATTGAACAATTATGGGAAGAGGTCAGGGAAAAACTTTAATGCATGTCACGGATAATCTTTCTGCCGGCCAACGATAAATGAGGTGCTGCACATGACCATAAAAAATTCTATCCTGGGAATTGATGTCGGCTCGGTCGCTGCAGGAATTGTTGTTATCAACCAAGACCGGCAAATTGTACACGAGGGGTATGGTTTTCACCATGGTGATATTCGTCAAACCCTCGAAACACTGCTGCAGGATGTGGATCTGAGTCGAATAGAACAGAGCGTCGCTACTGCCTCGACGCCACCGTCCATCAAGGCAGAGCAGAGATACAATAATGAAATCTGCTTCACCACCGCCGCAAAACACACGTATCCTCGGATGGGCGCCCTGCTCCTTGTCGGAGGAGAAAAATTCAGCCTGACCACCTTCAATGCGCACGGTCAGTATCTTGGCAGTACCACCAACACGTCCTGCGCGGCAGGAACCGGCAGCTTTCTCGATCAACAGGCCGGCAGATTGCATCTGCATGGCATCGAAAACCTGGCGAAAATCGCCTGCAGCAGCAAGGGCGCCTGCCCGCAGATAGCCTCGAGATGCGCGGTCTTTGCCAAAACCGACCTCATCCATGCCCAACAGGAAGGTTACCAGCTTGACCAGATCAGCAATGGTCTGTGCCGGGGCCTGGCGCACAATATTGTCGACACCCTTTTCACCTCCGGCAGACAGCCCGAGGGAGAAATTATTTTTTGCGGCGGCGTGGCCAAAAACACGGCCGTCGCCAGACACATCGAGGAACTGACCGGCTACCGCCTGACCATTCCCGGCAACAGCCATCTGTACGGCGCCCTGGGTGCCTGCCTCTGTTTTCTCCAGGAACAAATCGACATAAATCATCGCACAAACAGTAAGATAAACACTACTCTTCAGAGTATTGCTGATCTTTTTGACAGCGGTACCGAAAAGGTAAAAAAATATTATCACCCGCCTCTGCAGCTCACCCTTTCAGACTACCCGGCTTTCACCAGTGTGGAAAAATATACAACCAGACGAGCCGCCGACGAGCCCGAGGTTGAGGTCGACCTGTATGAGGACCTTGTCGCCGGGCAGCGGCTGGAAGTCTTCTTAGGCATCGACATCGGCTCAACCAGTACCAAAGCCGTGCTCATGGATGACATGTGCCGGGTTCTCGGCGGTTTTTATACCCGAACAGCCGGCAACCCGCTCAGGGCCGTGCAGAATATTTTCTTTGCCATTGATGAAATAGCGCAAAAGAAAAATATCACCTTTTCTATCATCCAGGCCGGCACCACAGGGTCCGGCAGAAAATTTATCGGCAAACTGATCGGGGCCGACAATATCATCGATGAAATCACCGCCCATGCCCGCGCCGCCTACCAGTTGAATCCAGCCGTGGACACCATCATTGAAATAGGCGGCCAGGATGCAAAATTCACCACCCTGAAAGATGGTCGCGTCACCTTCTCGACGATGAACAATGTCTGTGCGGCGGGTACCGGGTCCTTTATCGAGGAACAGGCGGCAAAGCTCGGCTGTCCGGTTGAAGAGTATTCGGCAAGGGCGGAAAATCTTCGCGCGCCGATGACCAGTGACCGGTGTACTGTTTTTATGGAACGGGACATGAACCACTTCCTCAGTGAGGGATACGCCATTAATGAAGTGCTCGCCTCGGCCCTCCATTCAGTCAGAGAAAATTACCTCCTGAAAGTGGCTACAGAAAAAAACATCGGCAAAACAATTTTTTTCCAGGGAGCCACTGCCAAAAATAAAGCACTGGTGGCAGCCTTTGAGCAACGTCTGCAACGGCCGATCCTCGTGTCCAAGTTCTGTCATCTCACCGGCGCCCTGGGTACCGCGTTGCTCCTTCGTGATGAAAAACAGACCGGGACATCATTTATCGGCATAGACCTCTATAAAAAGTCGATTCCGATCACCCGCGAGATTTGTCAGTTCTGCACCAACCACTGCAAGATCAGTGTCGCGGAAATCGATGGCCGGCGGGTCGCCTACGGCTTTCTTTGCGGACGCGATTATGACGACACCACGTATATTGCTCATGAGTCCGGGGCAAGAGACCTGCTGCGCGAACGAAAACTGTTGAGTCGATTCACAAAAGAGACAAAAAAAAGCAACCTTGTCATCGGTCTGCCGGCCGCCGTCCATCTGGTCGATGACCTGCACCTCTGGGAAAAGTTCTTCGACCTCCTCGACATTGCGACGGTTTCGAGTGAAAAATACCCTCAGGCACTAGAGGCCGGGAAGAAGCTCAGCCAGGCGGAATTTTGTGCCCCCATCAATGCCATGCACGGTCATGCTCAGTGGTTACTCAAGCGTGCCGACTACGTTTTTATGCCGCTTTACCTGGAGAACAAGGCCAAAGACACACGACGGCAATACTGTTATTACACCCAGTTTCTGCCGGCACTCGTCAGCGGGATCACGGTGGAGAAAAAGCAACGGTTTTTGCGACCGGTGATAAAGTACCTCTACACCTCTTTTCATACGAAAATGCAGCTTTACCGGATGCTGCAGCGCATCGCTCCCGATAAATGGAATTTTTTCAAGGTCGCCTCGGCCTATGACCAGGCCATCCAGTTTGACCAGGAATACCGCGCCAGCCTGAAAAGGCTGTACACCAAGCAAAGAGAAGAAAAACATGGCCAGGATATCAGGGTGATCTTTTTGGGCCGCCCGTATACCGTGCTCTCGCCATCCTTGAACGGCAACATTCCAAAGCTCTTTAACAATCTTGGTATCGACTGCTCCTACCAGGATATGCTGCCCTACGATGCTAAGGATGTCGCCGCCATCGCCCCGCTGCTACAGGAAATCCACTGGCAATACGCCGCCAAGATCCTTGAGGCGGCCGAGGTCATTGCCACCAGCAAGGATGTCTATCCGGTCTTCATCACCTCTTTTAAATGCTCGCCCGATTCTTTTGCCCTGGAGTATTTCAAATCGATTATGGACCGCCACGCCAAGCCCTATCTCATCCTCCAGCTCGATGGCCATGGTTCAAGCGTCGGCTATGAGACAAGGATAGAAGCGGCAGTCCGGGCCTTTCGCAACCACAGAGAGCAGCAGGGGCAACAGCGACAGCAGCAGTTCCTGCCGGTTACTTATCATACTTTGAACCCAAGCGGTGCCGACAGTCTTGACAATAAACATGTCTTCTTCCCCAACTGGGATCGTATTACCTGCAGCCTGCTCACCGCCACCTTGCAGCGCGAGGGCTATGACGCCCATCTGCTCGAAGAGACGGATGAGACCATCCGTGAAAGCCTGAAACATAATTCCGGCCAGTGTATTCCCCTCAATGCTATTGCCCAGGGCTTTATCGATTCTATCAGGAAAAAAGAACTGAACCCGGCCGATTGTGTCCTCTGGCTCAATAAGTCGACCCTAGCCTGTAATATCAGGCTCTATCCGCACCATATCAAGCAGATTCTCCGGGAAAAGGGCGGCGGCCTGGAACATGCCGCTGTCTTCCAGGGCGAACTGTCCTTATCTGATATTTCTTTACGCGCGGCGAAAAACGGCTATTTCGCCTACCTGCTGGGGGGGATGCTGCGCAAGGTCGCCTGCAAAATCCGTCCCTACGAAGTCGACAAAGGGGAAACCGACAAAATCCTGCAAAAGAGTATCACGGTGCTGTCCGACGCCTTTTTAGGCAAACGGTCCATAGTAAAAAGCCTGGATGAAATAATCTCGCATTTCCAATGGATCGAAACCAATGAACACGCCAGGCCGAAAGTGGCCATTTTTGGTGATCTCTATTGCCGTGATAACAGCGTCATGAACCAGAACCTCATCCGTTTTATCGAAGAAAACGGCGGCGAAGTCCTCACCACGTCATATAGTGAATACGCCAAGATGATCGCCGGGAGCTATTTTCGCAAATGGTTCAACGAAGGGAAGTATATCAATCTTTTCACCTACCGTGCCCTGCTGGCAGCCATGAGTGCCATGGAAAAAGACTATATGAAGATAGTGCAGAGGATTCTTCCTGAACCAGAGTATGCATACGACGACGATCCGGCAGAAATCCTTGCCCGCTATGACATTGCCCCGGAAAATACCGGAGAATCAATGGATAATATTCTCAAAATCCATTACCTTAAAAAACATCATCCGGAGGTGTCGCTGCTGGTCCAGGCAAGCCCGGCGCTGTGTTGCGCTTCCCTCATTACCGAGGCCATGAAGATTAAAATTGAAAAACAGACAGGCATCCCTGTCGTCTCGATCACCTACGACGGCACCGGAGGCTTCAAAAACGATATCATCGTTCCCTATCTGAAATTTTCCCGCACCTCGACAAGCCGGGACAGTGTTGCGCAGGAGGTACGTGTTCAGACGCTGAAAGTTCACTGAACTTCGATGCGCCGTGGGCTGGTCACCCGACTTTTAAATGGTTGCCTTGACTGAGCAATCAAAAAATGTGATACGTTGAGAGAAGAAGCCTGAGGCCAAGGCAAAATAGACCTGGCCGATTCTGCTGTCTTTCTCTTTGTCAATACCAACCCTATGGGAACAACATGAACTTTCTCGACGAACTCTATCTGGAAAACAAGATGTCCGGCACTTCAACCGGGACGACATGGCTCAGCAGCAAGAGCAAAAAGCAGCTGGCCGTTTCTTCGCCGGTGGATGGTGAAACTTTTGCGCATATCAGGAAGGCCACTGTTGAAAACTATGAGGAGGTTCTCGACCTGGCACACAAGGCATTTCCTCTCTGGCGTTCACTTCCTGCGCCCCGGCGCGGAGAGATAGTCCGGCAGATCGGCATGCGATTGCGCGATTTCAAGCTCCCTCTCGGCACCCTCATTGCCTACGAAACCGGCAAACCGCTGCAGGAAGGGCTCGGTGAAGTACAGGAGGTCATTGACATCTGTGACTACTGCGTCGGCCAGTCGAGGATGCTCTACGGCATGACGACGGTATCGGAGCGCCCGGACCATCGACTGTTTGAACAGTATCATCCTTTAGGCATCGTCGCAGTAATCACCGCCTTTAATTTTCCGATGGCGGTCTGGGGATGGAACGCGATGATCGCCGCCATCTGTGGTAATGTCACCATCTGGAAACCCTCTTCCAAGGCCCCCGTTTCCGCCATTGCCCTGCAAAAAATTGTCGCCAGGGTTCTTGAGCAGAATGATCTCCCGGAAGGTATTTTTTCCTTGATCATCGGCGATCGGGACACCATCGGCGAAAGGATCCTGGAAGACGGCAGAATCCGTCTCGTCTCCTTCACCGGCTCGGTCGTTGCCGGGCGGGTAACCGCAAGCAAAGTCGGCCGGCGACTCGGCAAAACGATTCTTGAACTGGGTGGCAACAACGGCATCATAATTACCGAACACGCCGATCTGAAACTGGCGGTGCCGGCGGTTGTCTTCGGCGCAGTCGGCACGAGCGGACAACGCTGTACCACGACCCGTAGACTGTTCATCCATGAATCGCGTTATGAGGAGGTGAAAGCGCATCTCTGCCGGGCCTATGCCGGCCTGAAGATCGGCAATCCGCTGCTTGAAGCAAACCATATGGGGCCGCTTATCGACAAAAACGCCGTCAAGGCCTACCAGAAAGCGGTGAAGAATATCAGCAAACAGGGAGGAACAATCATCTTTGGCGGCAATGTCCTAAAGGGTGATGCATATGCCTCGCAATGTTACGTTGAACCGACCCTGGCCGAAGTTGCCGATCATTTGCCGATTGTCCGGGAAGAAACCTTTGCCCCGATACTCTATCTCATCAAATATAAGGGCGGGGTTGAACAGGCTATTGCCCTGAACAACGAGGTCGATCAGGGACTGTCCTCGGCTATTTTCAGTACCAACCACAACCAGATTGAAACATTCCTTTCGGCAACTGGTTCTGATTGCGGCATTGCCAATGTGAACATCGGCACCTCCGGAGCAGAAATAGGCGGGGCCTTTGGCGGCGAGAAAGACACCGGCGGCGGCCGGGAATGCGGTTCTGATGCCTGGAAAAATTACATGCGTCGACAGACCGTAACGATCAATTACGGAACGGCGATGCCGCTTGCCCAAGGCATCCGGTTTGACATCGACTAACGCCTCAAGTCTCCCCTCTTTCCCGCAAGACAGAAATCCGTGCATGCAGGGCGACCACTGCGGTATCGACTTTGAGAATTCTCTCACCGATGGTGCAGCAGCTAAAACCCTGTTCCTGAAATTTTTCCACCTCGTACTCCACCCACCCCCCTTCCGGTCCGACAGCCAGAGCAATCCGGCCATCAGGGCTGCCGCTGTCGATGACCTCGCCCAACCGCCTGGCACCCGCCGGGTGGGCAACAAGCAGGCAGTGGTATTTCCCGGCAACGGTTGGAAAAAAATCTTCGATAAAGGGCTTGAACTGCCGGTGCAGCTGCAGGTCCGGCACACGGGTATCTATCGCCTGTTCCAGGCCCTGAAGAAGGTGGCTGTGATACTCCTCGGGCTGGAGGATGCCCGCCTCCCAGAAACTTTTTTCAACACGATTGGCATTGACAAGATGTATCGCCCCCACCCCCAGCGCGGTCACCTGACTGAGAATACGCCTGAGCATAATTGGCCGCGGCAGGGCAAGAATGAGATCAAGAGGGGGCTGCGGCCTCGGCGGATCACAGAGGTCAAGCTCCATTTCAACGAGGAAAGGATATTTTTTCTTGATCGCGGCAATTGTCCCGGATCCCATTGGCCCGTTGATCAGGCCGACCCGGAGACGATCGCCAACCTCGGCCTGCAGGACTTTGACGATATGTCTGGCGCGATGATCAGTCAATCTGAGCCGATCGGCGTCAATTTCTCCGGCTTCGGCCAGGATAATATTCATTTTACAATTCGATCTCGGTATATAAAAGTGTACTTCTGGCGATTACCACGTGCATTTCTTCGATTTACTTCGGGAAGTCTTTAAGGTAGCCTTTACAACAGACAGTTAAATAACCATAAGGATAACCCAATATGTTCGCACTCTATAATATTTTGCAGCTGGTTCTTCTACCTGTTTTTTCACCATTCATCACCCTCTTTGTCCTTTTCAGCCCTAAATATCGCGACCGTACCCCGTCCCGCCTGGGTATTGGCCTGGGTCGGAAATTTTCCATGGAGGAGCCGGAAAAAAACCTGGTCGCAGGGAAAACCATATGGCTGCACGCCCTTTCCGTGGGGGAAGTTACCTCAGCCGTTCCCTTGCTCACTGGTTTACGCAAGACCTATCCCGATTGCCGGCTGATCGTCTCGGTAACGACGCGGACCGGAAAAAAAGTAGCGGACAGCCTCCTTGGCCCAATAGCGGATCAGGTCATCGACAGTCCGCTCGATCTCCTGCCGGTGGTCGCCCATTTTGTCAAATATATCAAACCCGACCTGTTCATCCTGGTTGAAACCGACCTCTGGCCCAATACTCTTTTGTTACTGAGAAAGCAAAACATCCCGACAATTCTGGTCAACGGGCGGGTGTCGCAAAAGTCCATGGAGGGCTACCAGCGGCTGCGTTTTTTTTTCGATCCGATGTTTCAAAGTTTTTCTTTCCTCTGCATGCAGACGCAGCATGACCGGGACAACATGGTCGGCATGGGACTTTCGCCCAAAAAACTTCGCACCCTCGGCAATCTCAAGTTCGACACCGCAGCAGGAAAAGCATCTCCTGCAATAACCGCGGCTGCCGCCTTGCTCCCGCAAGACCGTATTCTCTTTATCTGCGGATCGACCCATCCCGGAGAGGAGAAAATTCTCCTTGATTGCTACTGTCACCTAAAAAAAAACCATCCTGAGCTTTTTCTCATTATCGCGCCGAGGCACACCAATCGATCAGCGGAGATCAGGGCGCTGGCCGAACACCATCACCTGAGCGCCGCATTACGCTCGGACAACAGTTCATCTCCCGCGGATATGCTCATCCTCGATACCATCGGCGAACTGATTCATTTTTATGGTCTTGGTGATATCGGCTTTGTCGGCGGCAGCCTGGTGCAGCGAGGCGGGCATAACCCGATAGAACCGGCAACCATGGGGCTTCCGGTCATTTTTGGCCCGAACATGCAGGATTTCAGTGAAATTGCCAATGCCCTTATCGCCTGCGGCGGGGGAACAAGGGTCTCCGGTCACCTCGAGTTAACGGCCCATCTCGCCAAGCTCATTGTTTCAAAGGAATTGCGAACCAGGCAGGGCCAGGCTGCACAAAAGTGCGTCGAAGGTCAGCGTGGCGTTATCGACAAGCATATCGACCTTATTCGTCAACTTTTGTGAAAAATCCGGCATCGGCACTTTCAGAACATCTCCTGTTGACCATCGCTTTCGCCTTTGCTGGCGGTATTGCCCTCTCCCCTTATCTCAGGCTGGCGGAAGGAAATCTCCTTGTTTTTTGTGCCACACTCTTTCTTTCACTGGCCCTTCTTGCAGTCCTGCATCTTTCAAGAAGATCAACAATGGTTTTTTGCTGGTTTATTCCGACAGTGCTGGCCATTGGCTGTTACCATGGCAAGGTTCACCTCCAGGCACCCTTCGAGGAAAATCATATATATAACAGGCTCAATGAAAAGACCAATGTTGTCCTGATAGGAACCATGGCAACAATGGCCGGCTTTGACGGCGAAACCAGTCAGGTAACCATTGAGACCAGAAGCATTCGCCATAAGGACGATGCTGCCCTGCTGCCGACGAAAGGCAAAATCCTGCTCCGGTTACCAGGTCCCTGGCCGGAACAACTTTCACCGGGCGACACCCTGGCCATTCGCACAGAACTTAAACGACCGGACAGCTTCCGAACCCCTGGAGTTTTTGATTATGCGCAATACCTGGCAAGAAAAGACATCTGGTTGACGGGCTTTGTCCATTCGCCACTTTTTTTACATAAGATAGAGGAAAAACACTCCTTTTTCCACTCCCTGCGCTATGTATCGGAAAGACTCAGAACAAGGATCGGCAAACACATTGATCGAGCTGTACCCGCCAGGATAAGCGGCGTGTACCGGGCTCTTTTGCTAGGCGATCGCAGCAATATCGATGAGGACACCCTGGAAATTTTCAAAGGCAGCGGGACGATGCATATTCTGGCAATTTCCGGGCTGCATATGGCCGTTATCGGCACCCTGCTGTACACGACTATTTTTTGGCTGTTAAGTCGATCGGAAACACTTCTTCTGCGCTTCACCATAAAAAAATGGGCGGCTTTTTTCAGTCTGCCGGTGCTTCTCGGCTATGGTCTGCTCGCCGGGATGAACACACCGGTTGTGCGTGCGGTGATCATGAGTTCGGTGGTCATCGTGGCGCTCTGCACCAATCGGCAAAAGTCGCCCGGAGCGCTTGTCGCCTTTGCCGCACTGCTCATTCTGGCTATCGATCCTGTGCAGTTATTTACCGTCTCCTTTCAACTGTCTTTTTCGGCAATTATCGGCATTCTTTTTCTTTTGCCCATCCTGAAAAGACTGCTTTTTACTTCAACCGAGTCATCAGCCCAGCCGCCAAGAAGAGAAAAGATCGTCAATTGGCTGGCAGCCGGTCTTTTAGTCTCACTGGTCGCCAACCTGGCCACAGCCCCGATCGCCCTGACCTCCTTTAACCGGTTTTCCACTGTCGGTCCGTTGGCCAACCTGGTTATAGAACCACTGATCTGTCTGTGGAGCCTGGCTGCGGGTTTTCTCGCCATCCCCTTTATTTTCCTGCAACCGGAAACAGCCACCTGCCTGCTGCAGTTCGGCGCAATGGGGCTGGACGCAGCAATGCACGCCGCAGCCTTCTTCTCTTCTTTTTCGTTTTCCACTATCTGGCTGCCGACACCGCCAACATGGCTCCTCGTCATCTATTTCTACAGCCTTACGGGTTTCGCTTATTCCTGTTCGAAAAAAAAATGGTGGACCTTGCCGGCACTCTGCTCGCTCTCTGTCTGCATCTGGCTGTTTATCCACCCGCCAAAAGACTATCAGGCCCAAAGGGAAGGTTTTTTTCGCATCTCTTATCTCGATGTCGGCCAGGGCACCGCCACTTTTTTGGAATATCCATCAGGTCTTCGAGTACTTATCGACGGTGGCGGATCTTCATTTGCAACCACCAGTGTCGGAGAGAGGGTCATTGCCCCCTTCTTATGGACCAAGGGAATAGGCAAAATTGACGCGGTCATTATCACCCATCCGGACGCAGATCACTACAATGGTCTTGGCTTTATTATCAAACATTTTTTGCCAAGAAGAGTATGGGTAAGAGATAAAGATGGTCATGACAATACCTTCAAGCGTCTGGTACACCTTGCGGAAAATCAGGGGGCAGCGGTTTCTATCCCTGAAAATGGTGATTTTTTGCAGGAGGAGTCGACGTCTCTTCAATGCGTGGCAAATATTTCAGCCGGGGCGAATAGCGCCCTTGGCTATGCGTCCGCCAACAGTGGCAACAACGGCCTTGTCGTCAAAGCCTGTGCCCGGCAGTTTTGTGCTCTTTTTCCTGGAGATATCGGTAGAAGCACTGAACAGGCTCTGATAGATCAAGGTTTTCATCTCAATGCAGATATCCTGCTTTCTCCGCATCATGGGTCGATTACCTCAAATTCCCGCCATTTTCTGCAGGCTGTTGCCCCAAAACACCTCCTCGTGTCCGCAGGTCGATCGACAAAAGGATATTTTCCCCACCAGGGTCTGGCAAGAGAGTGTGAAAATCAATCAATCAAACTTTTTACTACTTCCGACCAGGGTACCTTGCAGGTCATTGTCGGGCAGGAGAGCTCGAAAATATACGGCTACGAGAGAGAAGACAGCAGTCCTCTCTCTTCTTTCCGTTCCGTGCTGCTCGACGAGGAAGAGATCACACCTCGGTAAAATCCGAGGGGGCTTTCTTGAGGTATTTAAGAAATCTGGCCTTTTCCACCGAATTGGAATACGCATCATCCGGGCTGATCATCTTCTTGTCCAGCAAAATCATAATTGCATCATCAAGGGTCTGCATGCCATATTTTTTGCCGGTCTGCATCGACGAGAGGATCTGAAAGGTCTTGGCGTCCCGAATAAGATTTCTCACCGCCGGGGTGGCTATAAGTATCTCCAGAGCGGCGCACCGACCTTTAATGTCTACCCTTTTAAACAGCGTCTGCGAGACAACTGCCTTCAGTGCGTCGGCAAGGGTCGACCGCACCTGTCCCTGTTGATTGGCCGGGAAAATTTCAATAATACGATCGACCGTTTTCATGGCATTTATGGTATGCAGGGTGCCGAATACCAAATGGCCGGTCATGGCCGCTTCCATGGCCAGGGCAATGGTTTCGAGATCACGCATCTCACCAACCATGATTATATCCGGATCTTCACGCAGAGCTCCGCGAAGGGCGGCGGCAAAGCTGTTGGTATGGGTTCCCACTTCCCGGTGGTTGATGATGCATTTCTGACTCTTATGGACAAATTCGATAGGATCTTCAATAGTAAGTATGTGATCTTTTCGGGTCTTGTTACACTCATCGACAATAGCGGCAAGGGTGGTGGATTTTCCCGAACCGGTTGGTCCGGTTACCAGCACCAGCCCTTTCGGCAGGTGCGCCAGGCGGGCAATTACCGGCGGCAACCCAAGCTGCTCGACGGTCATTATCTCACTGGGAATTTCACGAAAAACAGACCCAATACCATATTTCTGTTGAAAAAAATTGCACCGATATCGCGCCAGGCCGGGAATCTCATAGCCAAAATCGATATCTCCGGTCTCTTCAAAGACCTTAATTTTCTCTTCGGGGCATATCTCATAGAGCATGGCTCGGAGTTCATCATTGCCCATCTTCTTGAATTTCACCCGCTCCATATCCCCGCGAATGCGAAGCAATGGCTGCTGACCCGACACCATGTGCAGATCGGATGCCCCCTCATCATTCATTAATTTGAAAAAGCCATCTATTTGAGCCATATAACACCCCGATTCCTTTTGATTTACTTAGCCATGTTGAAATCTTGTTTTTTATTTTTATCAAAGACGTATTGCATACGGTTAAGCCTGGATCGTCTCTTTTAAGTAGTTTACTACCTCATCGGCATCATCGAGGACCTTGAACAACAACATGTCTTCCGGACTGATGTTCCCACTCCCCACAAGTTTATCTTTTATCCAGTCAACAAGTCCAGCCCAAAAATCACTGCCGACAAGAACTATGGGAAATGGTTTGATCCTTTGCGTCTGAATGAGGGTCAGCGCTTCAAAAAGCTCGTCAAGGGAACCAAAACCCCCAGGCATGCAGACAAAGCCGGTGGAATACTTCATAAACAGTACCTTTCTTACAAAGAAATATTTAAAATTCAGTGGAAAATTTGTATAAGGGTTAGGCTCTTGTTCATGCGGCAGATCAATATTTAAGCCAACCGAGACCCCGCCCGCCTCGGAAGCCCCTTTATTGGCAGCCTCCATGATACCGGGTCCCCCGCCGGTCACGACGCAATACCCTGCCTGCGCCAGACCAGCTGCTATTTTTTCCGCAAGGAGATAATGTCTGTGATGCACCGGAATTCTCGCCGAGCCGTAGATAGTCACTGCCGGGACATCAATTGCCGACATGGCATCAAACCCTTCGACGAACTCGGACATTATCCGGAACATGCGCCATGAGTCACCGACGACGGTGTTATCGAGTACATATTTTGGTTCTCTTATTATTCTGCCGTTATTCATCTTGCTCATATGTTTCCTGTTATCGCATTATTTTGCTGCGAATTTTCTGCAAGCCCTTTACCGCTTTTTCATATAAATCCGGGCGATGATCTTCCTGCTGCATTACTTTCAGGAACCAGCTTTCGGCCCGGCGATACTGCTTTTCCAGTGTATAGGTCCGACCGAGAAGTAGCTGGGCTTTCATTTTGCAATCCTGGTTCCTCAGACAGCGGTAGAGATTCTCCTTCGCTTCCTGGGGTGATCCACAACGTAACAACACCTCGGCAAGATATAACATATAGCGGAAGTTGCCGGGCTCCAGCTCGACACTTTTTCGGCACAGCGACAGAGCAATCTGGTCTCCCTCTCCCTCTTCAAGGTAGATACGCCCGAGCAAATTCATGGCTCTGTCGTCGAATTCGTCAAATCTCAAGGCCCGCTGCAACGCTTCCATGGCTTTGCCATTGTTTTTCATGCCATAATACGCTTCGCCGAGATAATAATGCACCCGACCGGCATTTTGCGTGGTGTCGTTTTCCTTCTGCCATGGGATAAGATAGGCCAGCGCAGCCGCATACTTACCAAGTTCACAGGAAATTATGCCAAGCTGCAGGATAAGATCGCCAACCAGTTCCTTTCCGTCATCTTCAGGACTATAGTACTGCAATGCTTTCTCGAGATACTGCAGGGCTTCGGCTTTTCTGTTACGGGCCTGTTCCCCCAGGCCAAGATTGTATAAGGCCATGAAGCTGTGTCCGTCAATGGCCAATCCACGCTGAAAACTCTGCAGAGCCGAGGTAAGCTTATTCATCATCGCCAAGGCAACACCGAGACTGTTGTGCAGATTGACATCGAGGTTATCACACAGCAAGCCTCTTTTGTATTCCTTGACCGCCTTTGCCAGATCACCATCTCCAAAGTAGATATCACCGCTGATATTCAAACTCACCGCATCAAAGACGACTGCACTTGATTTGCCAAAAAATGCGGCATGCAGCAGAGCCTTTTGACAGTTACTAACCATCTCCGATTTTTTAAAATCACCATACGGATAACTGCTCACCCCGGCCGATATATGGATATTCTTCTCGGGATTATCTGTCTGACGAATGACGTTCTTCGCCCAGTCAAGGGCTTCACCCGGGGTTACTCCGTCCAGATAAACAAAGATATCATCGCCTCCTGCCAGAGACTCACCCCTATTGATATAAGGGAGGACCACGCGACTTGCCGGACAGTCAGCGTTGTCACCGGCAAATCGAACCAGGCAGAACATATCCGATTGTACCCATAACCTGTCCAACCTGCGCACAAGGTTGCGATCGGGTGGTGCGAGTGGATGGTTTTCCGGATGAGCAAGCAGGGCAAAGTCACAAAAACTGAACGGACCACGTTTTGCCGCATGACGAAGGGCAGTCCAGGCCTCATCGAGTAGTCGCCGGCCATGATGGGCGGTCTGCTGTTCTCCTGAACCCATTTTTTTAAAAAAACTCGATCCGACATGAACTCTGTGGCAGCCTTCTCTTTTAAGATACGTGACAAGGGCGCTCTCAATTTCAAGCCCTCCTCCTTCGTGATCCTCTTGGAGTACAAGGGCAAAAACCGATTGCCCGAGACAGTGCAACCCGGAATCCGCCTGCACAAAATTAAGCAGAAGCGTGGCACATTTTTGCGAGTAACGCACAAGATACTGAAAAGACGTTCTTTTCGGAGGCAGTTCCAGAAGTATCAGATGCAACCCTTCCGTCGCGCCGTACATATCAAGCAGGGAATACAAATTGGACACATTGAGTAACCCCGTCTGACTGTCCACACGCGCCTGCTTCAACAGGAGGAACTCCCGCGCCACTTTTTCCTGTATCCCAAGCAAATAATCTTCACTCACCTTGTGCAGAAAAAGAGGATCAGCTCCGGAGATAAGCGCAACACATTTCGCCCCACCCTTTACGGTAAAAGCAAGCATCAGGTAATCCGCATGAATGACATAACGAGCGCTGTCTTCCCTCAGTTGCTTAAAAAGACGCAACAGCTCTGCAGCAGCACTGTTTTCGCTAAAATGGACCTCTGCCTGTTCGGCGGAAAAAGCAAAAGCAACGCAATTCGTCACCGGGAGAATTTTCTGCAGCATCTCAGCATAACTCATGGAGAACCTTGAAAAATCCTCAATGGTCAGGATGTTGTTTTCAGATAAGGTCGGAAAGGATTCAAGCAATGTCTTCACCTTCTCTTTGAGCAAAAGAACTAAAAAATTCGGCTACCGTCGACACCAGCTCTTTTATCTCCCGATCCTGAATAGTTCGAACATCCAGGAGAAATTGATGATTTTCAATCCTGCCGATCAGCGGTATGGGGAGACTCCTCAATCTCTTTTCAAAAACACTGAGCTTCATACCATGAGGCTGCATATCAATGGCCCAGCTATCGAGGCCGAACTCGGGCAGCGCCCCGCCGCCGACCCTGGAGATTGTTGGAACAATTGTCATCCTGCATTGCCTGTCAATCCTCGCTTTCAGCTGGCGTTGCATCCTCTGGGCTCGTTTTTTAAGCTCTTCCGAGGTAATGGTCAACATCGCCAGAGTGGGAACGTTTTTCAATGCCCTGGTTGTGTCAAAATATTCACGCAAAACACTTTCCAGCGAGGACAGGGTAAATTTATCAATACGCAGGGCTCTGTTTAAAGGATTTTTCTTGATTGCGGCTATGGCGTCTTTTTTTCCGACAATTATTCCTGCCTGCGGTCCACCAAGCAACTTATCGCCACTAAAAGTGACCACATCAACACCGGCTTCGACGATTTGCTGGACCGTTGGTTCCTTAGGAAAGCCAAACTGGGATAAATCAATCAAGCTGCCGCTGCCAAGGTCTTCCATGGTTGCCAGATTGGTTTTCCGGGCCAGGACAACCATCTCTTCTGCCGACACCTCCGCGGTAAAACCGATAATACGATAATTGGAGGTATGCACCCGCAGCAGCAGCGCGGTGTTTTCAGTTATGGCCCTTTCATAGTCATAGAGATGTGTTCTGTTAGTCGCCCCAACTTCTACAAGAGTGGCACCACTTTTTGCCATGACATCGGGTATACGAAATGACCCGCCGATTTCCACCAGCTGTCCGCGGGAAACGATAACCTCCCGGTTCTTGGCCAGGGTATCCAGCGCAATAAAAACCGCAGCAGCATTATTGTTGACCACCAGGGCTGCTTCAGCACCGGTTAATTCACAGATAATGTCTTCAACCAGACTATATCGGCTGCCCCGCTTGCCGGATTCCAGATTAAATTCCAGATTTGAATAGTACCCACCCGCCTGCACCAGACTGTCGGTTGTTTTTTGGGACAGTATTGAGCGACCGAGATTGGTGTGGATGACCACACCGGTCCCGTTGAAAACCCTCTTGAAATGAGGGGTAAGCTTACGAGCAATATTTTTTTTGAATATCCCTGCCCATTCCTCAGGGGTACGTTCATTGCATTGCGGATCGTCACGAAGTATCTTTTCCCGTTCCAGCGCAATGGAATTTTGTACAACACTCTTGATTACCCTGGACGGTGCATCGGAGACAGCATCTTTTAAAAGCATGCCGATACATTCATCCACTTTAGGGAGCGCCTGGAGTAACTTCGTTTTTTTATCCATTTTCATTATGTAAAAACATCGGAGTAAGAGAGATATAGAAGCAGCCGGAGAAAGATCCCTTGCAGAGAGATACCAATTTATAATTGCATTTTAAGTAGATATACAACAGACAATCGAACATAATAGCGTATAATACACGAACACAATACTATTTTT